>SVKP01000025.1 GCA_015068395.1 Oscillospiraceae bacterium
GGCGGCAAGCTGATCTGGAAGTGCCCGCGCTGCGGCAACACCGATCAGGACAAGATGAACGTCGCGCGCCGGACCTGCGGCTACATCGGGACGCAGTTCTGGAACCAGGGCCGGACGCAGGAGATCAAGGAACGAGTGCTGCACCTCTAATTCATCAAAAAGAGGGGGCGTACGCCCCCTCTTTTTTATCCGGAGTATTTCATGGAGTCAAAGAAACAACGCATCGAGCTGATGGACGCCGCGCGCGGGCTGTCGCTGATCCTGATGGTTTTTTACCACTTCTTTTATGATCTGGTGGTCTTTGCCGGCGCGCCGCGATGGATCTTCCACAACGTCGTGTTCGACCCCCTGCAATACTTCTTTGCGGGGCTGTTCATTCTGATCTCCGGCGTCAGCTCCAACTACTCGCACAGCAACGTGCTGCGCGGGCTCAAGACGCTCGGCGTCGCGCTCGTCATCACGCTGGTCACAACGGTCATGGACATGCCCATCGTCTTCGGCATATTGCATCTGCTGGGCGTGTGCATGCTGCTCTACGGGCTGACGCAGCGCCTCTGGGCGAAGCTTCCGGCGTGGGTCGTCCCGACGCTGTCGGTCCTCGGCGTCCTGCTGACCGCGCGGCTCGTCAACGGCTATCCCAGCGAGAACCCGCATCTCTGGATGTTCGGGCTGGTGACGCCGGAATTCGAGTCCGCGGACTACTTCCCGCTACTGCCGTGGATGTTCGTGTTCCTGTTGGGTACCTGGGCGGGAAAATATGTCCGCGAGGGCAGGCTGCCCAAGTGGTTTTATGAAACCAGGGTGCCCTTCCTCCCCGCCGTTGGGCGGAAAAGCCTTCTCATTTACATCGTCCATCAGCCGGTCCTGTACGGGCTGACCATGCTTGGCATTCGGCTGTTTGCCAAGGGATAAATTAGGGGTAATATTAGGTAATATTATATGTATTACGGAGAGATCAAAAACTGCGATATCGCTGACGGCGAGGGCGTGCGCGTCTCGCTGTTCGTCTCGGGCTGCACCAACCGCTGCAAGGGCTGCTTCCAGCCCGAGACCTGGGCGTTCGACTACGGTCAGCCCTTCACGGCGGAGACGGAGGCGCAGCTGCTTGCCATGCTCGCGCCCGACTACATCAACGGGCTCACGCTGCTCGGCGGCGACCCGTTCGAGCCGGAGAACCAGCGCGCGCTGGTCCCCTTTCTGCGGCACATGCGGGAGACGCTGCCGCACAAGACCGTCTGGTGCTACACTGGCTTCACCTACGAACAGCTGCTCACCGACGGTTCCCACCCCCGCTGCGAGGTGACGGACCAGTTTCTTGCGCTGGTGGACGTGCTCGTGGATGGCCCGTTCATCGAGCAGCGGCATGACATCTCGCTGCGCTTCCGCGGCTCGTCCAACCAGAGGCTTATCGACCTCAACGAGACCCGGCTGCGGCGCGAGCTCGTCCTCTGGGACGACTAAATTGCAGTAAGCGCAAATTATATTTTCATTTACCATATGTAAAGCACAGGAGGCTCCCCCCATGGCACAGGTGCAAGTGAAAAAGCTGGACGAGCGTGCGATTCTGCCGACGCGCGGCACCGCGGCGGCGGCGGGCTATGACCTTTACGCCTGCCTTTCGTGTGAAGCGGAGATCCCTCCGCACGCAACGGTGAAGATCGGCACGGGGCTTTCGCTCGCGCTGCCGGAGGGCACCTTCGGCGCAGTGTTCGCCCGCAGCGGGCTCGCGGCAAAGGAGGGCCTGCGGCCCGCGAACTGCGTTGGCGTGTGTGACAGCGACTACCGCGGCGAGTACGTCGTGGCGCTGCATAACGACTCCGACGTCCCCCGCACCGTGCACCACGGCGAGCGCATCGCGCAGCTGGTGCTGCTGCCCTATCTGCCGATGGAGCTCACGGAGGTCGACGCGCTCGACGAGACCGAGCGCGGCGCGGGAGGCTTCGGCTCAACAGGAAAATAATCGCTCGCCGCGCGGCAGTACGCGGCGAGCGATTCGCTTGTCAGGAAAATATCCGTTGCAGCGCAGGAACGTCACGGCAAAAAGCCGCCGTCGGCGGTGAGGACCTGTCCGGTGATAAAGCCTGCCCCCTCGGAGGCGAGGAAGGCGACCGCCGCGGCGATATCCTCCGGCGTGCCAAGCCTGCCGAGCGGCGTCTGGTTCTTTAAATCCTCCAGCGTCTCGGGCCCCAGCACCTGCACCATGTCGGTGTTGACGACCCCCGGCGCGACGCAGTTGACACGGATGCCGGAGGGCGCCAGCTCCATTGCGAGCGAGCGTGTCAGTCCGATGAGCGCGTGCTTGGTGCAGGAGTACGTCACCTCGCAGCTCGCGCCGTGCTGGCCCCAGATCGACGAAACCGTGACGATGCAGCCGGACTTTTCGTGGATCATATGCGGCAGCACCGCCTGGATCGCGTGGCGAGCGCCGTTGAGGTTGACCGCGAAGTACCGCTCCCACAGCTCGTCGGTAACGTCCTGAAAGAGCGCCTGTCCCGCGACGCCGGCATTGCTCACCAGAAGGGACACCGGCCCGAAGGCGTCCTCCACGCGCCGCACCATCGCGTCCACCTCCGCGCGCACGGCGACGTCCGCCTGCACGGCGAGCGCCTGATGCCCCTCCGCGCGCAGCTGTGCGACCAGCTCGTCCGCCTTGTCCCTGCGCTCGTGGTAGTTGACGCCCACGGCGTAGCCCTCGCGCGCGAGCCGCGCCGCCACCGCGCGCCCGATGCCTCTCGACGCGCCCGTGACGAGCGCCGTTTTCGCTCCGTTCATTTGATTTCCTCCTTCGCGCGCACCAGTATTTTCAGCCGGTGCTCATCCGACGCGCCGCCGATGGCGAGCATATAGCAAAGGTCGAGCAGACCCCCGCGCGCGTCGAGCTGCGCGCGCAGCGCATGCGTCCGAAGCTCCGTCGGAAACGTTCCGTAGATAGTTTCATATACTGAACGGTGGACCTTCCCCTCCTCGAAGCGGAGCGCGCAGCGCACCGCGCCATCGCGCGAGAGCACGGCGGCGCCGCCGCGCACGGTGAGCGTGGTCGTGACCTCGCCCATTTCGAGCGACTCCGGCTCCTGATAGACGATGCGCACGCCGTCCTCCAGGGCTTCTATGACGCCGCGCGCCGCATAGGTGGTCTCCAGGCTTTGTACTGTGATATCTGCATAGTGTTTCATACCGAAATTATACTCCGCTTTCCCCTTTTTTCCTATAGCATTTTAAAAATAACCTGCTATAATATAAGTAAGCTATCATGATCTATTATGACTGCGCCGCACGCCCGGAAACGCACGGACGAGGCGGTTCCAAAGGAGGCGTTCTGCGCGAAGAATCGCGCTGAACGATAAAATGCCGTTTCGCTCGCCGCTGGCGCGGCAGCCGTGAAACATGGCGATAATCCTCCATGTCCGAGGATTATTCATTACGATTTGGTGTGCGCAGGCACATGGAGGATTATTATGGATTTACATCTAACTGACAAGCAGTACCGTCGGCTTCTCGACCTCGTGTACATCGGCAACTGGGTCATCAATTCGACCCGCGGCGACGACCGCATCCGCGACTACGACGACGTTGAAACGGCGGTCTTTTCGCATTGCCTCGATCAGGGGATGGTCTCTCTGGTCGAATCCTACAAGGGCGAGCTGATCCCCTCCCGCGCGTTTGCCGACGGCGGCATCCACGAGGCGATCATGGCGTACGAGGACACGATGTTCTTCGAAATTCTCGCACAGGAGCTTGCCCTGCGGGACATGGACAGCGAGTCCCCCACCCCGGAGAATTACGACGAGCTGTGCGAGCGCATGGACGAATACCTCGGCGAGTTCGAGGAGCACGGCACCGACAACATCACAGTGGAAATGTAAAGAATGGCAAGAGGCGGCGCAGGGGCGTCGCCTTTTATAGTAAGCGCATTTATTAAATGTGCTTACTATAAAAGCCACATTTCGCGGTTGCCGCGTAGCGGCGAGCGAAATGGCAATCAAAATGATATAGTAAATGCAAATATGATTTGCATTTACTATATCATCCCCTGATCGCCTTGGTGGTCCACTTGCCGCTGCGGTAGCGGAGGATAAAGACGATGCTGCGGACGGTCCAGTCGAGGATGGCGTGGGCGACCCAGACGCCGACGACGCCGTAGCCCATGAACTTGCCGAAGATGTAGGCGAACAGCACGCGGCAGAGCCACATGGTCGTCATGCTGGCGAGCATCGTGAAGCTCGCGTCGCCCGCGGCACGCAGGAACGACGGGATCATGAACGACGGCAGCCACAGGAAGATCGCAGAGATGCCGTGGATAAGCGCCACCGTCACCGCAAGCTTCTCCGCCTCGGGCGAGACGTCGTAAATGCGCATAATGAGCGGCATGAGCGCGATGAGCAGCAGGTTTACCGCCGCCATGATCGCGTAAGCCGCGTATGTGAGCTTCCGCATGTAGTACCGCGCGGCGTCAAAGTCGCCCGCGCCGACGCACTGGCTCACGACCGTCGTCAGCCCCAGGCCGATGGCGGAGCCGGCAAAGCAGTGGAAGTTGCCCAGCGTGTTGCCGATGGCGTTGGCGACGATGGACGCCGTGCCGAAGGTGGACACGAGGCTGAACAGAATCAGCCGCCCGAGGTGGAACATGCCGTTTTCGACGCCGCTGGGCACGCCGATGTACAGAATGTTCCGCAGCAGCCGGGTGTTGAGCCGGAAGGCACGGACGTCGGAGAGGTGCAGGGCAAGCTTTTTGTTGCACAGCAGGCTCAGGATGACCGCCGCCGCCACCGTGCGCGAGACCAGCGTCGGGATGGCGACGCCGGCGACGTCCATGTGGAACACGAAGATCAAAATCGCGTTGCCCGAGACGTTGATGCCGTTCATCAGCAGCGAGACCTTGAGCGAAACGTCGCTTCTGCCCATCGTGCGGAAGATCGCCGCGCCGCCGTTGTAGAGCGCGATGCCGGGGATCGACGCCATGACGATGGAATAATACTTGTCCGTCGACGCCATGACGTCCGCGTCGATGCGCCCGAACACGGTGGTCAGCACCGCCGTCTTGAAGAGGTACAGCAGCAGCGTGAAGAGCAGCGAGGTCCCGCCGAGGAGCATGACGAGGTGCTGACCGGCGGAGTTGGCGTTCTCCTGCTCGCGCCGCCCGATGTACTGCCCCGCGACCGCCGCGCCGCCCGCCGCCATCGCGGAGAAAATGTAGATCATCAGATTGCTGATCGAGTCCACCAGCGACACCGCCGAGATCGACGCGTCGCCCACCGAGGACACCATCAGCGAGTCCGCAAGCCCCACCATGATCGCAAGCAGCTGCTCCGCGAGCAGCGGCGCGATCAGCGCGACGAGCTGGCGGTTGGTGAAGGATATCTCTTTTTTGCCCGCTATCCCGGGCGTTTGCATAGTCATGTCTTCACTCCAGATACGGCAGGATGCGCTCGCCCCACGCCTCCACAAGCCTTTCCAGCGACCACGCGGCGTTGGCAGGGCTGGTGGAGGGCAGCTGCACCGCGTCCCGCCCCAGCTTCTCGCGCAGCAGACGGTCGTACCAGCGCTTGGACGCCGCGCCGTTGCAGAAGATCGCGCGGATATCCGCCGCCTCCAGAATCGGGCGCAGGTCGTTGGCGGCGACGCCGGTGATGCTGGCGTCGGACGCGCCCGCGACTTCGCAGGACTCGATCGTGTCCCAGAGCGCGACGCGGTTGCGCAGCAGCAGCGCCCTCTTTTCCTCGATACTCCGCGGCACGTTCTCGTCAAAGAGCGAGGCAAGTACGCGCCAAAAGCGATTTTGCGGGTGCGCGTAGAAAAACGCCTCCTCGCGGGATCTGGGGGACGGGAACGAGCCTAAGATCAGCACGCGGGAATCCGGCGTGTACAGTGGGGGAAAGGGGTGCTTGAGAGTGCTTTTCTCCATATTGGGGCGTCTCCTTAGTCCGTCTGTGCCATGATAGCACACACCCCGTCGTTTTTCAATGAAAAGCCTTGACGGAAATTTGCGCTTGTATTATTCTTTTTTTGATATCATCATAAACAAACGCTGGAAATGGAGGATAATTGTCATGAGCATGATAAGAGACGCCGGTCTGGCGCCGTCCGGCGAGAACAAGATCGAATGGGTCAGGCGCAACTGCCCGCTGCTGCGCAGTCTGGAGAGCGATTTTCTTGCCGCAAAGCCCTTCGCGGGCAAGCGCATCGCCCTGTCCATCCACCTGGAGGCAAAGACCGCCTATCTCTGCAAGGTGCTGGCGGCGGGCGGCGCGGAAATGTTCGTCACGGGCTCCAACCCCCTGTCCACGCAGGACGACGTCGCCGCCGCGCTGGTCAAGGCAGGGCTAAACGTCTGCGCGTGGTACGGCGCCACGGCGGAGGAATACGACGCGCACATCACCGAAACGCTGTCCCACCATGCGAACATCATCATTGACGACGGCGGCGACCTTGTGCACATGCTGCACACGAAGCTGCAAAGCGAGCTGCCTTACGTGATCGGCGGGTGCGAGGAGACGACGACCGGCATCACCCGGCTGAACGCCATGGACCGGGAGGGCAAGCTGCGCTTCCCCATGGTGAAGGTCAACAACGCCGACTGCAAGCACCTCTTTGACAACCGCTACGGCACGGGCCAGTCGGTCTGGGACGGGATCAATCGGACGACGAATCTGATCGTCGCCGGAAAGACCGTCGTGGTCGCGGGCTACGGCTGGTGCGGCAAGGGCGTCGCCATGCGGGCAAAGGGCCTGGGCGCAAAGATCATCGTCACAGAGATCGACCCCATCAAGGCGATCGAGGCAATCATGGACGGCTTCGACGTGATGCCCATGCGGGAGGCGGCAAAGCTCGGCGACTTCTTTGTCACCGTGACGGGATGCTCCGGCGTCATCTCCGAGGCCGACCTTATGGAGATGAAGGAAGGCGCGATCCTCTGCAACGCGGGCCACTTCGACGTGGAGATCGACATGAAGCGGCTGCGGGAGATCGCGACGGAAAGCTACGAGCTGCGCAAAAACATCATGACCTACACACTCCCCAACGGAAGGCACGTCTATGTGCTGGCGGAGGGACGGCTGGTCAATCTCGCCTGCGGCGACGGGCATCCCGCGGAGATCATGGACATGAGCTTCGCCATTCAGGCGCTGTCCGCGAAGTACCTGGTCGAGAACGAGGGCAAGCTGACGGAAAAGCTGATCGACGTGCCGCGGGAGGTCGACCTTGAGGTCGCGAATCGGAAGCTCTCCTCCCTCGGCGTGCGCATCGACACGCTGACGGGCGAGCAGGAGAAATACCTGCACGACTCCTTTCTTTAATATATAGCGCGGTAAAGGTTGGTAAACGATATGAAAACTCTGCTCAAAAACGGTCTGGTCCTTCTGTATGATAAAAAGGGCTGGCACTATAAGAAGGCGGACGTGCTGCTCGACGGGAACCGGATCGAGCGCATCGCCACATCGGTGAGCGCGGAGGACGCCTCGGTCATCGACGCATCCGGCAAGCTCATCATGCCCGGCCTTATCAACGCCCACACGCACGCCTATATGACCATCCATCGGAATTACGCGGACGATCTCGCCTTCTTCGACTGGCTGGACAAGGTCCAGCAGGTCGAGGACGGCATGACTGAGGAGGACGTCTACTGGACGACGAAGCTCGCCATCGTCGAAATGCTCAAAACCGGGACGACCTGCTTCGTCGACATGACCATCAAGTCGGCACAGGAGACGGAGGGACCGCGCTCCGCCGCCGCAGGCGCGGTCCGGGACTCCGGCATCCGCGCGGCAATCTCCAGAGGGCTTGCCGGCGTCTCCGATTCGGAGGAATCCCTCACGAAGTACGGACAGGCGGTCCGCGAAATGGAGCTGTTCGCGGGCGAAAGCAGGCTTCAGTTCCTTCACGGTCCCCACGCGCCGTACAGCTGCATGGAGGATTATCTTCGGAAGCTGACACAGTCCTGCAAGGACCGTAAGCTCGGCCAGACGATCCACCTGTCCGAAAGCCAGGCGGAAATGGAGTCCATGGCAAAGGAAAAAGGGACCACGCCCATTCAGTACGTGGACGGTGTGGGCGTGTTCGACGTGCCTGTGATCGCGGCGCACTGCGTCTACGCGACGGACGAGGACATCCGGATCATGGCGGACAAGCAGGTCAGCGTTGCGATCAATCCCAGAAGCAACATGAAGCTCGGCAACGGCTTCGCCCCCGTGCAGAAGCTTCTGGACGCGGGCGTAAATGTCTGTCTGGGCACGGACGGCTGCGGCAGCAACAACTGCCTGAACATGTTTCAGGAGATGAACGCCGCCGCTCTGGTGTACAAGGGCGCGGAGCGGAAGGCGCAGTGCGTGGGCGCCGCGGACGTGCTGAAAATGGCGACCGTGAACGGCGCGAAGGCGCTTGGACACGAGGGGGAGCTCGGCGTCCTCAGGAAGGGCGCGCTTGCCGACCTGATCCTGATTGATTTGAACCAGCCGCAGTTCCTCCCCGCGAACAACATCATCTCCGGGCTTGTCTATTCCTCCAACGGCAGCGAGGTGGACACGGTGATCGTGGACGGCAGGGTCGTGATGCTGAACCGGCGGCTGACCACCATCGACGAAGCAAGGGTTTACGAGGAGTGCCGAAAAATCGCCGAGCGGCTGAGCATGCCGCAGGCGGACAAGCTGTAACAAAACGGGTGTGAAAAATGAGCGGAACCGCTCATTTTTCACACCCTTCTTTTTACCCAAACACCTTGCGGGCGACCTCCACGCTCTGCTTGGCGTCCTTGGCGTAGTAGTCCGCGCCGATTTTTTTCGCGTACTCCGGCGTGACCACCGCGCCGCCGACGAAGATCTTCGGCGGGTCCGGCAGCGCGCGCAGCTGCGCGACGGTCTCCGCCATCGCGGGGAGCGTGGTCGTCATCAGCGCCGAGAGCCCCACGAGCCGGACGCCCCGCTCCTTCACCGTCTCGACGACGGTCTCCGGCGGCACGTCGCGCCCGAGGTCCAGCACCTCGTAGCCGTAGTTTTCCAGCACGGTCTTGACGATGTTCTTTCCGATGTCGTGCACGTCGCCGCGCACGGTCGCCACCGCGAGGAAGCCGCGCCGCACGCGCTCGCCGCCCTTCTCCGCCAGCGAGGCGCGGATGACCTCGAACACTGCCTGCGCCGCCTGCGCCGCCGAGAGCAGCTGCGGCAGGAACACGCGCCCGTGCTCATAGCCCTCGCCCACGCGGTCGAGCGCGGGGATCAGGCAGCCGTCCACCAGCGAAAGCTCCGTCTCGGTTTGCAGCGCCTCCTTCGCCAGCGCCGCCGCCTCCGCGCGCAGTCCGCGCTCCACCGCCTCGGCAAGCGTCAGCGCGCCTGCCGGGGCGGCGTTTTTTGCCGCGGCGGCGGGAGCCGGGGCGGACGCCCTGGGCGGCTCATAGTTCGCAAAGCGCTCCACGTACGCGCGGCAGCCCTCGTCCTCGCCGGAGAGCACGCGGTACGCCGCGACGGCGTCCATCAGCTCGCGCTGGTTCGGGTTTAAGATCGGCAGCGTCAGCCCCGCGTGCAGCGCCTCGAGCAAAAACGCCTGCGTCACGAGCGGGCGGTTCGGCAGCCCGAAGGATACGTTCGACACGCCCAGCACCGTTTGAAGCCCCAGCTCCTCGCGCACCATGCGCAGCGCGCGCAGCGTCTCGCGCGCCTGCTCCTGCTGCGCCGACACCGTCAGCGTCAGGCAGTCGATCCACACGTCCTCGCGTGGGATGCCGTGCGCAAGCGCCGCGTCGAGGATGCGCCGCGCGATGGCGAAGCGCTCCTCCGCCGTCTGCGGGACGCCGCGCTTGTCCAGCGTCAGCCCGACGACGCTCGCGCCGTATTTCTTCACGATGGGCAGCAGCCGCGCCAGCGACTCCTCGTCGCCGTTGACGCTGTTCACCGCCGCCTTCCCGTTGCAGACGCGCAGCGCGGCTTCGATCGCCTCGGGATTGGACGAGTCGATTTGCAGCGGCAGCGGCACCGCGCCCTGCAAACGCTTGACCACCCGCGGCAGCAGCTCGACCTCGTCGACGCCCGGATAGCCCACGTTGACGTCGAGGATGTCCGCGCCCGCGTCCTCCTGCGCCACGGCGACGCTCTCGATATAATCCAGATCGTCCTCCAGCAGCGCCTGCTGGAAGCGTTTCTTGCCCGTGGGATTGATGCGCTCGCCGATGACGCGCACGCCGCGGATGGGCAGCGGCGTCACCGGCGTGCAGACAAAGCTCTCGCGCTTCGGCGCGCGTAATCCGACGCCGCGGCCCTTGAGCCGCTCCGCCACGCCGCGCACATAGTCGGGCGAGGTGCCGCAGCAGCCGCCGAAGATGCCCACGCCCGCGTCGGCGAGCGGGGCGAGCACGTCGGCGAACGTCTTCGCGTCCATGTCGTAGTGTCCGTCCACGGGGTCGGGGAGACCCGCGTTGGGCTTGGCGATGACGGGCAGCGGCGTATTGTCGCACAGCTCGCGCAGCAGCGGCGCGAGCCTGTCCGGCCCGAGCGAGCAATTGAGCCCGATCGCGTCCGCGCCGAGTCCCGTGAGCGTGTGCGCCATGGACGCGACGGTGCAGCCCGTGAAGGTGCGCCCCGTCTCCTCGAAGGACATGGTGACGAACACGGGCAGCGCCGAGTTCTCCTTCACCGCCAGCAGCGCCGCCTTCGTCTCGTAGAGGTCGGTCATCGTCTCGATGACGGCGAGGTCGGCGCCCGCCTCCGCGCCCGCGCGGGCGATCTCGGCAAACA
>SVKP01000026.1 GCA_015068395.1 Oscillospiraceae bacterium
ACCACGCGCACAGCGGCTCGTAGAGCGCGTCCTGCTTGTTGCCGAAGCCGCCGCCGATGTAGGGCTTGATGATCTCCACGTCGCCCCACGGGCGGCCCAGCGCCTGGCCGACGACGCGGCGGATGATGTGCGGGATCTGTGTCGAGGAGACGACCACGATGCGCCCGCCCTCTTCATAGGCGAAGCAGCCGTGGTTCTCGATGTGGCAGTGCTGCACGGTGGGCGTGTCGTACCACTTGTTGACGCACACCAGCCCCGGCTCCCGGATAGCTGCCTGATAATCGCCCTTGCGTATGTCGGTGTGCTTGAGCACGTTGTTCGGATACGCCTCGTGCAGCTGCGGCGCGCCGGGCTCCATCGCCTTTTGCACGTCGAGCACGAAGGGCAGCTCCTCGTATTCGACCTTGAGCGCGCGCACGCCCTGATTCGCCGAGACCTCGTCCTCGGCGATGACCACGGCGACGTCGTCGCCCCAGTAGCGGACGTGGCGGTTCAGCAGGTGCCTGTCCGCGACGTCCTGATGCCCCGGGTCCATCGACCACGGGTGTCCCGCGGTGGGGAAGGGGATGTCCGGCACGTCGAAGCAGGTGAGCACCTTCACGACGCCCGGGATCGCCTCCGCCGCGCTCTTGTCAACGGACTTGACCATTCCGTGGGCAATCTCCGCGTGCTTGATGCGGACGTAAAGCGCGCCCGCCGGCATGCGGTCCTCATAGTATTTTGTCCGCCCGCTCGCCTTGTCGAAGGCGTCGACGCGGACCTCGCTTCTGCCGACCTTGTTCATTGCGTTTGCCCTCCTTCTGGGGAGTAAAAAATCGTTGACTTGCCTATCCTATGTTTGCTACATTGAAAACGGGTGATAAAAATGCTGAAGGAAAAGGAATTATCGGTTGGCTGCGTCGTCATGGCAGCCGGAAACGCGGAGCGCTTCGGGGAGAACAAGCTCGCCGCCGTCGTGGACGGGAAAACGCTTATGGAGCGCGCGCTGGAAGCCGTGCCCGCGAAGGCGCTCGCCGCCGTGTGCGTCGTGACGCAGTACGACGCCGCCGCCGCGCTCGCGGAGCGCTTCGGCTTCCGCTGCGTCCGCAACGACCGCCCGGAGGACGGGCTGAGCCGCACGGTCCGCCTCGGCACGGAGGCGCTGTGCGAAGAGTGCGGCGCGATTTTGTACCTCGTCTCGGACCAGCCGCGGCTACGCCGCGAGAGCGTGCGCGCGCTGCTGGACTTTTACCGCGCGCATCCCGACCGCATCGTCGCCGCGTCGCATGACGGGAGACGCGGCAATCCCTGTGTCTTTCCGGCAGACTACTTCCCGGAGCTGCGCGCCCTCACCGGCGACGTCGGCGGCAGCGCCGTCATTCGAAAGCATGAGAACGCGCTGCTGCTCTTTGAGATCGGAGAGAATGAGCTGACCGACGTGGATACCAAAGAGGCGCTGGAGAAAATGAAAGCGGAAAGCTGAATCGTGCGGCGCTGCCTTTACTTCTTTCTTGCATACGGCGTGTGCGCCAGCGGCAGGGAGAACCTGCGCTCGCCGTCGAGACGGAAGTAGGCGTCCGCAATGGCGGGGGCGGTGGGGATCGACGTGATCTCGCCGATGCCGATCGCGCCGTTTGCCATCTTGAGCCCCGGCTTATCGACCACGATCGCCTTCACCGGCGGCACGTCGGGCGCGCGGAAGAGCCCCAGCGTGCCGTATTTCGCGGTGGGCCTGCAATTGTCGTCGATGGGATACTGCTCGGTGAGCGCAAAGCCCATCGACATCACGACGCCGCCCTCGATCTGCCCCTCGCAGGAGAGCGGGTTGATCGCCTTGCCAACGTCGTGCGCGGCAACCAGCTGCTTGACCTTGCCGGTCTCCTTGTCCAGAATGCACATCTGCGTCGCGTAGCCGTAGGCGACGTGGGACACGGGGTTCGGCACGTCCGCGCCGAGCGGGTCCGTCGCCGCCAGATACTCGCCGTAGAACTCCTGCCCCTTCAAGTCGGCAAGCGTTTTGCCGCGCAGCGCCTCTGTCAGCTTTTCGCAGGCGCGGCGCACCGCCTCGCCGGTGATGAGCGTCTGGCGCGAGCCGGAGGTGTCCCCGGAGTCCGGCGCGATCCAGGTGTTGCTGCGCTCGTAGACGATGTCCTCGGGGCGGACGCCGGCGTTGGTGACGACCATCTGCGTCAGCACCGTGCCGAGCCCCTGCCCGATGCACGACGCGCCGGAGTAGATGTGCACCTTGGCGTCGTCCTCCACGATCAGCTTCGCGCGGCCCCAGTCCGGCAGGCCCACGCCGACGCCCGCGTTCTTCATTGCGCAGGCGAGACCCACGGGGTCGCCGTTTTTCACCGCCTCGTCGTAGTAGGGCTTCACCGCCTCCAGCGTCTCGACAAGGCCCGTCTCGGGGCCGACGATCTGCCCGTTGGGAAGCACGCCGCCGGGGCGGATGGCGTTGCGATAGCGGATCTCCCACGGGGAGATGCCGACCTTGTCCGCCATCATGTTCAAAAGCGTCTCGGTGGCAAAGCAGGTCTGTGTCACACCGAAGCCGCGGAACGCGCCCGCGGGTGGATTGTTCGTGTAGTACGCCGTGCCCTCGATCTCGAAATTCTCATAGGCATAGGGCCCCGCGGCGTGGGTGCAGGCGCGCTCAAGCACCGGCCCGCCGAGCGAGGCGAACGCGCCCGTGTCGGACACGACGCTCGCCTTCACGCCCTGGATGATCCCGTTTTCGTCGCAGCCCATCGTGAAGTCCATCCACATCGGGTGGCGCTTGGGGTGGACCAGAATGGACTCCGCCCGCGACAGCTTCACCTTGACCGGCACCCTTGCCACATAGGCGAGCAGCGCCGCGTGGTGCTGCACCGACATGTCCTCCTTGCCGCCGAAGCCACCGCCGACAAGCTGGTTCTCCACCAGACAGTGCTCAAAATCCACGCCGAGCATCGCGGCGCACTCGTGCAGCGTCGTGTGCGCGCTCTGGTCGGTGGTGAGCAGCTTCACGCCGCCGTTGGGGAGCGGGAGCGCCACGCAGCACTCCGGCTCCAGAAACGCGTGCTCCGTCCACGGCGTCTCAAAGCGCTCGTGGAGCACGTATTTGCTGTTTTGGATCGCGCCCGCCGCGTCGCCGCGGGAGACGTGCTTGTGCGCCTGCACGTTGTTTTCGTCCGTCTCAAACACCAGCGGCGCGTCCGGCGCGGCGGCCTCGGTGGGATTGTGCACGGCGGGCAGGACCTCATACTCCACCTTGATGAGCTTTTTCGCCGCCTCCAGCGTCTCCTGATCCTTTGCGCAGACGAGCGCAACGGCGTCGCCCAGATAGTGCGTGAGCTCGCCGACGGGGATCAGCGTGGGCTGGTCCTTTTTTATATGTCCGACATAGTTCTTGCCGGGAACGTCCTTCGCCGTCAGCACGCAAACGACGCCGGGCAGCGCCTCCGCCTCCGCCGTGTCGATCGAGAGCACGCGGGCGCGGGGATACTGGCTGCGCACGGCGCTGCCGTAGCACATGCCGTCCACATAGACGTCGTCCGGGTACCTGCCGCAGCCCTGCACCTTCTCCGCCACGTCGATGCGGTGGACGCGCGAGCCGACCTGCCAGTCGTCCGCCGTGGGCGCGGGCAGCCTGCCCTCGCGGAAAATCCTTGCCGCGAGCAGAATGCCGTCGAGAATTTTGGCGTAGCCTGTGCAGCGGCAGATGTTGCCGCGGATGGCGAACGCCGCCTCCTCGCGCGTGGGCGCCGGGTTCTGGCCGATCAACGCCTTCGCGCAGATCACCATGCCGGGAATGCAGAAGCCGCACTGCACCGCGCCCGCCTCGCCAAAGGCGAAGGTGAACACGTCCTTTTCCCAGTCGGAAAGCCCCTCCACGGTGACGACGCTCTTGCCCTCGAGCTTGTCGGTCTGCGGCACGCAGGCCTTGGTCGCCTTGCCGTCGACGAGTACGGTGCAGGTGCCGCACGCGCCCTCGCTGCACCCGTCCTTGACGGAGGTGAGGTGCAGCGTGTCGCGCAGATAGCGCAGCAGCTTCTGGTTTTTCTTGACCGTGACGGTCTGCCCGTTGACTGTGAAGGTAGACATGTCGGCACCTCTCTGCAAATAATCCAAAATTTTGTTTGGCAGCCTAACGAATTTTATTCATTATATCATATCCCTATTAAAAAGCAATTGGGAATTCACGCCGCCGTGATTCTTTTGCGCAAATCACGAAGAGCGCGGGAGCACATTGACTTTTTTGACAAATTTTGATTTAGGTGATGCAAAAAAATGAAGCATGTGATATAATCAACTATCATTGTGGCCGAGCGCACCGCGCGGCGCATGGCGCTGCCTCGACGCGGGCAAGGCGCTGGGCGTGATCTCGCTCAATTGGGACGGCAGCGGAACAGTCACGGGGCTCGGCGGCCTCGAGCAATAAAACACAACAAAGGAGAGAGAACCATGGGCGACACATTGAGCTTCAAATGCCCCTGCTGCGCGGCGCCGCTTTCGTTCAGCGGCGGAACGGGGCAGCTGACCTGCGAGTACTGCGGCGCGAGCTTCACCGTGGAGCAGGCAAAGGCGGCGCAGGAGGCGGAGCGGGAGGACGCTGCGTCCTCCGATATGACGTGGACGAGCACCGCTCCTGCGCTGATTACGGACGAAAACGGCAAGGTCAGCGGCTATCGCTGCAACTCCTGCGGCGCGGAGATGGTCGCCGACGAAAAGACCGCGGCGACCGAGTGCCCCTACTGCGGCAACAACGCGATCATCGCGCAGTCCTTCGACGGGATGTACCAGCCCGATCTGGTGGTTCCGTTCACGGTGGACCGCAAGCGGGCGCAGGAGGCGCTGCGCGAGTTCTACCGCGGCAAGAAGCTGCTCCCGCGCACGTTCACCGAGTCGAACCGCGTGGAGAACATGACCGGGCTCTACGTTCCGTTCTGGCTGATGAGCTGCCACACCTCCGGCTCCGTGACCTTCGAGGGCGTCAAGACCAAGAGGTGGGACGACGCGAGCTTCGAGTACGAGAAGAAGGACACCTACCGCGTCGTGCGCAGCGGCGAGATGGACTTCAAGCACATCCCCGTGGACGCCTCGACCAAGATGGACGACGACACGATGGATTCGCTGGAGCCCTACGATGTGACCAGAGGCGTCGCCTATGACGCGGCATATTTCAGCGGATACCTCGCGGACCGCTTTGACGTCACTGCCGCTCAGGCGCAGCCGCGGGCGAGCGAGCGCGTGACCGCCACGTTCCGCAGCAAGATGGAGGAAGCGGCGCGGCGCGACTATGACTACATCGACAAAAAGAGCGAATCCATCCGCATCAGCGACACGAAGACCGAGTACGCTATGCTGCCCGTTTGGATGCTCTCGACGAGGTTCGAGGGCAAGACCTACAGCTTTGCCATGAACGGCCAGACCGGGCAGGTGGCGGGCTCGCTGCCGGTGGACAAGGGCGCTTACAGCAAGCAGCTCGCCGTCGGCTCGCTGATCGCCGCGGTGATCCTCGCGGCGCTGGTGTTCCTGTTCGGCGGGCGCACCTTCCACCCGATCGGCACGGCGATCGCCGTCGCGGTGGGCGTTTTGATCGGCTTCCTGCGCGCGAACGGCATGAAGGCGGCGATGAACACGATCGCCAAGAAACGGCAGGCGAAGAGCTATCTGATCGATTCGAGCATCCGGCAGGGCGCAAAGCGCGACCTGTTCCTGTTCAGCAAGACCGAGAAGAGAGAAAAACAGAAAAAACAGTAAATCCCCGTCTCCCGGGAGGCGGAAAAAGACAAGGAGGACAACGATATGGGACTCATTAAAGCGGCATTGGGCGCGGCCGGCGGCGTGCTGGCGGATCAGTGGAAGGAATACTTTTATTGCGACGCGCTGCCGGAGAACGTGCTGGCGGTCAAGGCGAGCAAGCGCACCTCGAAGCGGAGCAGCAACACCAAGGGGAACGAAAACATCATCTCGGACGGCAGCATCATCGCGGTGGCGGACGGCCAGTGCATGGCGATCGTCGAGCAGGGCAAGGTGGTCGACATCTGCGCGGAGCCGGGCGAATACACCTATGACTGCAACTCGGCGCCGTCCCTTTTCTCGGGCAGTCTGAGCAGCAGCATCAAGGCGGTGTTCAAGGAGATCGGCAAGCAGTTCACGTTCGGCGGCCAGCCCGCGAACGACCAGCGCGTGTACTACTTCAACACCAAGGAGCTGGTGGGGAACAAGTACGGCACGGCGTCGCCGGTGCCGTTCCGCATCGTGGACACGAACATCGGGCTGAATCTGGACTCGGCGATCAAGTGCTTCGGCGAGTACAGCATCCGCATCACGAACCCGATCCTGTTCTACACGAACGTGTGCGGGAACGTGGAGGGCGAGTACACGCGCGACCGGCTTGAGAGCCAGATGAAGACGGAGCTGCTGACGGCTTTGCAGCCGGCGCTGGCAAAGATCTCGGCGATGAACATCCGCTACAGCGACGTGCCCGCGCACACGCGGGAGCTTGCGAACGCGCTCAACGACGAGCTTTCGGCAGAGTGGCGCGACCGGCGCGGCATCGAGATCGTGGCGTTCGGCATCTCGAGCATGACGCTGAGCGAGGAAGACCAGAAGATGATCAAGGACCTGCAGCGCGCGGCGGCGCTGCGCGACCCGTCTCTGGGCGGCGGGTTCCTGGTCGGCTCGCAGGGCGACGCGATGAAGGAAGCGGCGAAGAACCCGGGCGGCGCGGCGGTCGGCTTCATGAACATGAACATGGCGCAGAACGCGGGCGGCATGAACGCGGGCCAGCTGTATCAGATGGGCGCGCAGCAGCAGCAACAGCAGCAGGCGGCGGGCGGCGGCTTCTGCCCGAGCTGCGGCAAGCCGGTCCCGGCGGGCTCGGCGTTCTGCCCGAGCTGCGGCAAGCCTCTGGCTGCGCCGGGGACGTGGACCTGCCCCAAGTGCGGCAAGGTGAACGACGGCGCTTTCTGCCCCGGCTGCGGCACCGCGAAACCGTAAAAGCATAAACAGGCGTCCCTCTTCCCGGCGACGGGAGAGGGATGCTTTCTGCTCCGAAGGGAAACAAAAGAGTGCTTGTCAGCGGAGGCTGGGCGCGGTATAATGACTTTGACCACAGGTCAAGCAATCAGAAAACGGAGGCGATCAGGATGAAACAAAACAGGAAGTTTCTCAGCATCATCACGGCGCTCGCGCTGCTGCTTGCACTGCTCCCCGCGGGGACGATTTCTGCGCGCGCGGAAGGGAACTGGACAGAGGTGGGCACCTGGGCGGCTTTGGAAGAGGCCTTCCTCAGTGCCGAGGACGGCTCGGCGTGCATCCGCCTGACCGCCAATGTGAAGCCCTCGAACCCCCAGCAGAGCCGCCCGCTGACAATCACGAGCGGCTGGGTCGACCTCGATCTCAACGGCTATACGATCGACCGCGGACTCCAGACGGGCGCACAGGAGGACGGCTGCGTCATCAAGGCGTACGACGCGCACCTGACCATCGGGGACGACAGCAGTGCCAAGACCGGAAAAATCACGGGCGGCAACACGACGGGCAGCGGCGGCGGAATATACGCCGAGTGTTCGGAGGTGACCCTGTATGAGGGCGAGATCAGCGCCAACATTGCCTCCGGCGCGGGCGGCGGCGTGTATCTCTGCGATAACAGCACGTTTCTCATGCTCGGCGGCAGCATTTCGCAGAACGATGCGAAATATGGCGGCGGCGTCCATGTTGACGGCCCCGCGGGCTGGTTCCAGATGAAGGGCGGCAGTATTTCGAACAATTATGCCGAGATCGGCTGCGGCGTGTATGTGCTGCACGGCATGCTCGACATGTCCGGCGGCTCGGTCATTGGCAACCAGGCCTCCATGAGCGCCGCGGATGCGCTGCGCGGCGGCGTGGTGGTGAGTTCGATCCAGGGCAGTTCGTTCACGGTCTCCGGGACGGTGACGATCACGGACAACGCGGGCGGCAACGTGCTTCTGGTCGACACGACGAAGGAGATACCCTTCCGGATCGGCGGACAGGCGACGCAAAGCGCGGAGCTTAGCAGCGATTCGAGCATCGGCGTGAGCCGCTATGTCGTGTCCCAGCCCTACCCGGAGGACGACCCGTATCTTTTGATCCCGCGGTATCCCATCGGCGGATTTGTCACAAGCGGGCTGGCGGGGCGCTTTGCCCCTGAGAGCATCTTCAGCGATTTGGACGATTACACCGTACAGCTTGAGACCGAGGGCGATTACGCGGGCGAGGCGATGCTGGTCGCGAAGCCCTATTCCATCACCTACAAGTTGAACGGCGGCACGATTACCGCCGCCGCGGCGAACCCCGCGACCTACACCCGCGACACGGAGAGCTTCACGCTGCTGATCCCCACGAAGACCGGCTATACCTTCGCCGGCTGGACCGGCACGGGGCTGAACGCGGCGACGGTCACGGTGCTGATCCCGCGCGGCAGCACGGGCAACCGCAGCTACACCGCGACCTGGTTGAAGAACACGGATGACGACGTGCGCGTCACCGGTATCAGCGTGGAGGACTTCAACCTTTCGGCGCTGCCGCTCGGGGACCACTGGAAGGCGACCGCGATCGTGGACCCGAAGAACGCGACGAACCCCGGCGTGCTTTGGACGAGCAGTGACCCCTCCGTTGTTGTCGTGGACGAAAACGGCATGATCCGCGCTGTCGGGACGGGCACGGCGACCGTTACCGTGACCACGGTGGACGGCGGCAAACAAAAGACCGGCAAGATCACGGTCAAAAACGCGGACGAAATCACGAGCAGCTGTGTTCAGATGGACCGGACGACGGCGAAACTTGCGGTCGGCGAGACGCTCCGGCTCTACGCAAACAGCACGCCGAACGCCGTCAGCATCCGCTGGGTAAGCAGCGACACAAGCGTCCTCACCGTCGACGAAAACGGCTTGGTCACAGCCGTCAGCCCCGGCGCCGCGACCGTGGACGCATATGTGACGCTTCCCGGCTTGGAGTTTGAGCAATCGGCGCCCTGCCGTGTGCAGGTCACTGAGGCAACCCCGCAGAGCATCCGGCTCGACGGTACCGCCGCCGACAATGAGATCGAAGTCGACGTGAGGAATGAGGACGCCCAACTCAGCGCGACGCTGGTTGGCGCGTGGTATGACGCGAACGGGCGCCTGCTCGGCGTCGTGGTGCGGACGGTCACGGTTGATGGTGGAACGACGAGCTTCTTCGATCTCACACGCCCCGACGAGGCAAGCGACGCCGCAAGCTGCCGCGTGTTCCTGCTCGGCTCCGATTTCGAGCCCCTCTGCGCCTCAAAGTCGGCGTCCCGGTAAAATGATCTGTTAAGCAGATACCCTTTGCACACAAAAAGCCTGGCGCTCAGAAACACAGAGCGTCAGGCTTTTTGCAGCGTCAGTTCTCTGCCTCCGGCTTGTCGGCGGAGAGGTTGAGCAGGTGCTTTGGAACGTGGCAATAGCCGCCGGGGTTCTTGTCAAGGTATTTCTGGTGATATTCCTCGGCGGAGAAGAAGTTTTTGAGCGGCTCCAGCGCGACCGCGAGCGGCGCGCCGACCTTCTCCTGCTCGCGGTCGAACGCCGCGCGGAGCGTGGGCAGCTGGCTCTCGTCCGTGTAGTAGACGCCCGTGCGGTACTGGATGCCCTCGTCGTGCCCCTGCCGGTTGACGGAGAGCGGGTCGATGACCATAAAATAGTATACAAGAAGTTGTTCGAGCGACATTTTCTCCTCGTTGTAGACAATTTTCACGGTCTCGGCGTGCCCACTGTCCGCGCAGACCTCCTGATAGCTCGGCGCGGCGTCCGGGCCGTTGGCGTAGCCGACCTCGGTTTCCAGCACGCCCTCAAACTGGTCGAAGAATTTTTGCAGCCCCCAAAAGCAGCCGCCCGCGAGATAGATCGTTTGCATGCAGCAGTCCTCCTCGTTGATGCGTATGTCTCAGCATACCCCCGCGCGGCGCGGCGTGTCAACAATAATAAGCGTATGGACTCTTTTTTGTATATGAAACGCATCCCGCGCGCGTTTTGGGCTTGCGCTTTGCACTGTAATGGTATACTATGTATTATGTTTATCATGGGGTGGAGAATACCCTGAACGAACCATCCGAGGAACGGGAGGATGTAACATGAGGAAGCAGAACAAAACCGCAAGAAGATGGGCGGCGCAGCTGCTGGTGCTGTGCCTTGCACTGCTGGGGGTCGCCGCGGGCATTCCGAGGACGCACGCCGCCGACACGTCCTCCAGCTATGCCGGCGGGAATCTTGTGGTCGGGCAGGCGCTCGAGCCGGGCGATGAGATCACATTCACGAGCGGCGGCAGCGTCACGTATTTGTATACCGGACAGACGACGGGGAAGACGTTTTCGATCGCCACGGAAACGGTCAGGGAAATATCCACGCTCTGCGACGGGCTGCATAATTTTCCTGACAGCAGCTCCGTCCCGACCGAACCGTATTACTGGGAGGTCGCCAGTGCCGACAGTACGAGCGTCACGCTCCGGTATGCCCAAGGCTATATCCTCACGCTGGACGCCAACGGCGGCAGCTTCACGGGGGGCGGCGCCAGTATCAAGCAGGGCGCGTCGCTGTCCGCTTCCACGAACGTGCTCAGCGCCACCAGCCTCGCAATCAGACACGGGAGCGCTCAGTCCCTCAATGGCTGGATGAACGAAGCTGGGTCATTTATCGATGACGGCGGCACCGTCGGTACTCTCACCCAGCCGGAAACGCTCCGCGCCGTATGGGGCGACGGCAGCAGCGGGGACCCTCTTCTCATGACCGACTGGGACATGCTGCAATACGGAGCGGAAGGCGGCGAGGTCAAGCTCGTCCGGGATATCACGGCGTCGAGCAACGACACCACCCTGATTTTTAGCAATAGCCCGTGTACGATTGACCTCAACGGATTCAAGCTCGACGGCTCGGCACTGCTGCATAACTCGACGTTAAGCATCCAAGAAAATGTGACGCTCAAGGACAGCAGCACCAAAAAGACCGGCAAGCTCATCGGCAACAACGCCGGGACTCAGGGGGATGGCGGCGCCGTGCGCGTCCTCAGTGATGCTTTCACGTTGCAGAGCGGCACGATCGTCGGCGGCGAGAACTTGACCAACGGCGGCGCTGTTTATGTTGGGTCGGGCACGTTCTCGATGACCGGCGGCACGATCACCGGCGGCAGCGCGACCAATGGCGGCGGCGTGTTTGTTGCCAGCAGCGGAACGTTTACCATGAACGGCGGCACGATCACCGCCAACAACGCGACCGACGGCGGCGGCGTATATGTCGAGTCGGGCGGAGCTTTCGAAACATTGGGACAACCGAGCAAGACACTTTCAATCGAAGCGAACACTGCCACGCGGTACGGCGGCGGCGTATGTGTCGCCGACATCGATGCAAACGGCAATCGATCCAGCGTTACCCTGGGAGCCGACAACAGCATCCAGCGCAACAGCGCCCAAAACGGCGGCGGCGTTTATATCGGTCAGGGCCAGAACGACGTCACCGTGCGGTGCACCGCGACCGGCAACGAAGCGACGGCCAACGGCGGCGGCGTTTATGTGAGCGCCGACGCGACGCTCAAGGTAAGCAGCGAGCCGGATATCACGGGAAACAAGGTGGGCACGGAGCCCAACAATGTGTATCTGCCGAGCGGCACGCAGACCAGTATCCTGATTACGATCGGCGGCGCCCTGAGTGACGGCGCGAGGATCGGCGTCACGATGGAGACGCCGGGAACCTTTACCAGCGGCTGGACCTCCAAAATGAGCGGAGAGGACCCGGGGGACTATTTCTCCAGCGACAACGACGTCTATGAGGCGGCGCTGAATTCGGGTTCTGACGAGGCGGCGCTGCAAACGCCGTGGACGACGCTGAACAAGATGCTTGACTCGGGCGGCACGGTCCAGCTGGCAAAGGACTACAAGGCGAACGCGGCGATGGGCGATGCGAATCTGACCGTTCCCCAGGGCAAGACCGTCACGCTCGACCTCAACGGCCACGTCATCGACCGCGGCCTGACGGCGGAGACGCAGAGCGGCTTCGTTATTCTCGTGTCGGGCAGCCTGACGCTGACCGACAGCAATTCGACCGCGACGCACACCCCGTCGATCACCTACACGGACCCGGTCGCGGGCGGCTCGGTCACGGTTGTGGGCGGCGTCATCACCGGCGGCTATAACAACGGCTACGGCGGCGGTGTGTATGTCGACAGCAACGGCACGTTCACCATGGCGGGCGGCAGCATCGTTGACAACCACGTCAGCGACGTCGGCAACGCCGGAGGCGGCGTGTACGCCGAACAGGCTTTCACCATGAGCGGCGGCTCGATCAGCGGCAACACGGCTTCGGACTACTACGGCGGCGGCGTGTATGTCAACGACGCGTTCATCATGAGCGGTGGTACGATCAGCGGCAATACGGCCTCCAGCGGCGGCGGCGTGTATGCGGTCGGCGCATTCACCATGAGCGGCGACAGCACGATCAGCAGCAACAAGGCGGGAGGCAGCAACTCCGACGGCGGCGGCGTGTATGCGGTCGGCGCATTCACCATGAGCGGCGACAGCACGA
>SVKP01000027.1 GCA_015068395.1 Oscillospiraceae bacterium
ATCTTCGTACAACTCGCGCGTCCAGTTCTTGAGAGAAGCTCTCGCATCGGGAGAGGAGGCAAGATAGGCGGCTCCGCCGACGATCAGTGCGAGCAGCACCGCGGCCGCGACACGGGCTGCGCGCCCGAACGCCTCGCGGAGCTTGTCTTTTTTTACGGCGGCGCGGAGCCTGCCGTCGAATCCGTCCGAAAACACATGTTCACTTCCGTCCGGCAGCTCCGCGAGCATCGCGTCCCTTACGGCCGCTGCGGCGAGAGCGAGGTCGTCATCCGTAAAGCTGAAAGAGTATTTGTTTTTCATGCTTCCCCGTCCTTTCCCAGCTCGGCCTCTAGGGCTTTTTTTGCCCTGTATATCAGCTTCTGCACGGCGCCTCTTTTCATGGACAGCATGGCGGCGAGCTCATGAGTCTCAAACCCGTCTGCATACCGCAGTATGAGCATTTCCCTGTATCTTGCGGGAAGACGCGCCAGCGCCTCGGCGAGATGTCCGCTGTCTTCCGGCAGACAGACCTTCGCCTCCATGGGGTCGAAGGAGACGGCGGCTTTACGCCTGCGCGCAAGGTCCAGAGCTTTGCGCCTGACCACAGTGAGGAAGAATGCGCGCACCTTTTCCTCGCTGTCGAAGGAGAGACGCTTGTAGCTCCTTATGGCGGACTCGAACGCCATGGAAACGGCGTCCTCCGCGTCACGGTCGTTTTCCAGCATCCGCAGGGCGACGAGGAACATAAGACCGCTGTACCTTTCATATGACGCGATGAAAAACTCCCGCTCCTCATCGGTATCTATCGCGAGAATGACCTGCAGCATCGAACGGCCACCTCCGGCATCTACTCGTATTTCGATCATCGTATCACACGCGATAGCACAGGTCAAAAACAGACTGTAACCGTCTGTAATCGAAATTTAAGAAAGAAACGGAAAACTTTTCCGCTCTGCGCGCGGTTAAAAAGTTGTAAGCGCCGATAAAAAGTGGTAAAATACTTTAGCCTTTTTTCGAGAGGACGAAATATACGTGAAAGAAACGTTGCGAAATGCCTAAGATAAGAAAAAACAGCTTCATAGAGGGAACGCTGGCGGCCTACGCGGCGATCGTCATTTCAAAGCTGCTTGGCGTGCTGTACAGCATCCCGTTCTACAGCGTGATAGGGGAGTCGGGCGGCGTCATCTACTCCTGCGTTTACAATATCTACGCGCTGTTTCTCGACATTTCCACCAGCGGCATACCCGTCGCGGTGAGCATCGTCATCAGCGGCTACAATTCGCTTAAAATGTACCGCTGCGAAAAGCGGGCGTACAGCGTCGCGCTGAAGCTCGTGCTCATACTGTCGGCCGCGTCCTTCGTCATCCTCCAGACGTTCGCGGGGAGGATAGGCGCGTACCTGCTGAAGGATCAGCCCGACGGCGTGGACCCCGCCGCCATCGCCACAGGCATACGGATAATCGCCGTGTGCCTTCTCATCGCACCGTTTCTCAGCGTGCGCCGCGGCCTGCTTCTGGGGCGCAAATACGTTGCGACCTCCTCCGCGAGCCAGGTGGTGGAGCAGTTCGTGCGCATAATCGTGGTGCTCGGCGGCTCGTATACGGTCATAAGGCTCATGTCCATGAGCACGACCATGGGCGTCTACGCGGCGTTCGCCGGCGCGGCGATAGGCGCCGCGGCTGCGTTCCTGTACATCATGCGCCGCAGCCGCCACATGGAGGAGCCCGACGCGCTTGACTCCGAGGTAGACTACGAAATGCCCCGGGACGGGGAGATAGCGAAAAGGCTAATTTCCTACAGCCTGCCGATCGTCATCGTGTCCGTCGCGACGAGCGTCTACAGCGTCGTGGACATGAAGATGATCCTTCACGGCCTGCACGTCGTCGGCTACACCGACGAGGCGACGCAGGTCATCGCGAGCGTCGCGTCCACGTGGGTGCCCCGCATCTGCATGATAATAGTCGCGCTGCCGACGGGGCTCGTCAGCAGCATGGCCCCCTTCGCCGCCGAGAGCAGCGCCGTCGGCAATGAAAACGAAGTGAACTTCAAGCTCAACCAGGCGCTGAGCATACTGCTTCTCATTTCGGTGCCGCTCGGCGTCGGTATGATAACGTTTGCAGAGCCGCTTTACCGCGTGTTCTACGGCTTCAGCGAGTACGGCTGGCGCATACTCAGGCTTTCCGTCATAGTCAATATCGTGGGCGGTATGGCGACCGTCATCGGCATCACGATGCAGAGCATGCAGAGGGGCAAGGCGGTCATAGCGGCGACGCTCGCGGGCATAATCGTGAACGCCGGCATGGACCTGCCGCTCATTTACCTGTTCCACAGGCTCGGAATACCTGCATATCTCGGCGCCGCAATGTCGAGCATTATCGGCCAGACGGTGAACGTCGCGGTACTCGTATTCATCCTCAAGCGGGATCACGGCTTCAGCTTCCGGGACACGCTCACGTTCCTTGTCCGGATCGCCGTTCCCACCGCAGCCATGCTCGTCGTTGTGCTGCTTGCAAGGCTCATATGGCCGGTAGTGAGCACGAGGGGCGTCGTTCTGTGGGTGCAGCTTGCAGTTTATGCGGCGATCGGGTGCATCGTGTATTTCCCGCTTTGCGGCATTACTAAGGCGCTCATGAGTCTGTTCGGAGAGACGGGCACGGAGCGGCTCATGAAGAAGTTCCGCATTTACAACGTGTACAATAAAATGATGTTCTTCCCGGCGCTCTGGGCCGGTAAGCTGTTCCTGTTCGTGTACAAACGAAGCGGCCGCGTGAGAGACGACAGG
>SVKP01000028.1 GCA_015068395.1 Oscillospiraceae bacterium
AAGAATTCCACCGCCTCGAGCGCGACGACTGCGACGCTTTCCCAGAGTGTTACGGCAGAGAAGAACGGCTATCAGTACAGGTGCGTTGTTAAGAACGCAAGCGGCAGTGTAACGTCCGATCCCGCAACGCTGACGGTTAAGGGCTCGACGGCTCCGAAGACGACAAACAAGGCTGGTACGCTGGAATATGTTGAAGCTGATAAGAAGTTCAAGGCTGCCTGCAACAGTAACATCGTGAATGGCAACCAGTACTTCGTGGTCGTGGTCAAGGGAACCAGCGAGACGCTTGGCGACTGGACGAAGAATCTCGATAACGTTCTGTACGTGAATCAGGTTGCCGGTGCGAGCAACAAGGTCAATTTCGATGTGATTCCCAAGACGGTTGAGACCTGCAGCGTTTGGCTGTGCGGTAATTTCTCCGGCGATGGTACGGCACATCAGATTCTGCTCGGTACAGTAAGCGCCTCCTAAAGCATCTATAATAAACGATATTTGTTAAAGCGATCAGGCCCCCGGCAAATGTCGGGGGCCTGACATGTATGTTTACTGCTTTTTCATGATCGGTCAATCCTTTCTATCAGGAATTAGTATAAAACAATTTGGAGTTCAAATCATGAGGTTGATTCTGGGTACGAACAGCTATCAGGGGAGACCGCTTGACATAGTTAAATCCGAGCTTCCGTCCGATTTCGCTTTTCAGTGTCTTGAAGAACAGACAATGCATTGTTTTCTTGACGCTGTTCAGAACGCGGACTATATCCTGGCGGGCGGACGGATGAGAATCACAGAAGGGGTCCTTGAACGTGCAAAAAAATTGAAAATGATCCAGCGCTCCGGCGTTGGACTGGATTCGCTGGATCTTGATGCAATTAAAAAACGGGAGATCCCTTTGTATGTCAATCAGGGAATCAATGCGCAAAGCACCGCCGAACAAACGTTACTGTTGATATTGGCGTGTCTCAGAAGGCTTCCTTCAATCAATGAGAATACTAAAAACGGAGTATGGAGAAAACAGGAACAGGGCCTTCAGACATATGAATTAAATGGGAAGACGGTTGGCGTAATCGGAATGGGGCATATTGCAAGAATACTTGTGTCCCTTCTGAAGCCATTTCACGTAAATATTCTGTATTATTCGCGAACTCGCGCGGAGCAGACCTTCGAAGAAGAAAACAACATGACATTTGTTTCGCTGAACGAATTGCTCTCTTCTTCGGATGTTGTAACGCTTCACTGCGCCTTGACGGAGCAAACGAGAGGAATGATTGGTTCCTCCGCGCTTGACAGAATGAAGAAGGGCGGTATATTAGTCAATACCGCGCGCGGTGGACTTGTCGATACAGTTGCATTGCGAGATGCGCTGCAGGATGGAAGATTATCGTATGCCGCACTTGATGTTCATGAGTATGAGCCGATACCGGACGATTATGCGCTCAAGAATTTGGATAACATTATTCTGACGCCGCACATTGCAGGCGTGACATTTGATTCGTTTCGCGCAATGATGCACAGCGCCTTTCATAACATTGAGTGCTTCGAGAATGGCCGGATTGAGGAAATAGCACCTTATCGGGTGCTTTGAACGTCCGACAGCTTTATGAAGGAAAGGGGAAAAATATGGTCAAAAACAGCATGGATGTGACAAGAGAATATCTCAAATCCATTGGACTTCCAGGCGGAGACGCTTACGATCTGCCTACCTCTGAAAAGCGTTTTTCGGATGGAGGCCAATATCGCTTTGAAGTGCCGGGAATACAGGGACCTAAGGTAATGCGCGCCCTGCTGGAAGCAATGGATGGATATGGTCTGTATTTGCACCGCGTGACGCAGACACAGGGAATCATGCGTCTGACGGATGACGAGATACGAGAGATGGTAGCTCTTGCAAAGGAGTGGCAGACAGATTTGATCCTCGCCATTGGCCCCAGAGCGACGACAGATACATCTGCATCTGTTCACACGGAGGAAGGGGTTCGCATGGGCTACCGTTTGCGGGGACAGGAGCAGGTTGTCCGCGCGGTTGAGGATGTAAAGCGTGCGGCGAGGCTTGGCTGCCGCAGTTTCTTGGTTTATGATGAAGGCTGCCTGTGGCTTTTGAATGAGATGCGCAAAGCCGGTGAAATACCTGCGGACTGCCGCTTTAAGGTCTCTGCGCATACGGGACACGGGAACCCGTGCTCCGCAAAGCTGCTTGAGAGCATTGGCGCCGATTCAATCAATCCTGTGCGCGATATTCAGCTGCAAATGCTTGCCGCCATGCGCCAGGCAGTTGATTGTCCCATTGATATTCATACAGAAAACCCTAAATCGACAGGCGGCTTTATTCGCCACTATGAGGTGCCGGAAATGATCCGCGTCGCTGCGCCGATCTATCTCAAAACAGGCGGCAGCGTGGCGGCGACACACAGCTGGGACAGTACGGTGGACGACGCACGCAAGCGTGCCAAGCAGTGCAGCCTTGTGAAGAGGATGATAGACGAGTACTATCCGGAGGCAATCTGGAGCCCGAGGGGAAGCCTGCTGTGACGTGGGAGAAGCATGTTTTTGACACTGCAATAATACTGAGGTCTAACACGTATCGCATACATTTTGCATCCAGTTAGAGGAAAGCGATGAACGACACTGAGAGAATTTGTAATTTAGTTTGTGAATTGCTGAGAGAAGAATTACCGGACAGAATACTGGGCGAGGTGAAAGCCTGTATTTTGGACTATCTTGGCGTGACATTTGCCGGCGCGCGAGAATTGTCAAAAGAATTAAAGGCGTATTTGTCGTCGTTGTCCGGAGAGGGAGGCGGCGCGAAGGCGATTGGCCTGGGAATAACTGCCCCCGCAGAGGACGCAGCATTTGTAAATGGAGTATCCTCCCATATGAGCGAGCTGGATGATGGCTGCCGGTTTGGTATGGTCCACGTCGGCGCGCCGGTTCTCTCTGCGCTTTTTTCGCTTGCTGGATGTATTGAGATCACCCCGGACGCTTTTTTGCGCGCGGTACTTGTTGGTTATGAGGTGACGATCCGCCTTGCTGCCACCATACAGCCGGGCCACAAGCTAAAAGGATTTCATGCAACCGGGACGTGCGGCTGTGTCGGCGCTGCTGCTGCGGCGGCAGTTGCGCTGGGTGTTCCCGCAGACCGCTTGAAGAGCGTGATTTCAGCAGCGGCGGCAAGTGCGTCGGGATTGCTGGAGATGATGGACGATCCATCACAAATGAAACCATTTAACGTTGGAAAGGCCGCCCAAAACGGAATTGTTGCCGCGCGTTTTGGGAGCCTTGGCCTATTAGGACCGAATGACCCGGTCGGAGGAAGGCGCGGACTCTTTTGCAACATGGCGGGAGAGGTCCATGACGGATGGTTTGACAGGGAAGACGGGAAAAAGTATATGATTTCCTCCGCCTATAAAAAACCGTATTCCTCCTGTCGGCATT
This sequence comes from Oscillospiraceae bacterium, assembly GCA_015068395.1. Lineage (GTDB taxonomy): Bacteria > Bacillota > Clostridia > Oscillospirales > Oscillospiraceae > Hominicoprocola. The sequence goes on from SVKP01000028.1 coordinate 3,430, forward strand.
GCCATTCTGCTGTGGAAGCTGCTCTGACGATTGCCGAAGCGCCTGATTTTTGCAGCAAGGATATCGAACGGGTTGTGGTAAGCACATACGGGCTGGCGGTTGCAGGGCACGATCACACGGACATTATAAGCGCCAGCTCCGCCAAAATGAGTATCCCATACAGCGTTGCGGCGGCGCTTGTTCTGAAAACAGGCGGCGCGGAGGCAATGACGGAGCAAATGGTTCGTAATCCTTCTATTTTAGAGCTTACCAACAGAGTATCGGTTGTTGAGGAACCGGAGTATTCTGAACAAGTCCCTGCCAAGCGGATCGCAAAAGTGGACGCCATTATGAAGAATGGCGAGGTTTTCAGCCAAAAGGTAGAATATTCCAAAGGAGAGCCGGAAAATCCGATGACCCGGACGGATTTGGAAAACAAATTTATGCAGTTGGCTCTGTCTGCCGGGATCATGCCGGAAAGGTGCAGGAAGATCATTGCGGCAGTGGATGAATTGGATCAGACGGACCATGGACTGCAAAGCCTGTATGAATTGTTATAAACTAGAGGAAAGACCGAATGAAAACAGCTATCGTGCTGGGGGGAACGGCCCCTCACATTGAACTGATAGAAGAGCTTCAGAGGCGAGGCTACTATGTTGTGCTGGTGGATTATTTTGAGAATCCTCCGGCGAAGGCATATGCGAACGAACATGTAAGAGAGAGCACGCTGGATAAAGATACTGTTCTGCGGATCGCAGCCGAGAAGAATGCCGAATTGGTGATTGCATCCAGCGTTGACCAAGCGAACATCGTCTGCTGTTATGTTGCTGAGAAGCTTGGACTGCCGCATCCATATAGCTATCAGACGGCCGACCTGGTTACAGTAAAAACTGAGATGAAGCGTGTCATGCGGGACCACGAGATCCCGACCTCGTGGTTTATTCCGGTGGATGACGTGCAGGATGTCGATTGGAGCAAGGTGACCTACCCTGCCGTTGTGAAGCCTGTCGACTGCAATGGCTCAAAGGGCGTCAGAAGAGTGGAAGACGCTTCAGAAGCACAGCGTTATCTTGCGGAGGCTGTGGGATTAAGCCGTTCCGGAAAAGCAATCATTGAGGGATTCGTGGAAGGAAAAGAGATCCAGGTCGATTGCTTTGCCGAGGATGATGGCGCGGTGGTCCTGCTGACTCGTCAAAAAAAACAATTCCGCCGGGACAGCGGCGAAGAAATGAACTCTGAGGGCTCGATCCTCCCCGCTCCGGTTTGCGATGAAAACGTTTCGAGGCAGACTGCGGAGATAGCCACAAAAATTGCCAGGGCATTTCATTTGCGCAACACGCCTTTCTTCTATCAGGCAATTGTCGATAAATCAGGCGCGGTTCAGGTGCTTGAGCTTGCAGCAAGGATCGGCGGTGGATTGAGCGGGTATATCCTGAAAAACATTGTTGGTATCGACATGGTGAAGCTGATTGTCGATTCATATTTTGGTACGGCGGAGCTTCCGAGGTTGACTGCGCTGAAGCACCTTTACAGCACAAATCTGCTGTATATGAACGATGGTATTTTTGACCATATTTCCGGCTTTGAAGAGGCAAAAAGGGAAAACCTTGTCCTTGAGACGTTCGTAACAAAGGAGCGTGGAGCAAGGGTTGAGGGCCGTCTTCAAAGTAGAAACCGTGTCGGAGCGTTTATTGTCCAGGCCGATACGATGAAGGAATTGACGCAGAAAGAAAATGCTGCGTATCAGCTGATCCGGGTGTTCGACGCGGATGGCGTACAGCAGATGAAGAGGATTGAGAAGGATCAATGAGACATCATAATTATCAACCCGATGAAAAGTTCGTGATTAAACCTGTGACGTTCAATAAGTACACGGATCTGGAGCTTCTTCGATATTGCCTTGGCGCGACGATGTATATGCCCGGAACAAAGGACTTTTTACAGCCGATCTTAACGAAAAAGTATCCCGGGCTGACGTCCATGGTCATGTGCTTTGAGGATGCGTGTAAGGAGGAGCTGGTCCCGCAGGCAGAGCAGAACGTTATTCATCTTCTCGATGCACTGAATGAGGAACTGGAAAAAGGCTCTATAGAGTATGAGGAGATCCCGCTCATTGTTTTTCGCGTCCGCAATTTGGAGCAGTTCAAGCATTTTACCTCGATGCTTAGACCGGAGCATATTCGGCTCATCACGGCTTTTAACTTCCCCAAATTTGATATGACAGATGGGGAAGCCTACTATTCGCACCTTGAACGGCTAAATGATAAGTTTGGCGAGATCATATACGGCATGCCGATCCTTGAAAGCAAAAGGATGGCGTATATAGAGACCAGACTGCCGGAATTGATGGGCGTGAAGGATATACTGGATCGCTATAAAAGGCTTGTCCTCAATGTCCGGGTGGGTGGAACGGACTGGTCATCGGTTTTTGGCATGCGGCGAAGCATCAACTGCACAATCTACGATATTATGACCGTTTCCGACTGCTTAAAGGATGTTCTCAATGTTTTTACAAGACATAACGACTACAGCGTGTCAGGCCCGGTTTGGGAGTATTTCCGCGCGACGAAGGATATGAAATTTGAGGAAGCGCCGGAGAGTATCAACAGGTCGCTGTTTAAACAGAAGACACTGATTAACGACGCGGTGGACGGCCTTCTGCGCGAGCTGCTTCTGGACAGGGTGAACGGTTTTGTCGGCAAGACGATTATTCATCCGACGCATATTCCCTATGTCAACGGAATGCTCTCCGTTACAAAGGAGGTATATGATGACGCGCTTCAGGTCCTCAATGCGAGCGGCGGCGTTGTGAAGAGCAATAGCGGGAACAAGATGAACGAGATCGGTCCGCACCGCTGCTGGGCAGAGAAGATCGTAATGCGCGCCAAGGCCTACGGCGTGATCGAAGACGAATCCAAATATACGGAGCTGTTTGAAGTATAGGCCCTGTCAGAACACAGAAAGAATGATTCGCGAGGGATTGTGAATGATTGAATTAAGAACGCCAATCAGCGAGGAAGCGGTTGCGAGGCTGCAGGTCGGAGATACCGTTGAGATCAGCGGTTATATTCTCTGTGGGCGCGACGCGGTCCTTCCGCGGGTGCTGAAGATGATTGAAAATGGGACCGAAGGGGAGCTTGGGGTCGACCTGCATGGACAGGTGATTTTCCACACGGCTGTCAGCCCTGCGGGAGTTGGTCCGACCAGCTCCAATAAGCTTGAAATCGAAAGCTCTATGGAACCGCTTTCGGCAGCTGGCGTCAGGCTCCATTTGGGCAAGGGGGAGCTGCATAGGGAAACTGTTGAAGCACTGGGCAGGTATCATGCCGTGTATGCGGTGATACCGCCTGTGACCGCGCTCCTTGCATCGAAATCGAGTGAGATGCGGGTGCTTGCCTTCCCGGAACTGGGGATGGAGGCGCTTTACCTCATCAAGGCGGAAAGGTTCCCCGCGATTATTGCTGCGGCACATGGGAGAAGCATATATGAAAGATGACGTTGTTTCCCTTGTGAGAGAGGCTCTTGTCGAAGCTGGCAGTACGTTCAGAGAGGATAAAAAGAGCGCGTACCGGCGGGCAATCGAGATCGAGAGCAATGAGAAGGCAAAATGGGTATTGCAGACTATCCTGGAGAACGCTGAGGTCGCGGAAAAAAACCGTGGCCCATTGTGCGACGATACCGGTATTCCGCATCTGGTCTTGGAAATCGGGCCGGACTGCTCCGTTACGGGAAGAATGCTGGATGAGATACGCGAGGGGGTAAGGCAGGGGCTTCAAAAGCTCCCGGGCCGTCCGATGGGCATACTGGGCGACGACGGGCAGCGAATTGATCAGAGCGGCGGCCTGAACCCGGACGGCGGGGGCGTTGAGCCTGCGCCAATCTTGCTGCGCCCGTGTAAGGAGAATGTTGTGCGCCTGCATATTTTGATGTTTGGCGGCGGACCGGCTATTCGCGCGAAGACGTACCGTGTATTCCACAGGCACAATGTGCAGGCCGTGTTGGACGAGATCGTGAATTGGGCGTCTGAAAGCGTTGCACAGCTTGGCTGTTCCCCGTGCACGCTTGCGGTGGGCATTGGCAGAAGCCACTTTGAGGCGGCTGCCATGATGCTTCAGGCGCAGGTTGACGGCAGCTATGATGTGCAGAATGATATGGAGCGGGAGATTACCAGACGGGTGAATGAAACAAATGTCGGTCCGCTTGGACTGGGCGGAAAGATCAGCGTTCTGGCAACATTTATGAAGGTAGGACCTCAACGCGCTTCCGGCGTGCGCATTGTCTGCGTTCGCCCAGCCTGCTGCTTTGAGCCAAGAATTGCAACCGTGGATTTGAAATTGAAAGAATGAACAGATAAAAAAGGAAAACTCTTATTAAATAAAACGGCAGTATTTTGCCTTGCCCAACGAGACACAAAGTAGTATAATAACCATTATTATGGCTTGTGCGCATCATTTTATGATGTATATTGTTTTTTCGCAATCAAGAGCAGGCGGATAATATCGCAGAGATTTAATTTGCAGAATAGTCCCTCCAAAATGAACGGACAGTAGAGTTATCGCAAGCGAATTTAATAAATGCGTTTATGATATCAGTCATATTTCGCGGTCGCAGCGGTTCGCGGTGAGCGAAATGGCGACCAAGATCATAGTAAATGCAAGTATTATATCCGCTTACTATAGTTTGGAAAGCGAGGAATCATCCATGGAGAAAAGAACCATTCCATTCAGCCCGCCTGACATCAGTGATTTGGAAATTGAAGAGGTTGCGGAAGCACTGCGTTCGGGGTGGGTTACGACCGGCCCCAGAACAAAGGAATTGGAAAAAAGGTTGTCTGCATTTTGCCGCACCAATCGAACCGTATGTCTTAATTCTGCAACGGCAGCTGAGGAATTGAATCTTCGAATCCTTGGGATCGAACCCGGTGATGAGGTTATTGTTCCCGCCTATACCTATACAGCTACGGCGGCCGCGGCAATACATTGCGGAGCAACCGTTGTATTTGTGGATTCGCAGCGCGGCGGCGATGTGACGACGCATTCTCCGGAAATGGACTATGATGCAGTCGCCGATGCAATTACGGAAAAGACAAAGGCGGTTATTCCTGTAGATTTGGGCGGGATCATGTGCGATTATGATCGGCTCTATCAGGTAGTCGAGAGCAAGAAAGTACTGTTCCAGCCAAAAAATAAGATTCAAGCGGCAATTGGCCGTATCGCAGTTGTTGCTGATTGTGCGCATGCATTGGGGGCGACGCGCTGTGGTAAAATGGCAGGGGAAGTTGCGGATTATACCAGTTTTTCCTTCCACGCGGTGAAGAACTTCACAACTGCGGAGGGAGGAGCGTCAACATGGCTTCCGATTGCAGGGGAAGACGACGAAGAACTGTATCATCAGTATCAGCTCCTCAGCCTCCATGGACAGGATAAGGATGCGCTTGCCAAAACAAAGCTTGGGGCATGGGAGTATGACATTATTGGACCATGGTATAAGTGCAACATGACGGATATTATGTCCGCGATCGGCCTTAGGCAGCTGGACCGTTACCCTGGGCTGCTGGCAAGGCGGAAGGAAATCATCGCGCGCTATGACGCCGCAATGGATGGCTTGGGGATATTCCACCTGAATCACTATGGCGAGAATTATAACAGCAGCGGCCATTTATACCTGATCCGTTTGCCCGGCATTGATGTGCCTCAACGCAATGAGATCATTGAAGAATTGGCGGAGCGCGGCGTGGCGACAAACGTCCATTATAAGCCGCTGCCGATGATGACTGCTTACAAATCGCTCGGTTGGGACATCAAGGACTTTCCGAATGCCTATGACTACTATCATAATTTGATTACGCTTCCGCTGCATACAAAACTCAGCGATGAGGATGTGGAGTATGTGATTGAACAGGTTCAAATGGTTGCAAAGGAATACATATGATGCTAAAACGATGGGAGGAGCTTCCCGATTTTATGCGTCTGCCGGAAGTGCGTCCCTATTACGAAGTACTTTCTAAAAAACGGATGAGCCTGTTCTTTAAGCGGGTGTTTGATCTGGTCGTCGGGCTTATACTCTTGGTTATTCTGGCAATTCCGATGATGATCATCGCACTTGCCATTAAGCTGGACAGCGAAGGCCCGGTATTCTATCGCCAGGAACGAGTGACTGCATACGGCAGGCATTTTCGGATTCACAAGTTCCGCACGATGGTCAGTAATGCAGATAAAATCGGTTCGGCTGTGACTGTTGGTGCCGATAGCCGGATTACACGGATTGGATCGAAGCTGCGCAAAGTGCGTTTGGACGAGTTGCCTCAGCTTTTTGATGTTATTTCCGGGGATATGAGCTTTGTCGGGACGCGGCCTGAAGTGCCCAAGTATGTTGAGCAATATGCACCGAAAATGCTGGCGACCCTGCTTCTGTCGGCGGGAATTACCTCGGAGGCGAGCATCCGCTACAAAGATGAAGATCGTTTGCTGAATGCGGCGGATGATGTGGATAAGGTTTATGTGGAACAAATTCTACCAGGGAAGATGAAATGGAATCTGGAAAGCATTGAGCGGTTCAGCTTCTGGCGTGATATCGCTACTATGTTCAGAACCGTCTTCTCAGTGCTAAATAGGGAATAAGCGAGTGAGAAATGATGCGGGAATTTAATGGCTACCAAGAAATGACACCTCAGGACTTCAGGGATATGCAGCTTATAGAAATGAATATTATGCTGTACTTTGACGCCTTCTGCAGGGAGCATAGTTTAAGATATTATATATCTGGCGGAACATTGATAGGCGCCGTTAGGCATAAAGGCTTTATACCTTGGGACGAGGATATGGATTTGCATATGCCCAGACCGGACTATGAAAGACTGCCAGAGTTATGGGAGAAGTATGCCAATAAAGAGAAATACTCACTCAGCTTTACAACTCTTTCACACAATACAAGGCAACATGCATACACGATTTGTGATAATGATACGACGCTGATAGAGGAGAGAACGATTCGTGATGATGTTCCGCAGGGGATAAGAATTGACATCATGCCGTACGATGGAAGACCGGATAGTGAGCTAAAAGCGAAGATCCAGTTTTTTTGGGCTGCGGTTTTTTCTATTTACAATGTTCAGAGACTTCCTGAGAATCAAGGCGGAAGCCTTATGAAACTGGGAGTTAATCTTGCTCTGCATCTTGTAAAAGACCCTGATAGAAGATTTCGGCTCTGGAACTACGCAAAGAAAAAGATGAGCAAATATGACTTTGAAACGAGCCCGTGGGTAAGAGAAATGGTATGCCCGATGCGCAGCGCTCAGTTTAAGTATCCGAGAGATAAATTTGACGAGCCGGTTTTTTTGGATTTTGAGGGTCATAAACTTCCAGCTCACCATTATTATAGAGACTATTTGGAAAATGTTTATAAAGGATATATGGAATTACCACCTGTGGAGCAGAGAATACCAAAAACGAGAGCAATCTATATTAATCTGGATAAGGGCTATCGATTCTATAGGGGAATCAAGTATTTGACTGAGGGGAACAAGTGATGGCAAATGTTGGTTTATTAATTGCCGGTGGTTCTGGCAACCGTATGCATCAGGATATCCCAAAACAGTTTATTACAGTTAATGAGCGACCTGTTATTGTATACACGCTTGAAGCGTTCGAAAAGCATCCTGAAATTGATACGATCGCTGTTGTGTGTATCGAGGGCTGGGAACAGGTTCTTTGGGCATATGCGAAGCAATTTAATATTACAAAGCTACAGTATGTGGTTCCGGGAGGAAAAAACGGACAGGATTCCATTCGCAACGGAGTTTATGAGCTGGAGAAGCATTTTGCGCCGGAGGATATTGTCTTGATTCACGACGCCATCCGTCCGATGGTTTCTGCTGAGATTATATCGGATAACATACGTGTTGCACGAGAATTTGGAAACGCTATTACGGTGATTCCCTGTGCCGAGGCAATGATGCAGACGGAGGATGGTAAGGTTTCGACAGGCAGTTATCCGCGTGACCGCTTGAAACGTACGCAAACACCGCAGGCATTCCATATTGGGGATATTTGTGATTTGCACAGGAGGGCGTTGGAAGCAGGCATTACAAACTCCGTTGCATCTTGTACCCTGATGATAGAAATGGGCAAGCAGGTGTATTTCTCTGCTGGATCCGAGAAAAACATAAAACTGACTACAGTGGAGGACATTGACATTTTTAAGGCGCTGCTTGCGGCAAAACGGTCGGATTGGCTAAAGAACTAAAATGAGAATCTATAACAGTGAATTATGGCTTTCAGATTTGGATGAGACCATTTTGGCCTTGCCTGAGTTGGATGGCCTGGCAGGGGAAAAAATATTTGTTACAGGTTGTACGGGCTTAGTATGTTCGGCAGTAGTTGACTGCTTGATTCGCTGGAACATAAATCATAACAAAAAGATAAAAATACTAGCAGCTGGGCGGAATACAAAAAACGTACTAGATCGTTTTGCACCGTATAGCGGGGAAAGCTGGTTTTCAACAGTATACTATGATGCCATTGCTGCGGACAACTCATATGCCATGCCGTGCGATTATATTATCCATGGCGCAAGCAATGCCTCACCCGATATGATTGTCAAGGAACCGGTTGAGACAATGCTTTCCAACTTCGTGGGAATGAAGAATCTGCTGGACTATGCGAAGTGTGTTTCCGCCAGACGGATTCTTTTCATTTCCAGTTCTGAAGTGTACGGGAAAAAACAGGGAGACGAGCCATTTCACACGGATGAATATGGTTATATTGATCTGTTGAATCCGCGTAATTCTTATTCTGTTGGAAAGCGTGCAGCAGAGACTCTTTGTGTGTCTTATGCAGAAGAGTATGGCGTTGAGTCGGTAATTGCGCGACCAGGGCATATTTACGGACCTACGGCGACGGAGCATGATAACCGTGTATCCTCTGCGTGGGCCTATGCTGCTGCCCATGGTGAGAGTATTGTTATGAAAAGCGATGGTTGCCAGTTGCGCAGCTATTGTTATTGCCTTGACTGTGCTTCCGCGATCTTGAAGATTCTGTTGGCGGGAGAGAGCGGAAAGGCATATAATATTTCCAATCCGAATTCTGTTATCACCATTAAAAAAATGGCAGAGCTTTTGGCAAATAATGCTAAGGTTGAGTTAAAAATGGAGATTCCAACGGAAGCGGAGAAGAGAGGCTTTAACCCAATGAGCAATTCGTCCCTTGACAGTAGCGATCTTTTGGCGCTTGGCTGGGAGGGACTGTTTGACGCCGAACGAGGCTTTTCACATACAATCAACATACTGCGTGAAATACAAATAAGGTGAGAAAATGCTGGATGCGTTGAAAAAAGAAGTGTGCGAGGCAAATCTTGAGCTGGTCAGACGCGGTGTTGTGATTTATACTTGGGGAAATGTCAGCGGCATTGATCGGGACGCGGGCATGGTAGTCATTAAGCCGTCCGGGGTTGATTACGACGGCATGAAACCAGAGGATATGGTAGTAGTCGATCTGGACTCCGGCGAAACCGCGGAGGGTAGATGGAAGCCATCCTCTGATACGAAGACACATTTGGAATTATACAGGGCATTTCCTCAAATAGGAGGTATTACACATACGCACTCAATCAACGCAGTCGCTTTTGCGCAGGCGGGGATGGATATCCCCGCGCTTGGCACGACGCATGCAGATTATTTTTATGGAGTAATCCCCTGCACGCGTGAGTTGACAAAAGCTGAGGTTGAGGAAGCCTATGAGCTGAACACCGGAAGGGTTATTGTGGAGTGCATCAAAGAACGCGGCATAGACCCAATGGCAGTGCCGGGTATCGTCGTGAGAAATCACGGCCCCTTCAGCTGGGGCAAGGATGCCGCGGCGTCAGTATATCATGCTGTTGTAATGGATGCGGTTGCAGAAATGGATTTGAAGACACTAATCCTGAACCCACAGGCTACTATCCAACCGTATGTGCTCGATAAGCACTATATGCGAAAGCATGGACCCAAGGCTTATTATGGACAGGGGAAGGAAAGGAATGTTTAACGCTGATGCTGCCTTCAATAGAGTCAAATCATTTCAAGTTGTTTCTTTTGACATTTTTGATACGCTTTTAAAAAGAAACGTTTCGAATCCAAAACAGATTTTTGATGTTGTTCTGACTGAATACAGGAAAAGACATCCCGATACGAGGTGCTCCGATTTCCCGCAGCTGCGCATCGAGACGGAAAAGAGCCTCAGGCAGCTTGGAGAAAGAAAAGAAATCACACTGGATGAGATTTATTCAGCGATTCCGATTGAAAACCCTACTGAGTGGAAGCAAATCGAAATCGAGCAGGAAATACGATACTGTGAGCCAAATGTCCCGGTTGTGCAGCTCTTCAACAAGTGCAAGACAGAGCAAATGCGCATTGTAATCACGTCAGACATGTACCTGCCGCGATACGTCATAGAGAAGATGCTTGAAAAATGTGGAGTCACCGATTATGAAAAGCTATACCTTTCTTCTGAAATCGGCATCAAGAAAAGTACGGGAGAATTGTATGAGTATGTGATCCGTGACTTGAAAATCAGCGCACGGAAGATAGTTCATATCGGTGACAGACCGAGAACAGATTTCCTGAACCCAATTAAAACGGGCATGGGCGCTATACATGTTGATACCAATCTTATTAATACAATCTTTTACGAAAAACAAGACCTGACGAGTGCGGAAAATACGCTGGTCCCATTTATTAACAATAATCTTCCACGATACTCCAACCATAGTGAGGCATTTCAGTGGGGTTACGAGGCGTTTGGACCTTTGCTTCTTGGGTATTGCTCATGGCTGCACGAGAGAGTAAAGGATCTTAAACTGGACAAGCTTTTCTTTTTGGCAAGGGACATGTTCTTGGTGAAGGATATCTATGCTTCACTATATGGCCAGCAGTCTGCTATCTATCTTGAAGTATCGAGAAGAAGCCTAAGGCTGCTCTATGTATTAAAGACTGGCAGTATTCGAAATGCTTTGGATACTATGACCAGAAAAAAATACACCGTTAAGGACCTTTTGAAAACCCTCGGCATCGATGAGTGTGAAATAAAGAGAACGTATGACTTGAACACAAAAATCAGCGTGTGGACTCAATTCCCAGAATGGTTCAATGCCTTGGATGAGGAGGCAATGAGCATTCTTCGACAAAGGGAGGATTATTCTGAGCAATACCTTGAAGAAAAAGGAGTTTTTTCTTCCGGCAAACATGCAATCGTCGATATTGGCTGGCATGGAACAACGCAGAATATGATGGAGCGTATTACCGGGAAAAGCTTTACAGGCCTCTATCTGGGAACTACGAAACGCGAATCGTTTGATGCTATGGACATGCATGGATACTGGTTCGAATGCCCAAGAGAAGAGGATTCGTATCCGTATATTTCAATGATCAGCATTCTTGAGGCGATGCTTTTTCCACAAATAGGTACAACTATCGCATATCAGAAGACCGCGAATGGAATCGAACCGATTTATAATGAATGCGAAATGAAGGATTACTCTTTTGTAAGCGACTTTCAGAAAGGAGCGCTCACGTTTGCAAAAGAGTATATGAAATTTGCGGGCAGTAATATTGATTTGCTGGATGCATCCGTGGCGATGAAAGCCTTTGAGCGGATTGCGTTTCAACCAACGCTTTCTCAGGCAAAGACCCTTTCGGTGCTTCCGTATGAGGAAGAACGCATTTATCATATGGTACAGGTAGAGCCTCTTTATTGTTATTTGCTGCATCCGTTGCGCATGGTTAGAGACTTTGATAATTCGAGATGGAAGACAGGCTTCATAAAGCGAATATTGCCGTTTTGCAAGAACCCACATTCAATTGACGTCTTGATTAAGCGGCGCAGGCTTCTTTTGAAGAAAAAGCATTAATTGCGGAACAATTCTCTTATGCGATTTGACAAATGGAGGAAAAAGTTGAAAAAAATAACTTTTGTCTGCAAATACCTTGGAAAAGGCGGAGCGGAACGAGTCATGAGTATCCTGATCCGCAACTTTGCTGAGAGAGGCTGGGATGTCCAGCTTATTCTCCTGAATCAGAATATCATTGAGTATCCGATACCGGATTGCGTAAGCGTTAGATTTTTGGATTGGGGAGTACATCGTTCGGTTTTTCAGATATTAAAGCGGCTTACGGAACTCAGAAATGCAGTGGAAGGCGAGATAGTTATCTCTTTTCTTTATTCGGCGATTAGAGACACAACATTTTCGCTGATGGGATCAGGAAAGCATGTTATCATTTCAGACCGCAGCGATCCCAGCCGGGAACCTGAGGGAAGAATCAGGCAGTTCATTCGCAACGTTTCTTATTATCTCCCTAAAACAATCGTATTCCAAACAGAAGAGGCAAAAGCCTTTTTCCCGCGTGCAGTACAGAAAAAGGGAATTGTTATCCCCAATCCTGTAAACAGCGAACTTCCAGACGCTTATCAGGGAAAACGAGAGGAGGTAGTAATTGCAGCGGGCAGACTGGAAGAGCAGAAAAACTTTTCGCTTTTGCTCAGAGCATTTGCTAAGTTCCATGAGGCATTCCCTGCTTATATTCTGAGGATATACGGACGCGGACAACAGGAGGATATGTTGAAAGCGCTTGCTCGCGAGCTGAACATAGAAGAGTTTGTTGATTTTCCGGGATTTGTGTCAGATATATATGATAAGATGAACAGCGCCGCCATGTATGTATCCTCATCTGATTATGAGGGAATATCCAACTCCATGCTGGAGGCAATGGCGATGGGAGTTCCAACCATTTGCACAGATTGCCCTGTGGGTGGAGCGCGTGAGACAATCAAAGACGGTGAAAATGGGATATTGGTTCCTGTGGGGGATGAGGAAGCGTTATCTGCTGCAATGAAAGCGGTTGCGTCAGATCCCGTTTTTGCAAACAGATTGTCCGAAAACTCGAGAAGAATTCGCGAGGAGCTGTCAGAAAAGGAAATTGCGGGTCGATGGATTCGACTCGCGGAAGGTGAAAAAGGTTATGACCAATGCAAAAAAAAATAACTTATCAAACGATATTGGATTGCAAACTGGGCAAATAATATGGATCCTTACTGTTGCTTTTTTTGCTTTATCCGTAATTATTCCTACAGCATCTCCGAAGCACGGCGGACTTTATCTTCTTGTATTGTTAGCATTAATTGCGGTAATGTTTTTGCTTGGTAAAGGAGGCTCTTTTTCGTTAAAACTTACAGTATTTCATTGGAATTTGCTTGGATTTACTCTGTTTTGCTTTTGCAGTGCGTTATGGGCCGTGAGACCTGAACTATCAATTAACAGAGGACTTGACAGATTGGAGATGTTCTTTGCGCTTTCGCTTTTATATCTTTGCTTTCAAAACGCTGAGAGCGTAAGACCATTATTGAAGGTCATTATGTGGAGCGGCTTTTTTGTCGTTTTTTATTCGTTTTATTCTCTTGGCTGGAGCCAAGTTGTTGATTTGATCACGACAAAAAGCCGCGTCAGCAATGCCCTGATTAATTCAAATATGCTTGGGATGACCGCTGCCTATTCGGTGGTAATTTGCATTTATTTTGCATTATTCGATAAGGCTAGACTTGACATTGTTTTCACAATTCCCTCTGTTTTAATTATTGCTGCAACAGGAAGCAGAAAAGCTTTTGTTATTCTGGTATTTGGATTTGTGTGTCTACTTGCAATAAAAGCTCTGAGCAATCGCAGTATTTTGAAAAATATCGCATTGCTATTGGCGATGATTGCTGTAATTGTGATTCTCTATAATTTGCTATCGCGCTTCTCCCTCTTCGCAGGAACTCTGGAGCGGATTCAGATGGCGGTTAATGGCTTTTTGGGAGAAGGAGAATATGATGGATCTACGCAGGAACGAATGCATTTAATTGAGATTGGTCGAAGGTTATTTAAGGAACACCCCCTTCTTGGAGTTGGAATTGAAAACCCCAGTGTGTTTACCGAGATGGAGATAGGAAAAAAGAATTTCTATCTTCATAATAATTATTGGGAATTGTTAGCTGGTGGCGGCGTCATTGGCCTGGCTCTTTATTACTGGATTTATGTATATTTGATGGTTTGTTTCTGGAAATACAGAGACTTTAAAGATGACGATTTTATAATTTGCAGTCTTTTGTTTTTCCTCCGACTTGTTATGGACTATGGCGCAGTAGAGTATGAGACAAAAAGCACATATTTATTTCTATTGATATTTGTTTTTCAAGCAGAAAAAATGAGGAAAAGGAACAATGTAGATTATCAGATCGAGAAAGAAATTAGCAACGCATTGGGAGAAACTGTATCCTCATGAGTAAAATGGAAAATTTGAAAAAGATAATAGTAGATTCCCAATATCGCTTTGAAAGTATGGGGTCAAGGGGATTATATAATCATTTGCCGGATGAAGAGTATCTAAGACGAATGTTCAAAGCAAAAATGGGCTATGATTTGAACCTCGATAATCCAAAGACCTTCAACGAGAAGCTCCAATGGCTCAAGCTACATGATCGTCGGCCTGAGTATACGATGATGGTGGACAAGTATGCCGTCAAGCAGTATATTGCGGATAAAATCGGTATGGAGCATATTATCCCGACGCTGGGCGTCTGGGACAGTTTCGACGATATTGCTTTTGATGATCTGCCGAACCAGTTTGTGCTCAAATGTACCCATGATTCGGGTGGACTTGTTATTTGCAAAGACAAGAGCAGACTGGATATAAAAACTGCAAGGAAAAAAATCAACCGCTGCCTAAAGAGAAATTATTTCTATTCATTTCGTGAGTGGCCATATAAAGACGTAAAGCCGAGGATCCTTGCCGAACAGTATATGGCGGATGGATTTGGCGACGAACTAAATGATTATAAGGTTATGTGCTTTAACGGAAAGGCGCGCTGTTCCTTTGTATGCAGCGAGCGCTTTACCGAAGACGGGCTGAAAGTAACCTTTTTTGACAGAGAGTGGAATGTGATGCCATTCGAGCGGCATTATCCACGGTCGCAGAAACCGATTCCGAAACCGAAAACATATAGTCGGATGATTGAATTGGCGGAGAAGCTTTCTGCGAATATTCCCTTTGTGCGAGTGGACTTTTATGAGGTAAATGGCATAGTATATTTTGGCGAATTGACGTTCTACCCGGGTACCGGCATGGAGGAATTTACACCAGTTGAATGGGACTATACACTTGGCTCGTGGATTACATTACCGGAGACGATTTGAATTATGGGGATAATTATTGGAGCGGATGTTGTTCCGACAAATAGCAATCTTGATTTATTTGCCGCCGGAAATGCTGAAGATCTGATTGGCCTTGAGCTCAAGGGGCTCTTGAGTTCTGCGGACTACAGAATATTCAACTTGGAAGTCCCGCTTACGGACAACGAAACACCGATTGAAAAATGGGGCCCCAATTTGACAGCGCCAACACGGACAATCCATGGCTATCAGGCAATGGGTATCGACCTGCTTACGCTGGCAAACAACCACATCATGGACCAGGGCGCTCAAGGATACCGGTCAACAATTAAAACGCTGGATGCCGCGGGAATCGCTCATGTGGGTGCGGGCGATGACCTTGCAGAAGCATCTAAACCATATCAGTTTTGCTTTTCCGGGAAAACTGTTGGAGTCTATGCCTGCGCGGAACATGAGTTCTCTATAGCAACAGAAAGCAGTTGTGGCGCGAACCCGTTTGACCCGCTGTGGTCCTTGGATCATGTGGAGCAGTTGAAAAAATGCTGTGACTACGTTATTGTGCTTTACCATGGCGGAAAGGAGCATTACCGCTATCCGTCGCCCGGACTACAGAAGGTTTGCCGCAGGCTTGTGGACAAAGGCGCTAATCTCGTAATATGCCAACACAGCCACTGCATCGGATGCGAAGAAAAATATAAAGATGGGACTATAGTCTATGGACAAGGTAATTTTCTTTTTGACGATGAAGATAACGAGTTCTGGCGGACAAGTCTTTTGATCGAAATAACAGAGGACTGGACTATTTCTTATCATCCGATTGTAAAAGTTAATAACTGCGTGCGTCTTGCTGATGAAAAACAAGAAAAAGAAATAATGGATGCATTTGCCTTGCGTACAGAAGAAATACAGGACCCAAAGGTTGTTGAAGAGAAATATGCAGGATTTGCAAATACTATGCTTTCGGATTATCTGACTGCGTTCGCCGGGAAAAGAACTCTTGTGGAGCGTGTCCTGAACAGAATAAGTCATGGGCGATATACGCGGCTTAGAGTCAAGAAGAAGTATGAAAAAAAAGACCTTCTGCGGCTGTGCAATTATATTGAATGTGAGGCGCATAGGGAGTTGATTGACTCAGGAATCGAGAAATCTTCCCGAGGTGAGCATGATTTCTGAAAGCAGAGTATCTGTTTTTTTTGCGGCAGAGAGGATACCTTTGAAATCGGAGATTGCTATTTTACAGAGGACGAATTGCGTGAGAAACAATACCAACCATTTGCTTGAAAATGTACAGGAAAGGATTTGTGAATGATAGTGGAACGATTAAATGAATCTGAACCAATAATGGTTAGTGTTGTCTGCAATACCTATAATCATGGACCATATATTGCTGAAGCATTAGACGGTTTTGTTATGCAGGAAACGAATTTCCCCTTTGAAGTGCTTGTGCACGATGATGCATCAACAGATAATACTGCAGACATTATCAGAGAGTATGAGAAGAAATACCCGGAAATAATTAAACCATATTACGAGACTGAAAACCAGTATTCTAAACGCGACGGTTCTATATCGAGGATACAATTTGGAAGAGCAAAGGGGAAGTATATAGCGCTATGTGAAGGAGATGACTATTGGACCGATCCCCAAAAGCTTCAAAAACAGTATGAAGCGATGGAAAAATACCCTGAAATTGATATGTGCGCGCATGCAGCCACAGGAATACAAGCAAGTAACGGCCAGATAAATTTAATCATTTCACCGCGCGATAAAGCGTGCGTGATTCCAACGGGTGACGTGATTCTTGGCGGCGGCGGTTTCGTTGCGACGAATAGCTTGTTTTATAGGATGAGTATGCGCAACAAAATTCCTGAGTTCGTAAACTATTTGAGACTTGATTACAGCTACCAAATCTGGGGTTCCCTGCGCGGTGGAATGCTATTCTTGCCAGATAATATGTCTGTATATAGGATGAATGCACCGGGCTCGTGGACAATGAGAATGAAAACTAAAAAGAAGGAGTATAATGCGCACAGTAAAAAAGTCTGTGAGATGCTCCGCATTCTGAATGAAGAAACATTTGGACGATATCAAAACGAAATCTCAGAGAGAGTTTCCAGGATAGAATTTGAAATTCTTGAACAAGAACAGGACTACAATAGAATGAAGCATGGCGAGTTAAGTTATCTGTATAAACAACTACCGCTTGAGCGTAAGCTTAAAATTTCTGTCAAGCAGTTTTTGCATGCTTTGGGGTTATATTGATGACGGAGACAAGTAAAAATAACCTGGTTTTTTCCAACTTCCTCTGGCGCCTTCTTGAGCGCGGCGGGGCGCAGGGCGTCACCTTTATCGTATCCATTATCCTCGCACGCCTGCTTGACCCGGCGCTTTACGGAACGATCGCGCTTGTCACCGTATTCACCGCGATCCTTCAGGTGTTTGTCGACAGCGGCATGGGGACCGCGCTGATACAAAAGAAGGACGCGGACGACCTTGACTTTTCGACAGTGTTCTGGTTCAACCTTGCGATGTGCCTTGCGCTTTATGCGCTCACGTTTGCGGCATCGCCATGGATTGCGCAGTTCTACCGGCGCCCGGAGCTGACGCCGCTCATCCGCGTGCTCAGCCTGACGCTGGTCATTTCCGGAGTAAAGAACATCCAGCAGGCGTATGTGTCGCGCAATATGCTGTTCAAGCGTTTCTTCTTTGCAACGCTCGGCGGCACACTCGGCGCGGCGGTAGTCGGCATATGGATGGCCTATCGCGGCTTCGGCGTTTGGGCGCTGGTTGTACAGAACCTGTTTAATGCAACGGTTGACACGGTTATCCTATGGCTCACGGTCAAGTGGCGCCCAAAGGCTGTTTTCTCCTTTGAACGCCTCAGACAGCTCTTTTCATACGGCTGGAAGCTTTTGGCTTCTTCGCTGCTGGATACCGGCTATCGTGAGCTTAGGCAGCTGATTATCGGGAAAATGTATACCTCGGAGGATCTCGCGTTCTATAACAAGGGAAACCTGTTTCCAAAGACGATCGTATTAAATATTAACACTTCCATTGACAGCGTGCTGCTGCCAACCATGTCAAAAGCGCAGGACGACTGCGAAAAGGTCAAGATGATGACGCGCCGCGCAATCAAGACCAGCACCTACATCATGGCGCCGATGATGATAGGGCTTGCAGTCTGCGCGGAGCCGGTCGTTGACTTGCTTTTAACGGCAAAATGGCTGCCGTGTGTACCATATCTTAGAGTATTCTGCTTTGCCTATTTGATTTATCCAATCAATACGGCCAACCTGAATGCCATCAAGGCTATGGGACGAAGCGATTATTTCTTGAAGCTGGAGATTATAAAGAAAACGGTCGACATTATCGTGCTGCTGGCGACAATGTGGTTTGGACCGCTGGTTATGGCGTACAGCACGATTTTTACGCGCGTTGTGAATCAAACCATTAACGCATGGCCCAATAAAAAGCTTTTGAATTATCCTTATCTGGAACAGCTGAAGGATATTCTTCCGGGAGTGTCGTTGGCGTTGTGCATGGGCGCGGTGGTCTACCTGATCCAGCTGATTGGCCTCAACGATTGGCTGACTCTGCTGATCCAGATCCCGACCGGCGTAGTGCTGTATGTTGGGGGCTCTGTGCTGTTTCACATGGAGAGTTATGAGTATGTCCTGAATGCGGCGAAGGAATATCTGCACAAAAAAGAGAAGTGAAAGCGAGGGTGGAATGCTGGTATGATTAACGTGACACGTTCCTCTATGCCGCCGTTTGAGGAATACTGCAATGAGATCAGGGAACTGTGGGACAGCCATTGGCTTACCAACAACGGCGCGAAGCACCATGCGCTTCAGGCGGAGCTGGAGCAAAGGCTTGGTGTTCCGCATGTGACACTCTACACCAATGGGCATCTTGCGCTGGAAAACATACTTGCCGCTCTTGACTTGCCTTCCGGCGGAGAGGTTATCACGACGCCCTTTACCTTTGCGTCGACCACCAATGCGATTGTTCGTTGCGGACTGACGCCGGTGTTTTGCGATGTGAATGACGCCGACTACACGATGGACGAATCCAAAATCGAAGCGCTGATCACCGAGCGCACAGCGGCGATCCTACCGGTTCACGTTTACGGCAACCTCTGCGCGGTGGAGGCGATTCAAAAAATCGCGGACAAGCATGGATTAAAGGTCGTATATGATGCCGCGCACGCATTTGGCGTGACATACCGTGGCGCGAACGCCATGGCTTTTGGCGATGCGTCTATGATCAGTTTCCATGCGACTAAGGTATTCAATACAATTGAAGGCGGCGCCGTATGCTATCGGGACGATTGTCTGGTGGACAAGCTCAATCAGCTCAAGAATTTTGGCGAGGACGCAAGCGAGGACTGCATCTATGTCGGCGGCAACGCAAAGATGAACGAATTTCAAGCCGCGATGGGGCTTTGCAACCTTCGCCATCTGGACGGTGAGATCGCAAAGCGCAGGACGGTGGTCGAGCACTACCGCGCACGGCTTTCCGGCGTCACTGGGATCAAGCTTTGCGAACCGCAGCCGGGGGTGCAATCGAATTACGCATATTTCCCCGTGGTATTTGACGGCTATCAATATGACCGCAATACCGTCTTTGAACGGCTCAAGGAGCGGGGAATCAATGCGCGGAAATACTTCTATCCCTTGACCAACGCTTTTTCCTGCTACCGGGGACTGGAGACGGCAGGCCCGGATAAAACACCGGTCGCGCAGTATTTTGCCGAGCGAGTGCTCACGCTGCCGCTGTATGCGGATCTGGCGGCGGAAGATGTGGACACCATTTGCGATATTGTGTTGAATTAGTTTGGAATCAGGAGCAGATTATAAATGAAAGGTATTATTCTCGCGGGAGGAAAGGGCACTCGCCTCTATCCTATGACTAAGGCTGTTTCCAAGCAGCTGCTGCCTATCTACGATAAGCCGATGATCTACTACCCGCTTTCTATCCTGATGCTTGCGAGTATCCGCGAGGTGCTGATTATTTCGACGCCGGAGGACACTCCGGTCTATGAGCGGCTGCTCGGCGACGGCAGCAGGATCGGTATGAAGCTGTGTTACAAGGTGCAGGAGACGCCGCGCGGCCTTGCCGATGCGTTTATCCTCGGCGAGGAGTTTATCGGTGAAGATAGCGTTTGCCTGATTCTCGGCGACAATGTGTTTTATGGGCAGAATATGACCAGGATTCTGCTCAAGGCAATGGAAAACAAGATTGGCGCTACGGTTTTTGGATACCCTGTCAAGGACCCGCATGCCTTTGGCGTGGTGGAGTTCGACAAGAACGGCAAGGTGCTCTCCATCGAGGAGAAGCCGCAACACCCCAAGAGCAACTATGCCGTGCCGGGACTTTACTTTTACGACAACCGTGTGGTGGAGATTGCGAAGAATGTCAAGCCCTCCGCGCGCGGTGAGCTGGAAATCACCGCGGTGAACAACGCCTATCTGGAAAAAGAAGAGCTGCATGTCAGGCTGTTGGGACGCGGCGTTGCGTGGCTGGACACGGGAACGCCGTCCGGTATGCTCAAGGCGTCGGAGTTCGTGGAGGCGGTGCAGGACCGCCAGGGCTTCTATCTCTCCTGCATTGAGGAGATTGCCTGGCGGCGCGGTTTTATCACGACGGAACAGCTTACCGCGCTCGGCGAGGAACTGCGCATGACGGATTACGGCCAGTACCTGCTGGAGTTGGCACGGGAGGAACGACATAGATGACCATATTGATTACCGGCGGCGCCGGATTTATCGGTTCCAACTTCATTTTCTATCAGCGCAAAGCGCACCCGGAGGATAAGCTTGTCTGCGTGGACAAGCTCACCTATGCGGGCAACCTCTCGACGCTCAAAAGCGTGATGGATGACCCAATGTTTCGGTTTTACAGGATGGATATCTGCGACCGTGAATCGGTTTATCAGATATTTGAGACGGAGAAGCCGGATGTGGTCGTCAATTTTGCCGCGGAGTCCCATGTTGATCGCAGCATCGAGGACCCGTGTGTCTTCCTGCAAACGAATATCATCGGAACAGCGACGCTGATGGACGCCTGCCGTAAATACGGCGTTAAGCGCTACCATCAGGTCAGCACGGACGAGGTGTACGGCGACCTGCCGCTGGATCGGCCCGACCTGTTCTTCACTGAGGAGACGCCCATCCACACCAGCAGCCCGTATTCCAGCTCAAAGGCGGCGGCGGACCTTTTGGTGATGGCATACCACCGAACCTATGGATTTCCTGCAACGGTTTCCCGCTGCTCGAACAACTACGGCCCTTATCACTTCCCGGAGAAGCTGATCCCGCTGATGATCGCCAACTGCCTGAACGACAAGCCGCTGCCGGTCTACGGCGAAGGACTGAACGTACGGGACTGGCTGTATGTCGAGGACCATTGCAAGGCGATCGACCTTATCATCCGCAAGGGACGCGTAGGCGAGGTGTACAACATCGGCGGCCATAATGAGATGCGCAATATTGACATAGTCAAGCTGATCTGCAAGGAGCTCGGCAAGCCCGAGAGCCTGATTACCTATGTCACCGACCGCAAGGGCCACGACCTGCGCTACGCCATTGACCCGACAAAGATCCACAACGAGCTGGGCTGGCTGCCGGAGACAAAATTCACGGATGGTTTACATAAGACGGTGCAATGGTATCTGGACAACCGCGCATGGTGGGAGGAGATCATCAGCGGGGAGTACCAGACCTATTATGAGAGAATGTACGGAAACAGATAATGGAAAGTATTGTACTGAATGACAAAACTATCCTTGTCACCGGCGCGGCGGGCTTTATCGGCGCAAATCTTGTGCTGCGCCTGCTTTCGGAGACAAATGGCGCAAAAATCATTGGCGTCGACAACTGCAACGACTATTATGACCCGACGCTCAAGGATTACCGCCTGCAGCTTATTGACGAAGCGGCGAAGACGTCGAGGTCTTCGTGGACCTTTATCCGCGGCTCAATCGCGGACAAGGCGCTGATTGACCGTGTGTTCACGGAGTACAAGCCCAACGTCGTCGTCAACCTTGCGGCGCAGGCGGGCGTGCGCTACTCCATCGATCACCCGGATGTGTACATTGAGTCCAACATCATCGGCTTTTACAACATCCTCGAAGCCTGCCGTCACAGCTATGACGGCGGTGCGAAGGGCGTGGAGCATCTGGTTTACGCCTCGTCGTCCTCGGTCTACGGCGGCAACAAGAAGGTGCCGTTCAGTACGAACGACAAGGTGGATAATCCTGTGTCGCTCTATGCCGCAACGAAGAAGTCCAACGAGTTGCTGGCGCACGCCTACAGCAAGCTTTACAATATCCCGTCCACGGGGCTTCGCTTCTTTACGGTCTATGGCCCTGCCGGTCGCCCGGATATGTTTTACTACAGCGCGACGCAGAAGCTGGTACGCGGCGAAACCATACAGATTTTCAACTATGGCGACATGAAGCGCGATTTCACCTATGTGGATGACATCGTGGAGGGCGTTTTGCGCGTGATGCAGGGTGCGCCGGAGCGAAAAAACGGAGAGGATGGGCTGCCCGTGCCGCCCTATGCCGTGTACAACATTGGCGGCGGGCAGCCGGAGAACCTGCTGGACTATATCACGACGCTTCAGGAGGAACTGGTCCGCGCGGGCGTGCTGCCGGGCGACTACGACTTCGAGGTGCACAAAAAGCTCGTACCCATGCAGCCGGGCGACGTGCCGGTGACCTACGCCGACAGTGACGCGCTGGAATGGGATTACGGTTTTCGTCCGCAAATCGGTATCCGCGAGGGGCTGCGGAAATTCGCAGAGTGGTACAAGGAATACTATGGATAGAGAGGAACGCCTGTAGTGCAATGTGAGGAACGTTTTTTTAAGACCTACCACCGGGATGCGAAGGGGATCAGCTTTTCTCCGTATCGCATTTGCCCTATTGGGGCACACAGCGACCACAACCTTGGCAAGATTACCGGATTTGCCATCGATAAAGGCATCCATATCGCTTACAGCCCGAAGCAGAACGGCGTGATCGAGCTGTCCAGCCTGCAATTTCCAAAGCGTGCGCAGTGGCATATCCGTGAAATCGGCGGCAAGACCGGCGACTGGGCAGACTATCTGCGCGGCGCGACCTGGGCGCTGGCAAAGAACCACATGCTCAGCGTTGGACTCTGCGGCGTTATCGAGGGCAGCCTGCCCATCGGCGGGCTGTCTTCTTCTGCTGCCGTGATACTCGCATTTCTGGATGCGCTGTGCAAGGTGAACGGCATTGCGCTCACTCCGCAGGGGCGGATCAGAACAGCATTTGACGCGGAGAAAAACTATGTGGGCGTGAACGTCGGCACGCTGGATCAGAGCTGCGAAGTGCTCAGCAAGAAGGACCATCTGCTCTATCTTGATTGCGCGGATGACAGCTATGAGCTGATCCCTACTGCGACGAATATGAAGCCCTATCAAATCGCGATATTTTTCTCCGGCCTGGAACACAGCCTCGCGGGGTCCAAGTATAACATGCGCGTGGACGAGCTGCGCGCAGGCGTCTACGCCTTGCAGGCATTTGCGGGTATGGACTATGGCAAGTTTCACGAGGCAAACGCGCGCAGCGTGCCCTATGAGACCTATCAGATCTACAAAGACAAGCTGCCTGAGCCGTGGGCACGACGCTGTGAGCACTGGTATACGGAGTTTCGGCGCGTCGAAGCAGGCGCGGAAGCCTGGCGCAGGGGGGACATTGAGGAATACGGCAGGCTTTCGTTCGAGTCCGGCTGGTCAAGCATCCATAACTGGGAGTCCGGCGCGCCGGAGCAGATCAAGCTCTATGAGATCATGCGCGAGACGCCTGGCATCTATGGCGGACGTTTCTCCGGCGCGGGCTTTAAGGGGTGCTGTATGGCGCTGATCGATCCGGCAAAAGCAGATGGCGTCCGCGAGCGAGTGGAGCGCGAATATCTGACGGCATTCCCGGAGATGAAGGGAAAGTACAGCTTCCACCTGTGCGAGTCTGCCGACGGATTGGGTGAAACGGTATGAAGTGTTTGATTCTTGCCGCGGGCTATGCGACGCGGCTTTATCCGCTGACGGAAAACTTTCCGAAGCCGCTGTTGAAGGTGGGGAATAAAACGATCCTCGACTGGCTCATCGACGATATCGGCGACGCGGCAGATGGGTTTGTTGTAATCACGAACCATAAGTTTGCACCGCACTTTCATGACTGGGCAGCGGGATGGGATATCACGGTCCTCGACGACGGGACGGAGAGCAACGAGACACGTCTCGGAGCCGTGAGAGACATCCAGTTTGCTATGGATGCGCTTGCACTGGACGAAGACCTCCTAGTCATCGCCGGGGATAACGTGTTGGATTTCAGCCTGCGCGAGTTCATTGCTTATGCGAAGGAAAAGGGCACATCCTGCACGATGCGCTATTGGGAGGATGACGAAAGAAAGCTCCGCAAGGCGGGCGTTTCGATCGTCGCGGACGACGATACACTGCTTGAAATGTCGGAAAAGCCGACGGAGCCGCGCTCCCATTGGTGTACGCCACCGTTTTATTTCTACACCCGCGCGGACGCAAAACGGATCGCAGAGGCAACCGCGGATGGCTGCGGCACGGATGCACCGGGCTCGCTGGTTTCATGGATGTGCACGCATACGGCGCTGCACTCAATGGAAATGCCCGGAAAACGCTATGATATTGGTGATTTGAAGTCATATCGGCAGGTGTGTGAGAGTTACAAAGGGATAATGAATCCGGGAAAGAGAAAAGAGGTCTGAGACAATGAATATTGCAGTGGCGGGTACCGGCTATGTTGGGCTTTCACTGGCAGTTTTGCTCGCGCAGCACAGCCATGTGACCGCGGTGGATATCGTGCCGGAGCGCGTGGAGAAGATCAATAAAAAAGTGTCGCCCATTCAGGACGACTACATTGAGGAGTACCTGACCAACAAGCCGCTGGATCTGACGGCGACGACCGACCCGGAGGCGTATCGGGACGCGGAATATGTCATCATCGCGGTACCGACGAACTACGACCCGCAGAAAAACTTCTTCGACTGCTCGGCGGTGGAGTCGGTGATTTCGCAGGTGAATGCGCTGAACCCCAACGCGTGGATGGTCATCAAATCCACGATCCCCGTCGGTTACACGGTATCGGTGCGCGAGAAGCTGGGGACGGACCGGGTGTTGTTCAGCCCGGAATTCCTGCGCGAGAGCAAGGCACTCTACGATAATCTCTATCCCAGCCGCATCATTGTTGGCTGCGACGAAGGAACGCGCAAGGCGGCGGAGACTTTTGCGTCGCTGCTGCGCGAGGGCGCAATCAAAGAGAACATCGAGACGCTGTTTATGGGCTACACCGAGGCGGAGGCGGTCAAGCTGTTTGCCAATACCTATCTTGCGTTGCGTGTGAGTTACTTCAACGAGCTGGACACCTATGCCGAGATGAAGGGACTGGATACGGCGGACATCATCCGGGGCGTCTGTCTCGACCCGCGCATCGGGGATCAGTACAACAACCCGAGCTTCGGCTACGGCGGTTACTGCCTGCCGAAGGACACGAAGCAGCTGCTGGCGAACTATCAGGATGTGCCGGAGAACCTGATTCAGGCGATCGTGGAGAGCAACCGCACACGCAAGGACTTTATCGCCGACCGCGTGTTGGAAAAAGCGGGGTACTACACTGCGTCGTCGATGTGGAACGCGGCAAAGGAGCGGCCCATTACGATCGGCGTGTATCGGCTGACGATGAAGGCGAACAGCGACAACTTCCGCCAGAGCAGCATTCAGGGCGTGATGAAGCGCATCAAGGCAAAGGGCGCGACGGTCATTATCTACGAGCCGACGCTGGAGAACGAGACGACGTTCTTCGGCAGCCTTGTCGTCAACGACGTGGAGAGATTCAAGAAAGCCTCCGACGCCATCATCGCCAACCGCTACGAGAGTGTGCTGGACGATGTGAAGGATAAGGTGTATACCCGGGATTTGTTTAGAAGAGATTGAGACGATTCGAAATTTCCTCAGTCTACCATTGCATATATGTTGCAATTGGAAAGATATTGTGATATAAATATTCTGTTAGGCTATTGTCAAAATGGCGGTATGTATTCATTCTTTGAAAGGAATCCATCAATGAAATCTGTATTATCTCTGCAAAAAATGTTTGCTGAATTGAAAAAACTGGTTTGGATTTGGCTTGCACTTGCCGTCGTGGTCGGTATTGTCATCGTTATGCGCAATTATCAAAATCAAACCGGACAAGGGATCGCCAAGGCGCAGGTCAATTTCAGTTATGACGGCATTGAATCCGGAACCGATCCGCAGGGAAATAACTTTGAGCCCAAGGAGATGAAAAGCGCTGAAATTATTCGCGCTGCCGCCACGGAAATCGGTCTTAGTTTGGACGAAGAAGGCATTGCAAAGATCCAAAAAAACATAACCATCAGCGGGAATGTTTCGGAGGATATCCTCAAGCAGATCACGGAATACAACTCCATTTTTCAGAGCGGGGAAACCGCTTCGACCGCAAGTGTGCAGAGCAAGTCCTTTTTCCCGACACAGTACACTGTAACCTTCCGATATGCCAATGCTGGCTATAACCTGGAACAGGGAAACGCGCTGCTTCAGGCAATTCTTTCCGCATATAAACAGCATTTCTACAGCAGCTACGGGTATAACGCTTCGCTGGAGCAGTCCCTTCAGGCATTGGATTATCATGAATATGATTACGAGAAGGCAACCGATTTCTTCAACGCAGAGCTGGATCTGCTTTCGGGATACGTGAAGGGTTTGCAGGAAACGGATAGCACAGGCTTTTGCGCGGAGTCGACCGGCCTCTCTTTCGCTGATTTGATCGATACGGCGGATACCATACGCACAAGCGATTTGAAAAAGATTTCCGCCTATGTTTCGTCGAACAATTTGACGAAGTCTCGTGAGGAGCAGATCGGCTATTACAAGTATAAAATTCAAACACTGGAACGAAACAAGATGACTACGGAGGCGAAACTGACCGTTCTGAATGAACTGATTGAGAATTACGCCAAGACCAGAGCGGTCGTTTCCGGTTATAGTGGGGAAAGCGCCGATGGTTCGACCTCTTATTCCTTCACAACTCCGTCCGCAACATATGACGATTTGGTCAACCAGCGGGTCACGGCGCAAGTCAATATCAGTTCTTATCAGAGGCAAATTGACCTCTATACTTCGCGTATGCAGAGCCTCAGCACAGAAAGCAGCACAGGCAGCGCGGCTAAGGTGGAAGAAATGCTGGAAGCTGTAAATCTAAAGGTTGACGCGTTGATTGGGGCGACAAGCAAAACGGCGAGCGAGTATTTTGAGACGACCCGACTGGCCAATGCGGTCGATACAAGAGTGACTGCGGACGGTTCGCCGCGTTCCTTCAAAAGTGTTGTGAAAAGCTCGGTACGTGACGCTGCGATTGTCGAGCTGTTCCTTGGGGGAGTTTATTTGCTTTGCGCAACTGTGATGGCGCTGCTTCCGCAGGGGTGGCTTCGGAAGAATAGAGAGGCGCAGGCCGAGCCAAAGAAAAAAACGCGCGGAGTGCATGAAAAAAAGCACTGAGGAGACAGAATATGGATTCGGAAAAGAATATTCAATTGACGGTTGTCCGCCCATCCGAGGATGATGCGAATGGGCTTCGTATAGACCTGTTTTCAATCTTTGCATGGATAAAACGCCTCTTTGTGCTGTGGCTTGTATTTGCCATTTCTGTCGGCGCGATTGCAGGCGCTGCGGGAGCGTGGAGAAAAAGCGTCAGTGATGGGAACGGAAATGCAATGGCGCTGATCCAGTATGAAGGAACGAACGCGCAAAAAGGAATGGATCCAAATGGGCAAGCCCTTGATACCACAAAGCTTCAGTCGGCTGCTGTGGTGGAGGAGGCAATGAAGGAAGCCGGGATCGACCTGCAGAAGATGGACGTGTTGCGTCGTGGTATTACGGTAAAAAGCGTGCTTTCAAGCGATGCGCGGAACCGTATGGCGCTTTACTACAATATCTTGGACCGCAGCGCCAGTACGGAGGCGGTCAAGCAGCTCCTTGATATCAACCTTGCTGCGTCGCAGTTTATTATCTCCTTCAACTATAAAAACGCGGGACTGACGCGTGAAGAGGGAGCCCAGTTCCTAAACTCACTGCTCAACGCATATCGTTCGTATTACGAGAGAACCTACAACTACAGCGATACGATCGGCACCACCTTGAAGGTAATCAATTACAATGACTACGATTATTCTGAGCAAGTAACCCTTTTCTCTGATGCATTGAACGATTTACAGACTTACATCTCCACGGTCATGCAGACCGACACGACAAGTTTCCGCTCCAGTCAGACGGGCTATACCTTTGATAACCTTTTGCAGCAGACCAAGAGGCTTCGGACGATTGAGCTGGACCGCGTCACCTCCTTCGTTTCGATTAACTGCGTTACCAAGGAAAGTGCGGAGCAGGCAATCGCGTATTATGAGTGGCAAATTCGAGAACTAAATGATAGCCGGACTATTGAGGAGGCGCGTAAGGCATCCCTGACCGATTCGATTGCAGCATATGAAAGAGATCTGCTGGTCTATACCGCTAACGGAGAGGCTGTCAATGCGACCGATGCATCTGAAAAGGATACGTATGACACGCTGGTTCAGCAGAAGCTCAATACACAAAACAGGATCGCTTCCTACACAAGTAAAATTGATACCTATGAGAAACTGATCGAGGGCTTGCGGGTGCAAAACACTGCAACGCAGAGCACAAAGGACAAGGCGGAGGAATACCTTGCCGACCTGAGTGAAAAGGTGAACCGCCTGGTTGAAAATGTCCGGGAAACCGCAGATGAGTACTATGAGAAGGCGTCGCTTGCCAATACGGTGAAAATACAGGTCCCGGCTGTGACGTCCGAGCCGAAAACAACATTGGGCAGCGCGAAGAAGTACATCCTTATTGCTGAGGCAGTTGTGCTTGTTTTCTATTTGGGTGCTGCGTGTATATGCGGCATTAGAGAATCAAATCCCGAAAAGAGACTGAAAAAAACAGCAGACACGGCGGGAGAAAATCGTGCTGTGGATGACGAAGCGTCGCTGTGTACGTAAAGAAGACGGGCCTGAGGTTTTTACAGCTCTTTCTCCAGCAACGCGCTTAACGCATCAGAAAACCGGTATGTTATTTCAATATGCCTGCCTTCAAAAACGCGGATGACCTCAACTGCTTGGGCTAGGGCTGCGCGGTCAAGTGCAGATACCTGCCCCGTACGCAGCAGCTCGTCCACCCATGGACGAGGCGGTAAAGCTTTCGACGCATCCCGTTTTTCGAGCGCAGCCAGCTGCTCGGCAAGCTTTTCCTCCTGCAAAGCATAGTCCTCACTGTATCGGAGAAACTCTTCGCGGCTGAGAAGCTTGTCACGGTAATCCTCATAAGCGTCTTGCTTTAGCCGTTGAACACGCGCAAGCGCGGCTTCCAGACGTTTCCTGCCGCCGTCGCTATGCTCCATGGAACTGGCGGGGACTTGACTTTGCTCGACAAGCTTTTTTAAATCACTAACCTGTGAAATGATCTTATTCAGGTCGTCCAGTACGATCTGGATAAGATCATTTTCTTTAATGTAATGACTGGAGCATGCGGTGAAACCGTAGCGGTGGTAGGAACCGCAGGAGTAAGTTGTTCTGCCGCTCCAAGTGGTCTTCGTCATTGCTCTCCCGCAGTCGCCGCAGCGCAAAAAGCCTGCGAAAAGTCCGACGTTTTCTGTAAAGTCTGCTGGCTTGGCGTGGCTGACAATTACCGATTGAACCGTATCCCACAGGTCTCGTGAGATGATGGGCTCATGTGTTCCCTCGACAATGATCCACTTGCTTCTGTCAGCCGTCCTTGCCCTCGCGTGCATTCCCGCGCGGACAGATCGGTTGGATACCATGTTTCCAATGTATATTTCATTCCTGAGAATCTTATGCACCGTGGAATAGGTCCAATAACAGGTTTGCTGCAGCCGCTTGCTGTTTGTATATTTCATTCCCATCATACGCTTGTAGTCGCTTGGGCAGGGAACACCTTCTTCGTTGAGTGCTTTTGCAATCCTGACCTGACCGATGCCGCCGGCCGTCATTTGGAAGATCCGCTCAACAACCTTTGCCGCGACCGGATCAATAATCAGGCGATTCTTATTCTCTGGGTCTTTGAGATATCCATAACAGGCAAATGCGCCGCAGAACTCGCCGCGCGTTTGTTTTGCCCGAAACGCAGTACGCACCTTTTCGGATATATCCTTGGCGTACTGGGTGTTGAACACGTTCTTGAGTGGAAGAAGCATGTCATATGGGCCGCGAAGACTGTCGACTCCGTCGTTGATGGCAACGAAACGAACATTTTTTTGCGGGAAATACCGTTCGAGGTAGTATCCCATGTCAATGTAATCACGCCCAAAACGTGAAAGGTCTTTCACAATTACACAATTGATTTTTCCTGCATCGATATCTGCAAGCATCCGCTTGAACTGCTCCCGGTCAAAGTTTGTCCCTGTTGCGCCGTCGTCGGGATACAGATCAACAATGTGGAAATCTGGATGAGAATGGCAATAATCCTCGATACATCGCCTTTGATTGACAATGCTGTCGCTTTCTGCCTTGTCGCCGTCTTCGCGGGACAGACGGCAATATGCCGCCGCCCGCCAGCTTGCTTTTGCGGCGTCCATACTTATGACCCTGACTCCATATGCGCCCGAATCAGGTCTGCAACGACCTCCTCCACCGTCCGGGTCCCGGTAAAGAGGCGGTCCACGGTATACAGGCGTTCTTCCTTATTCTTGTTCTGGTTCTTCATTTTTTGCGCCCTCCTTTGAAAAAACTCTTTCCACTTTATGCATGCCCGTCTCTGTTCATGCCGTCATCGGACCGCCGCAAAATGTCGTCACCATGGGGAGCGGACAACACGCAAAAGATCCTGGACGTTCTGGATGAGTACGGCGTAAAGGCGACGTTCTTTGTCGTAGGCGCATGGGCGGAGCAGTACCCGGAGACGGCAAAGGCAATCGTGGAGCACGGCCATGAGCTGATGAACCATTCCAGCAAGCACGACCACTACAATTCCCTGACCGCGGACCAGATCGTGGCGGACGTCAACAAATGCAACGATACGATCGAGTCGATGACCGGCGTGCGGCCCACCCTGATCCGCTGCCCCTACGGCGAGTATGACGATCATGTGATCTGCGCCATTCGCTCTATGGGTATGGAGCCGATCCAATGGGATGTGGAGCGATCCCAAACAGCTTCAAGTGCTGATAAATACTGAGCTGGAGACAATTGCAAAGGAGGGCAGCACGGTGTTATACTCAGGTAGTTATTCGCGGTGAAACGCAGCCTTGTTTTGCACTTTCCTAATATGTTCTATCTTCTTTCTCGTTTTATCTCGTTATGATATCTGTTTCAGTCCTGTACTACCCTGTCTCGGGGTTTTACAGGATTTTTCTTTTTCCCCAGCAAATTGATTGACGTCTTCGAAACTGTCACCACAACCCCCTTATAAACCGATTTGTACATAACATCATTATAAGGGCAACGGCCTATGTAACGACTGCCCTGCGGCACATGGGAGTGCCGGGGTCACCCAAGGCCCAGGGCACGACCTTCTATGTGCCTTTGCAGAGGCAGGAGGCACACTCCGCGCGCCGTTGCTCTTGATCCTATGGTGAGGGGGTTCCTATGAAAACAAGACCAGAAGTAAATCAAGCCCTGAAAACAATGCACATCGACAAACTCCGCAAGGGTCAATGCAAGCCCATCAACGCGATCCTGGATCGAAACGACGTGATCCTCATAGCTCCTCCGTCGTTCGGAAAGTCCCTGATCTACCAGATACCCGCTATCCTCTTCGATGGTGTAACCGTTGTGATCGAGCCTCTTCTTGCCCTAATGCACGATCAGGTGAACAAACTGAGGGAGCTTGGCATCGAGGCTGCCTACCTCGACTCCACACTTTCTTGGAGCGAGTGCCAGTCCGTAATGAAAAAGCTGGCGAAAGAGAAGATCAAGGTCATTTTCATCTCTCCCGAACGGCTGGAGACCGGTATTCTGTACGACATCTCCAAGCATAACCGCATTGACATGGTGGTCGTAGACGAGTGCCACTGCGTTACGATGTGGGGCAGCGATTTTCGCAAGGCGTACCTCTCCATCGGTAAGTACATCGACAAGCTGAAACACCATCCCGTGGTCGTGGCCCTGTCCGCCTCCGTCTATCCGGAGGATATTGACGAAATCGCGGAAGCCCTGTCCATGCACGATCCCGTGATAATCCGCCGACCGTTGTTTCGTAGCAACATTACATTCTCCAGGAAGACCGTCAGTAACCGAACAGAACAAAAGAAAACCCTTCTTCGGATGCTGAAGAAGCATCACAAGAACACAACGATTATCTTCTGCACGACAAAGAAGGCGGTGGAGTATGTCGTCAAGACGCTCAAGGGCAAGGCCGACTATGCCGGAGAGGTCATCGAGTATCACGGCTCCTGCAAGGTTCACGAATATGAAATGCTGACCGGGAAGAAGCACATTATCGTCGCCACATCCGCTCTTTCACTCGGCGTCGACATTCCAAACGTCGATCTTGTTATCCATTTCAACTTCCCGCTGTCCATCGCCGAATACTGCCAGATGGCCGGTCGAGCCGGACGGGAAGGACAGAAGGCGCGGGATATCCTGATCTACAACCCGAACGATTACCATATGAACTGGGGACTATTACAGAACATCAAGAACAAAACGGCAAAGGATACCGCTGTAGCACGTTTGGATGCCATGAAAGAACTCTGCGAAGACGACGACCACTGTATCGTCAAGACTATGCTCAACGCCCTCGGTGATCCGCACAAGACCAGATGCCGCTACTGTACGAACTGCCAAAAACAACGATAAGAACGGAGGTTCAGACCCATGAAAAAGCAAACCAGAAAAAGAACCTATCGCAAGCATTTTCCGTTCATCAACTATAAGTATTTGCGAGATAAGGATTACACACTTGCGGAGATAAGCGAACTGTGCCGCGTAGATGAAAAAGATCTTCTTGCGATTCTTGAAGGCTGTCATCTGCTGTCCCGTTTTTGGATTTGTGATGATACGTATGTTATCGACAGGGACGGATTCATCAAGCTGCATCAAGAATTATACCATATATATTCGCAGATAAAGAACAAAGGAAGAAACAAAATGAGCTGAATGCCCGGCGCAAGTGACGGGACGAGATTAATGGCTGAGCTTGTTTAGTGGAGGGTGTGCTATATGAAAGATAGTTTAATCGGTTTTTCCGCCTTATACGGCATCGACACGGTCAGTTTTTACGTGGTACTGACTCATTCTCAGAAGAACACAATCCTTCGCCGCATGACGGAGCACAAAAAAGCTTTCTTTACGGAGGAAGACAACTATGAGAGAGGGGTATACTCCTACCGCAGCGAGTACCTGGCTGAGCAAGGAATCAAACTCAGGGTAGCCAAGTACGGAAATACACCTTGGGGGCTATATATCCTCGTACATCCGGCGTTGGCGCTGGGAAACACTGACCGGGCTGCTCTATATCAGCCGAACAAAGAAAATTACAAAAAACTGGCTAAGGTTGTCGATACGAAGCTTAAGAAATATGAGGTTCCCGTCCAGATGGAAAAAATGAGCATGCTACGCGCGGATGTGACCATCAACCTGTTTTTTTCAAACGGTGAGTTCGTGTGCCAGTACCTCAAAACCTTCAGAAAATGTCTTTTAATTCCCCACTATAAACTGTCACATTTCCGGGAAGATGACCACAAGGCTAAGAACCCCGAAAAAGCCAACAAACACTCTTACAAGCAATTTTGTAAGTCAGCCGCATACTTTGCCTATGACAAGGCTGCGCAGCTTCAAATGATCGACAAGTTCCCAGAATCGTTGGCGGACAAGCACGTCCTGCGGCTGGAAGCACAGTTGAGCAGCAAGGCCATCAGAAAATGGATCAATAGCGATGACTTTGGAAAACATCGCAAAGTCCTTGAGCAGTTGGTTGAGAATGGCGCTGAGATCCACAAATGGTATCTGAAGCGTATGGGGCTTCTATTGGGGGAGCATCTTCGTTATGAAGACGCTGTAAAAATGGTCGATGGCGTCAAGAACGAAAAGACACGTAAACATATGCACGCTGTGATGAAAGCACTCGGCTATAACAACGCAAATCTGACGAACGTGTTTCGCAGGCTTGACATTACCCCTCGCATAGCTAAAAAGGCGTTGGATAAGTTTGAAAAAATTGGAATTAGCCCAATTACTGTTCCGAACGACAGTCCAATCAAGCGGTTGCCCGGTCTCGCGGATTTAATTGATGAAAACATACGTGGATAGCCTGTTGAATGGCTGAGATAGTTATAAAAATGCGCAGAATTGAAACAAATTATGATTGACTCACACAACATTAGTATAAGTAGGGTGAAATATATTATTCCCTAATGTATCTTGGGGAGAAATCACACTTCACCCTATATCAACTTTAGGAGGAAAACGATATGAACGTGCCTTACGTGGACTACAAAACGCTGAACGAATTCTACACCGTGCCGGAGGTCTGCAAACTGCTCGACATCGATAAGCAGACGCTTCGGAAAAAGTGCGAGCAGTATAGTGTTGAGCTCCGCCGCAACGAGATCGGCGAGTGGGGGCTCGTCAAATACGACGTCCGCAAACTCCACAACGCGCTGTACTATGAAGACCGCGAAGATAAGAAAGCGAAGGATGACCCATGGGCGTAAAGGTGCTGACGGTGAAGGAAACGGCTGCTCTGCTGAAAACCAGCAAGCAGCAGATTCGGAAGATGATCCGGGAAGAGGCTTTGCCGGCTGTGAAGGTGGGCCGGGAGTGGCGCATCAACGAGGAATACCTGGAGGAATTTCTTGCGCAGCCGTTTAATGGGGGGTGATCGCTACAAAAATTGATGCTGTTTCAATCCATAAAATACATTCAAAGGAAGATGACTGTTTTGAAAAAATACCACATCGTCCGCGTCGCGCCACACTGCGCCCCGGAGGTCATCAAGGTGGACTGTGCAGACGACTACCCCGTAGGCCTGCTGCCCGAATCACCAACCTTCCTGAAGCCATTCCACGATATGCCGATTGTTATGATGGTCGGGCGCTACAGTAATTTGGATGGCAAAGATACCAGCTATGGCGCAAACCGGTTCCTGTACTCGAAGAAAAAGCCGCATACGGTCAAGAATGTGCTCATGGGCGACATCGTCCTTTTTGAGATAGATAAAAATGGTGTCTGGTGCGACATGTCCAAGAACAACAGGGAGCACTGCATGGAGGTATTCCGCAAGCCTGACAAGATTTGTGAACTATATAGCTTAGATGATAAGCATGAGCTTCAGAAAATCCGCTTTGTACGCACTGATGATGAGCCGTGCGAAAAGGGGCGGACGGCGGACACTTGTATCGGTGTTGGCTGCGATGTGAAGCGGAGTTCTTGCTGTATCCTCTGCAAAGGCGGGTATCGGCTGTAAGACGTTAGGTTAGAAAACAGCGGGAGGACGGACGTTAAAGCCCGTCCTCCCGCTGCAAATTGATGTTGATAGTTGGATAAACCTGTGCACTACAGAGCTCGTGGTGTCTCTCTTGCGTGTTTGTAGGCTCCGGCGTTTATTTTACCACAACCCGATCTGTGCATCCAGTGGCTTCTTGCCAAGCAGCGGCGGGATCGTGCGCAAAATCTGTTCCGTCGCGCTGGTATCACGCAGCCATGGCCAGATCGTGGACAAGGTTTTCAGCCGAATGAAGGAGGACGGATGGGCTTTTGATCGTAAGGATATTCTGGACAGGTTCGAGAAGTTGGGCATCAGTCCGATTCCATTGTGGAAAAGTTTCTGCGCGGAGCGGTTGCCGTCGCCGGTAACGCTGCTCAAGGGAATGTCGGGAAAGAAGCTGAAAGTAAACTATGTGCTCATCAAGTGAGAAAAATCGAAAAGATGACTCCTGAAATGGTTATATTGTTGCGTTCGCAGCACGGATAAGCGCTGTAGTCGCTTTTTCGCGTAAGGCGCGACCACCCACTCGTTCAGCCTTCCCTGACCGGCTTATCACGCCTTGCCGGCCCTGTGAAAGACGCACCCCGGAGAGAACCGGAGTGCGTCTTCATCTTTCCTGCTATTCTATTCCGGCCACACCCACGCTTTGCAGAGCGGGGCGTAGGTCGTCTTGCTCACGAGCATGAGCTTATAGGTATAGCCGGTCGTTTTGGCCAGTCCCGTTTCGTAGACGGTCTGATCTGCCTTGATTTCGATGACCTTGATGCCGACTTGTCTGCCCGTACTGTCGCAGCTCGCCGCGACCAGCAGCGCGTTCGCGTTCTCGGGCAGCGTGACCGTGGCGACGAGCTTGTCGTCCTTCCAGTCGCCCTTCGCACCGTAGATCGTAAACGTCCCCGCCTGATAGGTGACGGTGTAATTTCCCTGCACAGTGTCGCCACTTGACGTGATGGCGTACGTTCCCGCAGCTTCACCGGCCGCGCGGGTGACGGTGTAGTTGATCGTATCGCTGCCGATCAACCCCGTGACCGTTGCCGTCAGCATCGGCTCTGCCTTGCCGCAGTACTTTGCCGCGTCGTTCGCTTTGACTGTAACCTGTGCGCGGCTGATCGCAAAGTCCGCCGTCGCCGTGCCGCCGAAGCTGGTCTCCGTTTCCGCGACTGTCGCGCGGATAGTATACTCGCCGGCGTTCACGGGGACTTCGGCGCTGTACGCCGCGTCTTCCGCGCCTTTGACCTTGTACGCATACGTCACGGTTCCGTTGCCGACGTTGCCGGTTACCGTCGGCTCTTTGGCGGTCTCGCCATACGTCCAGCTCTCCAGCGTCACGGCGGGCGTAATCGTTCTCTTTGTCACCGTCAGCGCAACCTCCACAAGGTTCCCGGCATAGTTGCTTTCGTGATCGCCGTTGCGCTGCTCATTAAACACCTTCAGCGTGTAACTGCCCGCCGTCAGGCTGTCCGGCAGCGTGAACGCCGCGGTGCCGTCCTGCGCGGCCGGCACGCTGCCGTAACCGACCGTCGCGCCGTCGGCGTCACACAGCAGGACGGATACAAATTCGTTTTTGCCGTCCTGCGCGCCGCTGCAGGTCAGGCTCACTGTGCCGCCGGACTCCACCGTCTCCGGCGCCTCCGTCACGGCAAAGCCGGTACGTCCGCTGTCCAGCAGCGTCAGCTTCCACTCGTTCGTCGTGCTCAGCGGGAGCGGCGCTATCGCGCTGTTATCGTCGGTTTTGCCGCCTGCGGCGGGAGATGCGAAGAGAACGGATTCGGGGTTCAAATTGAACGCGGGCCTCACGCCGGCCACGCCCGACTCGTAAAAATCGTAAAACAACGAGCCGTCTCTATCCACGAGACCTTCCAGGATATTATACTCGTTATCAACATAGGGCGAGCGGAGCCACCACGCGTTGGGCTCACTTGCGACGTGACCAACCGGCAAATAATACACTCTCCGGTCGTCGTCGCCGTCAAAATACGTATCCGCTTCCCGCGCTGAGAGGAAGAAGAAATGCTCGTCGTAGAGCGATGCTCCGTCGAAATGGCCGAGGTACAATTCTTCAATCATGTTGCCGTCATCATAGCTGATCGTCTCCTCCGTCACGCTTGTGGCGGTTATTGCGGCTTTCTCCGCGTCGTTCGGCCAGTTGGCATAGAGAGATCCAAAGAAGCTCTTCGCAACACTGCTACTCGCCACGCCGTCATCCCAATTCTCGTCGAACAGCAGATCCTTTGAGATCAGCAGCGCGTGCTTCGCGTCGCTGACCGGCAGCGCCGCGTCGCCGGCGGCGGACAGTACCCGCCACGCGATCGGCGCGTCAGTATAGTCACGCCCAAACCACACCGTGTCGCCGTTCGCAACGGCGTTCATACCGGTCATGGCGTCGTACACGCGGAAGGAGAAGCTGCGTGTGCCGCTGCAGACTCCCGCGCCGACAATGGTAAGCGTGTAGTCTCCGATTGCCCGCACGGGCGAGGGGGTAATCGTTTCGGTGAAGTCCGTTCCCTTTTGCAGCGTTTCTCCGCTCACCGATCGCACGGTATAGGCAACGTCGATCGGCGCGCCCGTGTAGGCATAGGCGGGCTGCAAGCCGCTGACTGTGGCCAGGGCGAGATACCTTGCGTCCACAACGGGAACCACATTCTCGCCGCTGACTTCCCAACCATCGCCGAGGAGGGTTAGAAGGTCGTTGCCGGCAGCATCGGTTTGAGTGCCCTGCACAGTTCCGTAAGCCGTCCTGTAATAGCAGGTAGTGAAGTCGGCGAAGTCGCTGTTTGCACGATGGAAGGTGGCTCCACCTTCACTATCGATACCGCTGAGATCGCCGGCCTGCAAGCAGTGGTCAAGCGTCAGCGAACCATCCTTCCAGCCCACAAAACCACCGCACCTGTTGGTCGAGCTGCCGGTCATGGCTCCGTCGAACAGGCAGTTGGTGACGGTCAGCGTATTGCCTGATTCCACCCTTCCCGCAAATCCGCCGTGAGTGCCGTCACCACTGACCGAGGTGCTGATGGTCACGCTGCTGCGGCAATTCTGAATCGTGACAGAACCCTTGACGTCGCCCACGATGCCGGCCGACATCTTACCATCCGTCGTGATGGTGCCTGCGGTGTGCAGCCGTCTGATGGTTGCCCCGTTGAGGAACTTGAACGGTGCGGCAAAGGCATCACCGCCGCCGGTGTGCGTCAGGTTCACGGACAGCGTATGCCCCTGCCCGTCGAAAGTGCCTCGGAAGCAGTTGCTCCCATCGGCGCCCGCCATCGTGGTGACACTCTTGCCGGCAGCAATATCGTCGGCAGTAGGGATGTCGGCTCCAAGCCTTACATACACACCACTGCCCCAGTAGGTGCCAGCATTGCCTGAATCAGCAAATGTGTTCCAGTCATCTACCGAATTGATGACATAAGGGTCGGCCTCGGTGCCGGAACCGGCAAGGGTGCCGTCCGCCCGCGCGGGCAGAGCGCTCCACGGCATGAGACCCGCAATCATGCAGAACGTGAGCAGGATGGACAGGAATCTGTTTCTCTGCTTCATAAGGATACCTCCAATGCGTTCGATTTCGCGTGAAACAACAGAGCTTCCATACGTTTTACAGTTCTTTATTCTATATGAGGCTGCATGGAAAAGCAAGGAAAACTCCCGCGCGGGATTCACAGGCAAAGAAACTGCGGCTTATCATGCTTTGCCAGCCAGTTCGCCGTGCAGCAACTATTACCACAACTTGATCTGTGCGTCCGTTGGCCTCGCGTCCAGCAGAGGCGGCGTCATCGCGAGGAATTGCTCCGTCATTTTTGCGCTGCGCAGCCACGGCTCAATCTGCTCCCGCGTCAGCATCAGCGGCATTCGGTCGTGGATCTCGCGCAGCGACTCGTTGGCGGCGGTCGTCAGGATCACGAAGCACGGAACGCCGCTTCGCATATCGAACAATCCCGCCATCCAGAGCACCTGCGAGCCGGGAAGGGTGAAGTGGTATTTCCTTTTGTCGCCGTCCCACTCGTAAAAGCCGGTCGAGGGCACGACGCAGCGGCAGCAGCGCACGCTTTCGGCAAACGTCGGCTTTTCCAGCGCCGTCTCCGCCTTGGCGTTGATGATCGTGGACCGCGGCATCCGAAAGCCCCACACCATCAACTCCGGCGCTGCGCCATCCTCCGAGGCGACCAAAACCGGCATTTTGCAGCCGGGCGTGATCTCGCCCCGTGGAATCGCCGCGGCGGCCTTCGCGCCGACCTTGTCCTGCACCTCTTGGATAATTTGGAGAACTTCGTCGGCCTGCTCCGCCGAGAACTGATAGCGTCCGCACATAATTGCACCACCCCTATGACAATGACGCCGCTCAAATTACCAAATATAGTGTAGCACAATGACGGAAGAAAAGAAACCCCTGCCTGCTGTTTCCACTTGACTGCGTAGAACATATGTTCTAATATGATGGTGAAACGGCAAGCGGGGGAGGTGACCGGTGTGGGCCGTGAAATACTGCATTGCGACGCAAACTGCTTCTACGCTTCGGTGGAGATGCAGCGTGATCCGGACCTGCGCGGCAGGCCGGTCGCCGTTTGCGGTGACCAGGAGGCGCGCCACGGGATCGTGCTGACCGCCAGCTATC
Source organism: Oscillospiraceae bacterium (assembly GCA_015068395.1). GTDB lineage: Bacteria > Bacillota > Clostridia > Oscillospirales > Oscillospiraceae > Hominicoprocola. The sequence continues at coordinate 43,727 of SVKP01000028.1, forward strand.
CGGCAAAGAAACGGGGCGTGAAAACGGGGCAGGCGATCTGGCAGGCGAAGCAGGCGTGCCCGGACCTGGTCGTCGTACCGCCGGACTACCCGGAATACGTGCGCATCAGCGGTATGCTGCGGGAGATCTTCAATTCCTATACCAACCTCGTTGAACCCTTCGGCCTGGACGAGGCATGGCTGGACGTGACCGGCAGCCGGGAGCTGTTCGGCTCGCCGATGGCGATAGCGCAGGAGATCAGCGAGCGCGTGAAGTTTGAGCTTGGCATTACGCTGTCCATCGGCGTCTCCGACAACAAGATCACAGCGAAGCTCGGCAGCGACTACAAAAAGCCGGACGCCATCACCCGCATCATGCCGGACAACTACCGCGAGATCGTCTATCCTCTGCCGGTAGAGGACCTGCTCTATGTCGGCCCCGCGACCTCCTGCAAGCTGCGGCGCGTCGGCATCAGCACCATCGGCAGGCTCGCCGAATGCGACGAGGAGTTTTTACAGCGCAGGCTCGGCAAGATGGGGCTTGTGCTCAAAACCTTTGCGATGGGCCTTGACCCGACGCCGGTGCAGCGGATAGATCATGTGCAGGCGATCAAATCGGTCGGCAACAGCTCCACCGCGCCGCGGGACCTCATCTGTGACGACGACGTGCGGATCATGCTGTATCTCCTTGCCGAGAGCGTGGCGCTGCGGCTGCGGGAACTCGGCTCGCGCTGCACGGTGGTCGAGGTCTATGTCCGGGACAACGCGCTTGCGTCCTTTGTGCGCCAGCGCAAACTACCGGAGCCGACCTGCTCCAGCGCAGAGATCGCCGAGACGGCCTTCGACCTGTTCAAACGCAACTATTATTGGGACAAACCCCTGCGGGGCGTCGGCGTCCGCGGCTCGGGGCTGGTGGATGCGACCGGGGGCGTGCAGCTGTCCCTTTACGCGGACGACATCAAGCGGGAACGCTGGGAACGCATTGACGGCGCGATGGATGAGCTGCGGCGGCGCTATGGTTATCTGAGCATCCAGCGCGCTAGCAATGCTCCCTCCATAGGTGACAGTTTTGCTTTTCACTGTCTCCTATAGAGGGAGCATATCATAAGGCTTTCGGGGATTACTTATTTCTTTTTCTTGACCGTGCCGCCCATATAGAATCTTGCACCCGCGGCGCCGCTGTGGTAGAATACCATCTGGAAATAAATGATAGCCCGTTTCTCAAAACGGGACAAAGGAGGCTTTTTATGAAAACAAAGCGGTTCCTGTCATACGTACTGACCCTTGCCCTGCTTCTGGGCATGGTGCCGTGGACGGTCCTACCCGCGCGGGCGGACGGCGACGGCACGGCGGACAGCCCATGGCAGATCGGGACGACAGGACACGAGTCCGAAGTCACGGCGGTGCTCGCGGGCGGCGTGCTGACCGTCTCCGGCAGCGGGGACATGGCGGATTTTAAGCAAGTGTACTCCGGCGGCGTGCTCAGCACCACCGCGCCGTGGTACGCGCAAAATGCAAGCATCACGGCGATCGCCATCGACGATGACGTCACGAGCGTCGGCGCGGAGGCGTTCGACGGCTGCAAGAACCTGACGACGCTCGATCTCGGCGGCGTCACGACCGTCGGCGCTCATGCGTTCAGCCGCTGCACCGGCCTGACGACGCTCGATCTCAGCGGCGTCAGGACCCTGAAGAGCTTCGCGTTCAACTGGTGCACGGACCTGACGACGCTCGCTCTCGGCGGCGTCACGACCATCGGCAACGACGCGTTCCACCACTGCAGCGGCCTGGAGACGATCGATCTCGGGCAGGTCCAGAGCATCGAAGCCGGCGCGTTCTTCGAATGTACAGGGCTCACTTCCGTGACCATTCCCGCAAGCGTCACCGAGATCCTGGGCAACCCGTTCCCCGAATGCGAGTCTCTGACGTCTCTCAGCGTGGCGGAGGGCAACACGGCGTACCGGATCGATGAAAACGGTTTTCTGCTCAGCGCCGACGGCAAGACCCTGCTCTACTGCCCGAACGGAAAAACCGGCGCGCTCACCATCCCCGCGGGCGTCGAGACCGTTGGCCACAGCGCGTTCCGCGACTGCACGGGGCTGACCGGAACGCTCGTCATCCCCGCGGACGTCACGACCATCGGCGACTTCGCGTTCTACGGCTGCTCGGGCCTGACCGGGCCGCTCACCGTCCCCGACAGCGTGACGAGCATCGGCGGTGACGCGTTTTATTACTGCACGGGCATCACCGACGTCACCGTCGGCAGCGGCGTCGCGACCATCGGCGGCGGCGCGTTCACCGGATGCTCCGCGCTCAAAACGCTCCGGATCGAGGGCGACGGCGCCGCGCGCTCGATCGAATTCTCCGGCGGCTCGTTCTCCGGCGGCTATAACCTTGAGACCGTGACGTTCGGCAACGGCGTCGGGATGCTCCGGGGAGGCACGTTCGCCAGCACCGGGAACATCAAGACGATCGTCCTCTCCACGACCACGGACGTATATTATGGCGCGCTCGGCGAAACGGGCAGCAGCACCGTCGTCTATTACTACGGCGGGAAGGATTACAGCGCGCCCATCAACTCCTGGGGCGTCAACCTCTCCAACGTCAAGCCCTACCGCATCCTGACGCTCGGCAAAACCGAGGGCGGCACGGTCGCGGCGAGCAGCGGGACGACCCCGGCGATGCTTGCGGCGGAGAATTACATCCTGTCCGGCGATACCGTCACGCTGACGGTCGAACCGGATTTCGGCTATGCGCTCACCGGGGTGTCCCTCAACGGAGAAGCGCTTGAGCCGACGGACGGCGTCTATTCCTTCGACATGTCCGCCGACGCCGACGCGGAAGTGACGGTGTCGTTCACGCCGGTCGAGGTGAGGGAGTGGAGCAGCAACAGCAGCCTTCCCGCCGAGTCCGGTTACTACAGGCTGACGACCGACGTGACGCTCACAAGCACGTGGGAGGTCTCGGGCGAGATCACCCTGGACCTCAACGACCACGGCATCCTGCGCACCGGGAACGGAAGGATCGCGACGGTCACGCCTAACGCGAGCCTGACGCTGCTCGACGGCGCGGAAAACAAGACCACCCGCTGCATCACGCTCGGCGCGTTCACCGACCGCGGGAAGTTCCGCGGCACGGCGGTCGGCACCGACGCGCCCGAGGGCACGGAGGGCGTGGACTACCTCGCCGTCTCCGGCGGCTATCTCACCGGCGGCTCCGTGACCGAAGGCAGCGAGGGCGGCGGCGCTGTGCTGGTCGCATCCGGCGGCGCGTTCACCCTGCGCGGCGGCACGGTCTGCGGCAACGGCGTCGAAATTGCGGGCGGCAGCGGCGGCGGCGTGTACGTTTACGACGGCGGCACGTTCGACATGCGCGGCGGCACGATCCGCCACAATTTCGCGCTCGGCGGCGGTGGCGCGGGCAGCGGCGGCGCGTTCACCATGCGCGGCACGGCGACGATCGAGGGCAACACGGCGGGCTCCAACGGCGGCGGCGGCGTATACGTCAACGGCGGCACGTTCACCATGAGCGGCGCGGCGTCGATCGAGGGGAACACGGCGGTCACCAACGGCGGCGGCGTGAACGCCAAATATGGCGCGTTCCGCGTCTCCGGCGGCGCGAGGGTCACGGACAACACGAAAACCGCCGGCGGGGACACGCAGCCGAGCAACGTGTATCTGCCCGGCGGCAAATACATCACCGTCGCCGGCACGCTGAGCAGCACGGCGCGCATCGGCTTGTCGATGAGTAGCCCCGGCGCGTTCACCAATACGGATGCGGAGAACACGGCGTGGAACGTCTCGGCGCGGTTCCGCAGCGACAAAGCGGCGTATACCGTGGTGAAGGACGAGACCACCGGCCAGCTCAAGCTGGGCGCCGCCTCGGCCAGCGTCACGGACGGCAGCGGGACGGTCAATTTCGGCGCCCTGCAGGACGCGCTCGACGCCGCGGCGGCGGGCGACACGGTCACGCTGCTCGCGGACGTGACGACGGACAGCGCCTTCTCTGTCACGAGCGGCACGGCGGCAAAGCCCGTCACGCTTGACCTCAACGGCCACGGCGTCACGGCGGATACGTCGAACGGAAACAGCACCAGCCTCATCATCGTCAAACAGGGCGCGGCGCTGAAGCTGGCCGACGGCAAAAAGGACAGCACGGAGAGCGCCGACCGGCACTACTACTATCTTGACATCAACGGCCTTGCCCATGTGGTGGAGTCCGCGGAGGACTCGAATTACACCGGCGCGGATGCGGCTAAGAAGGGCTCCTTCACCGGCGGCTTCCTCACCGGCGGCAGCGCGGTCCCCGGCATTATCGTATACGGCACGCTGGAGCTGTCCGCCGGCACGATCGTCGGCAACGAGACGTACGGCATGATGAACGGCGGCAGCGTGTGCGTCGCGGGCGGCGGCACGTTCACCATGACCGGCGGCACGATCGGCGGCAACACGGTCCATGACGGCGGTCAGGGCGCCGGCGTGTGCGTCGCGGACGGCGGCACGTTCAACATGACCGGCGGCACGATCGGCGGCAACACGGCTTACAATACTTATGGCGGAGGCGGCGTGTACGTTAACGCGGGCGGCAAGCTGACCGTGGGCGGCAGCGCGTCGATCGCCGACAACACGGCGAAAAACTGCCCCGGCGGCGGCGTATACCTCGTCGGCACGCTCAAAATGGAGGGCGGCGAGATCCGCGGCAACACGGCAAGCGGCAACGGCGGAGGCGGCGGCGTGTACGTTTACGGCGGCACGCTCAACATGACCGGCGGCACGATCGACGGCAATACAGCACTCAACGGCATCGGCGGCGGCGTGTACCTC
>SVKP01000029.1 GCA_015068395.1 Oscillospiraceae bacterium
AACACCTGCTCGATGATGACGCTGCCCGCCACCAGCTCCGCCATCGTCATGGCGAGGAACGTCACCAGCGGGACGAGCGTGTTTTTCAGCACGTGGCGGTAGAGAATGTCGCCCCTGCTGCGCCCGCGCGCCATCGAGGTGCGAACGTAGTCCTTCTGTGCCTCGTCGAGGATGCAGCCGTGGAGCATGCGCACGGTCATGGCGATGCGCGGCAGCGCGATGGAGAGCGCCGGGAAAAAGAGATAGCCGATGTAACGGCCTGCGCCCTCGCTCCACAGGGGAAACGCGCCGGGGGTGAAGAGCCGCAGCACCAGCCCGAAGAGATAGGTGAAGAGAATGCCGGTGAAAAACGGCGGCACCGACATGAAAAACTGGCCCAGCACCGTCACGATCCGGTCCAGCGTGCCCCCGGCATACTTCGCCGTCACCACGCCCAGCGGGATCGAGACGGCGACGATCAGCGCGAACGCCATGACCGTCAGCGTCAGCGTCGGGCGCAGGCGCTCGGCGATGAGCTGCGCCACCGGCAGGCGGTACTGGTAGGAGACGCCCATGTCGCCCCGCAGAAGCGCGGCGATCCACTTCACATAGCGCACGGGCATGGGCTCGTCCAGTCCCAGCTCCGCGCGCAGCGCCGAAAGGCGCTCCGGGGTCGCTTCCGTGCCCAGCATCCGCGTCGCGGCGTCGCCGGAGAGCAGGGAAAACGCCAGAAAGACAAACATGGAGACGAGCACCATCGTCAAAAGCAGCGTGCCGATTTTTTTCGCCGTATAACGCATAGCGCCCGCCTCCTTGCAGCGATGACCGCTCCCCTCCGCAAGCCGGAAGGGGAGCTGCCGTCGAGGAAGTAACTCATTTCAGATTTTTTTACTCGTAGTGGACCGTGCTCATGTCCATGACATAGATCGGATAGAAGTGATAGCCCGTAAGCCCCTTGCGCATCGCCACAAAGTCGACGAGGTCCTGAATGTAGACGTTGGCGGCGTCGTTGGCGAGGATGCCCTCCATCTCCAGATAGGCGCGGGTCTGCACATCGTCGCTCTTCGCGCTCTGCGCGTCGGCGAACGCGGCGTCGTAATCGGAGCTGGAATAATTGATGAAGTTCTTGCTGTTGCCCGTGGTGAAGCGCTCAAGCATGGCGCGCGCGGTCATGGTGGAGGCGTCGAACCCGCAGATGGTCGCCTCGAAGTTGCGGCCCTTGTAGACGTCTTCGACCCAGGTGGTCCACTCCACCGGCTCCACCGTGACGTTGATGCCGACGGCGCGGAACTGCTCCGCGGCCACCTGTCCGGCGTCAACGTGGACGCCGTAGTTGGACGGGACCTTGATCGTCAGGTCAAAGCCATTGGGATAGCCCGCCTCGGCGAGCAGCGCCTTCGCCCGCTCCACGTTGTGCGGATAGAGGTTGATGAGGTCCTCGCGGAAGTACTTCTTGAACGCGGGGTAAATGCTGCTGCCCAGAGGCCAGCCGCGGCCGCCCGCCGTCAGATCGAACAGCTCCTGCCGGTCGAAGGCGTAGCACAGCGCCTGACGCACGCGCACGTCGCTCAGCGGCGCGTAGCTGTGGTTGAGATAGACCGCCTGCACGAGGTTCATCGCGCCCTCAAGAATGGTGAACTCCGCGTCGAGCTGGCTGATCGTGGCGACGCTCAGATGCGCGTACAGGTCTACGGCGCCGCCCTTGAGCGCCAGAACCAGCGCCTCGGGGTTCTCATAGATCAGGTAGGTCACGCGGTCGAGCTTCGCCTTGTCGCCCCAGTAGTCGTCAAAGCGCTCCAGCACCACGTTCTGCTGTGCCTGACGGGAGACGAAATGGAACGGGCCGGTGCCGACGGGCGCGGTCGCCTGCTCGGAGTAGTCCGCGGGGATGATCGCGCAGGTGAGGTAGGCGAGGAACTCGTTGTTCGGGGAGGGGAGCGTGATGGTCAGCGTGTCGCCCTCGCCGGAGAAGTCCGCGCCAGCGAGCGCGGGGACGTAACCCTCGTCGCGGCAGCGCTTGAGGGAATACAGCACGTCGTCCATCGTCACATCCTGTCCGTTGTGGAACTTGACGCCGCTGCGCAGCTTAAAGGTATAGCTCGTCAGATCGTCGCTGAGGGTGTAGCTCTCCGCCACGGCGGGGACCAGATCGCCGTCGCTCGTGGGCTTGACCAGCCCCTCGAAGACGTTGAACAGCACCTCCTTGGTGCCGGCGGCGACCATCGTGTGCGGGTCAAGACTGTTGTCGAGGTCCTGTGAGATGCCGACGGTGATCTCATTGTTGGCGCGGCGCGGACTCTCCGTCTGCGCGGCGCTGCCGGCAGTCCCGGCGGGCTCGGCGGTCTGCGGGCTGTCCGGCTCGGCGGCGGGCTTCTTGCCGCCGCAGCCGGCAAGCAGGGATACAAGCATCACAGCGGTGAGGATCAGGGAAAGTGTACGTTTCATTTCGGTTCTCCTTGTTGTGGTTTTGCGTCGTTCTGACGCGAAAGATCAATTGCGTCGTTGGAAAGAAAGGGCTCGTCCGAGGAAATGTTTTTGCTTTTGAGGCGCTTGCGGCTGAAATAGCCGATGGCGGCGTAGAGCAGGGCGAAAACCGGCACGCCGAGGAACATCCCCGCCACGCCGAAGAAGCCGCCGCCGATGAGGATCGCTACGATGACCCAGAAGCTGGGCAGCTCCGTGGACCCGCCGAGGATCTTCGGCCCGATCACGTTGCCGTCGATTTGCTGGAGGATCAGGATGAAGATGATGAAATACAGGCACTTGACCGGGCTGACGAGCAGGATCAGGAACCCGCAGGGGATCGCGCCGAGGAACGGCCCGAAGAACGGGATGATGTTCGTCACGCCCACGATCACGCTCACGAGCGGCGTGTACGGCAGACGGAGGATCGACGCGCCGATGAAGCACAAAATGCCGATGATGATCGAGTCCAGCAGCTTGCCGCGCACGAAGCCGCTGAAAATCGCGTCCGCCTTTTCCAGCGCGCGCAGCGTGTGGCGGTAGGTCCGCTCGCTGACCCAGCTGTATAGCAGCCTGCGCCCGCCGACGCCGAAGCGCTCCTTGAGCGCCAGCAGGTACACCGACACGATCACGCCAACGAGAAAGTCCCGGAAGAACGCAAACACGCTCAGGACGCCGGAGGTGACCATGGTGAGGGTCTGCTGCGCCTGCGGCAGGAAGGTGTTGGTGAACCACGCGCCCAGCGAGCCCCAGTATTCGTTGATGCCGTCCTTGACGATGGCGGCGACCCGCGGGTTGCGCTCGAGCAGCTGCGTCGACCACTGGTAGACCGTGTTATAGTAGGACTGCATGTTGTTGATAAGGGTGACGACGCTGGTGTAGAGCTGCGGGATGAGAATGCTGAAAAAGAGGTAAAAGAGGAAAAAAACGATTACCCACGTCATAAAAATGCTCAGCGCGCGCGCCAGCATGGGGTGGGTCTTTCCCTCGCCCATGGACAGGATACATCGGTCGAAGAAATTGACCGCCGGCGCCAGCAGGTACGCCATCGCCGCGCCGTAGATCACGGGACTCAGCGCCTTGTTCAGCGTGCGCAGAAGGTTGAGCAGAATACCGTTGCGAAACACCGTGTCGTAGAACACCATCATGGCGGCGGCAGTCAGGAAAACCGTCAACCCCCAGTGAAAGTAAGATTTTTTATCCAATGGGCCATCTCCTTTTGCAAGAATCCGGTCATATTGACATTTTTTTAACAAATGCTGAATCGCTTATACAATACTACTTTTTACGGGGAATTGCAATAGCGGATTTCCCGTGGTAGAATAAAAATCGAATATTGAGGGATCGGAGGCCATACTGTGAGCAAAAAGCTACTGCTGATCGTCAATCCCCGCGCGGGCATGACCAAGTCGCGCGGGCCGCTGTTCGACGCCGCGGCGATCTATTCCGAGGCGGGTTATCTGATTACGATCCGCAACACGCGCCGCCGCGGGGACGCGATGCGCTTTGCGGAGACGATGGGAAAGGAGTACGACCTGGTCGTCTGCCACGGAGGCGACGGGACGCTCAACGAGACCATCAACGGCCTGATGCGCATTCCCGCCGAGTACCGCCCGCGGGTGAGCTATCTGCCCGGCGGCAGCACCAACGACTTCGCGGCGAGCCTGAGCATCTCCGCCGACCCGCCCGTCGCCGCGCAGAGCGCCATGCGTTTGCGCCCGCGCGCGCTGGACGTGGGTCGGTTCAACGACCGGCACTTTGTCTACGTCGCCTCCTTCGGCGCGTTCACCAAGGCGTCCTACAGCGCGCCGCAGGACGTCAAGAACGTGTTCGGGCACTTCGCCTATATTCTGGAGGGCGTGCGCGACCTCGACACGCTGCGCCCCTATCCCATGAAGCTGACCGCCGGGGGCGAGGTGTTCGACGGGGAATACCTCTTCGGCGCGGTGAGCAATTCAACCTCGATCGCGGGGATGATGAAGCTCAACCCCGACGACGTGGCGTTTGACGACGGCGAATTCGAGCTGCTGCTCGTGCCGGTGCCCAAGACGCCCATCGCGCTCCAGGCGCTCACGCGCGCGCTGCTCTATCAGGAGTACAACGCCAGCGAGGGGCTGATCTTCCGCCATGTGAAGCACGTCGTCGCGGAGACGGACGACGCGATCCCCTGGACGCTGGACGGAGAGTACGTTCCCGGCGCGCAGCGCTCGGAGATTTCCATCGTGGAAAACGGCATCGAAATGCTGCTGTAAAAATTTGCAGGAAAGATTTCATCAATTCCACCAAATTTATAGTTGTATTGCAGGGATTTTTGTTATATAATCCGTTCGTTGAGCATTTTCCCCGGACGGGGGAATCAGAGTAAAGGAGAACAAAACCCTATGAGTGCAAAAGACGTACGCAACATCGTGCTGCTCGGCCACGGCGGCAGCGGAAAGACCAGGCTGGCCGAGGCCATGCTGACCATGACCGGCGCGCCCGCGCAGCTGGACTATGACGCGGAGGAGAAGAAGCGCGGCATTTCCATCTCCCTGTCCACGGCGCCCGCCGTCTATAAGAACGTCAAGATCAACATTCTCGACGCGCCCGGCAACTTCGACTTTGCCGGCGAGGCGCTTTCCGGTATCCGTGCCGCCGAGTGCGCAGTGCTGGTTTGCGGCGCGAAGGACGGCCTGAGCGTCGGCGCCGAGCGCGCATGGAAGATGCTGGGCAAGAAGTCCCGCATGATCTTCATCAACCGCACCGACGAGGACA
>SVKP01000001.1 GCA_015068395.1 Oscillospiraceae bacterium
AGCCGGTGAGCGGCGTGAACACGCAGTAAAAGAGCGCGACAAGCAGCATCGCCTTGGGCACGTTGTTCGCGCTCTGGAAGGTGAATTTTCGGTTGAGCGTGAAATTCCACAGCACCGAGAGCACCAGCGCGGCGATATAGCTCACGTGATAGGGCAGGTGAAGCGTCTCGTTGAGCAGCGCGAAGGACACGATCTCGATCAGGCCCGCGCTGACGGAAAACAGCGTAAATTTCACCGCCCGGAGCAGTTCTTTTTTCTTGCTTTCCTCCATGGCCTCACCCGTCCTTCCGCTTGGAATACTTCTTGAGGTAGAACGCGCGCATCAGCGCCGTGTCCGCCGGACTGAGCCGGACGCGCTTTCCCGCCGCCCGGCAGTGCAGCGCGGCAACGGCCGCCTTGTGCGTCAGCAGGCACAGCGCCTCCGCGTCGCCCGCGTCGTCCCCGCGGACCAGAAAGCCCAGTCCGTCGAGCAGGACCGCGTTGTGTCGTTCCAGAAGGCGCAGCGCGTCAAACTCGTCCACGGCGCGGGGCACGGCGGCGCCGATCATCTGCGCCATGTCGTCCAGCTGCGCGTGCAGCGGCGTGCGCAGGGCGGCATATGCCAGCGCCTCCGGCGTGCCGCAGACGGCGGCGTGCGGCCATTTTGCACGCGCGCGCTCCAGAAGCGTCTTTACATCGCCGTTTGGCGCGCCGCCCTCCTGCCCGAGACAGCTGCGGCGGCAGAGGTCCTCGAGCAGCAGCGCGCGGTCGATCGCCTCCTTCCGGTCCCGGCCGCAGACCAGCGCGCCGTGGTTGACCATCAGCACCGTGCGCGCGCCGCTCGCCATCGCGTCGGCGACGTGCTTTTTGAGCGTCTTTGTGCCGGGCAGGCCGTATTTCGCCCAAGCAATGCCGCCCAGTGCGCGCCGCTCGGATTCCGAGAGGCGAAGGCTCTCCTCCCCGGTGAGGCCCAGCGCCGTGGCATAGATCTGGTGCGTGTGGACCACAAAGCCGACGTTCGGCAGCAGAGCATACGCGGCGGCATGGATGCCCTTCTCGCTTGAGGGCTTGCGCGTGCCCTGCCAGCTCCCGTCGCGCAGATCGTAGCGGACGATATCCTCCGCCGTCATCGCCTCATAGCCGAGCCCGCTGGGCGTAATGCAGAAGTGGGTTTCGTCCGTCTGGCAGCTGAAATTTCCCCAGGTGCGCGCGACCAGCCGCTTTTCGAGCAGCAGCCGCCCTGTCTCCGCAACCTGAGCGCGCGCGGTCGTCTCATCCATTGTCCGTTCCTCCCTCCCCGCCGTTGAGCGCGGCAAAGTTCTTTCGGTTGCTGCGGTACAGGCGGCGGAACACCCGATAGTTTCGGTCGTACACCGCGCGGTTTTTCCCGTTCGGCTCATAGCGCCGGTCGGGGTGGATCAGCGCGCCCGCCGACTCGAGGTCCCGGAACGCGCCGCAGCCAACCGCCACCAGCATCGCCGCGCCGATCGCGCCGACGTCCTTGGTGTTGGGCACGGTCTCCACCGGCCGCCCGGTGACGTCCGCGAGGATCTGGCACGCCGTCGGGGACAGCGCGCCGCCGCCGACAAAGCGCAGCACGCGCGCGGTCTGTATCTTTTTGTCCTGGCATTCCAGCATCCAGCGCAGGTGGAAGCAGATGCCCTCCAGCACGGCGCGGATCATCTGCGTCTCGCCGGTCTCGATCTTCAGGTTGAAGAACATCCCCGCCGCGCGGTGGTCCTCAAAGGGACAGCGGTTGCCGTGCAGCCACGGCGTGAAGATCACGCCGCCGGAGCCCGCGGGAATGCGGGCGATTGCCTCGGACATGTAGTCGTACAGGCTCTCGTAGGCGGTCTCCGTGCTGTCCGCGACATTGATCTTTTGTAAATATGCGTCGATCTCGTCCTCGACCATGTGCTTTTTGACCCATTCAAAGCACTTTCCGGCGGTCTCCATCTCCGCGAAGTAGTTGAATTTTCCTTCCTGCGCGCCGACGATGCCGCACATCATCGCGGACACGTCCACCTTCTGCCGGTCGATGACCGTGCCGACCCAGCCGGAGGTGCCGGAATAGACGTGCGTGTCGCCCAGCCGCGTGCAGCCCGCGCCCACGCCGATGAGCGTCGCGTCCCCGCCGCCGCCGTAGACCGCCGTGCCGGGCGTGAGCCCCAGCTCCGCCGCCGCACGCTCCGTCAGCCGTCCCGCGATGTCCGTGCACTCGATCACGCGCGGCAGATGTTCCTCGTCCACGCCGTAGATACGGCAGAGGTCGCGGCTCCAGCCCTCGTGCCCCCGGCGGGTATCGTACAAAAACGTGGAATACGCGCTGTCCTTTGTCATGACGCACTCGCCCGTACAGCGACAGATCAGGTACTCCTTCACGTCCAGCCACTTGTACGCCTTCGCGAAGAGCTCTGGCTCGTTCACCTGCACCCACTTGTACTTCCACAGCGGGTCCTTGACGCTGGTGGAGACCGCGTGCGTCAGCACCAGGCTGCGCAGCAGGATCGAAAGCTCCACGCCGGAGATCGTGATGCCGCGGGTCTGGCAGGCGCGGAACTCCTTCGCGGCGCGCTGGTCCATGTAGCTCATGGGCCGCCGCAGGGCGTTGCCCTCGCGGTCGACCAGCACCATGCCCTGCATCTGTGAGCAGAACGAGACGCCCTCGATCTTCTCCGGCGCGACGCCGGTTTTTTCCAGCAGCTTTTTTGTGGTCGCGCACATCGCGTGCCACCATTGCTCCGCGTCCTGCTCCGCGCCGCCGTCGGGCAGTATCCACAGGTCATACCCCGCGTATTCGCCCGCGAGCAGCCGCACCTCCTGCCCGATCTCAAACAGGCAGGTCTTCACGCCCGTCGTCCCCACGTCGTAGGAAATCGCGTACAGCATGCTTCTCCCTCCCTTCACACGCCCAGCGCCCCGCACATAAAGCGCAGGAACGCCTCCGTCATTCTCTCGTCGTCCTCCGCGGCCTCCTCGCCGCAATAGATCCGCATGCGCTCGCGGTAGTAATCGCAGCTGTAGGAGAATTGCAGCGTCATCAGCAGGCTGTCGAAGAAGAACGCGAACAGCCGCGCGTCCGGCTCGCCCTTCTGCTCTCCCCAGGCGAGCACGCGCTCCATCATCTGCCCGTACACCGCGGCGCTGCGCTCCTCGATCTCGCGCGCGAGCTGCGGCGCGTACTGGCGGCACCCGCCCGAGGTGATCTCGTTGTAGAGCGCGTTGTGGCTCGGATGGCGGCGGCTGTGGTCGATCACCGCCTCAACGAGCGAGCGCATGGCGCTGCGCACATCCCCTTCGCTCTCCGCCGCCTTTGCCAGCGCCGCGTCCAGCTCGCGCAGCGCGTAGCGAACGCAGGCGAGAAAGAACCCGTCCTTGTCCCCGAAATACTTGTAGATGACGCCCACGCTGACCCCGGCGGCGTCCGCCACCGTGCCGACGCCCGTGCGGTCCAGTCCCTTTTGGGAAAAGACCTCGATCCCGGTCTCCAAAATCGCGTTGACGTCCTTCTCTTCCAGCTTTTTGTACATGAAGCCTCCTTGTCCGCCGAGCCGTACGACCGGCGGGCCTTTTCAAACACGTTTGGGCTTTTGGAAATAGAAAATTTGTGCTATTAATTGTTTTACAAGATACCGTCGTTGTGTTATATTTGTTTTGCAGCGCTGCAAGAAAGCTTTAAAAATGTAGAGTTCAAAAGGTGCGTGTAATAAAACATAATTAGATGGAGGTAATATAATGCTCAAAAAGAAACATCTCAAGTTTCCCGCAGGTGATTTCAATCTGTCTATAAGCGGTGACGATAGAGTTATCATCGACGATACGGGCAGCGGTTCAACGACCGGGACAAGTAAAATGAACACGTCGAACTGGGAAAAGCAAGGATATTCCTACACGTCGGCGAATCCGGACTTTGCTCTGGTCGAGCGGGAATCCGGATATGACAACATCAATCCGGACTTTAAGCTGGTCGATCCAACTTCGGGGTACGCGAGTGCATTGGCTGACGCCAATAGAAAGCAAAAACAAGCGGACCGTATTCCGCCTTTTTTCGGACGCGTGGGAAACACGGTGATCGGCGGCGTAAAAAGGAGCCTCGCGTCCGATATCAACTCGGCGGCAAATGCTTATGACCTTACACAAGGCGCGAGGGATGGAATGCTGGACAGCTACAGCTCCGAGTATGCGCGCGCCCTGAATCGAGCCAAAAGCAACTATCGGCAGATGGAGCGGCTTGGCGCGGACGCGCGGGAGCTTGCGCAGCAATGGGGAATCGTCGATGACTGGCAGCGCAAATATGACGCCGTTACAGCGGCGCGCGGCGTGCAGAGAGAAGCGGCGAAGGCAACATACTCCCTTGCCGACGGCGTGAAATCATCGGCGGATACGGCAATTGAAAACGCCAAGCGAGGACTCGGCAGCTTTGGGCGCTTTGCCGTGGATGTCGGTGCGAAAGCGACACAAATTGGAACAGATGCCGCCAAGTCGTCGTATTTGCTTAACCGATTCAACATCAACTCCGGCGCGGAGGATTTTGTCAGATCGCTGCCGCTCGTCGCGCGAACCTACGGGGAAAACACGCAGGCGGCAAGGCAGGACGGCGCAGACGCTTTAGGTGCGGCGGCATACGGGGCGGCGAGTGCATTGACGGACGCTTGGATCGAAAAATGGCTCGACGGACTCGGCGGGGTTTATGGAGGCGGATCATTAGATAAGGGAGCGGAGAAAATCGCAAGCCAACTCACAAATAACAAAAGCCTTCAGCCAATCGTCAAGGCTGGCATCGATGATTTTGGAGAGGGCTTTCTGGAAAGCGTCACAACTGATCTAGCGAACCAGTTGTTAAAAGCTTCCTATAATAAAAAAGGACCAGCTCAGAACTGGACGGATGCTGAACGGAAAGCCGCAGGTCATGACATTCTGGTCAATACGATTATTGGCATTTTGCTGGGCGACAGCGGTATGGACTAAGAAATACCATCATCCCGTTCGGAATCTTGATTTCCGCTTTCCTCCACATGGTCTTTTGAACGTTTTTCCAAAAGACGGTCAGTGATGCTCGGGACAATTCCCATCAGAAAAAAGAAAGCTAGAAACGCAACGCTGAAAGGCGCGGTATATTGAGCGGGGACAAGGATCAGTATAATTACAAACACGCTCGAAAGCAGAAAAAGAATCACCCAGAACTGAAAAAATATCTTTTCCAGCTTGTCATTTGGCATAGCACGGAATGTCCTCCACCTCGATCCTTTGATGCGGCTCTTTGTGTTGATATCTGTTTTTTTACGATTTTCGCTGTGATGTTTTTTCCCGTCCATGCGATCCCTCCTCCCGATCCCTTTTCAAACTTGATTCTCTCTTCCCGTGCCAGCGAGCCAACATCTCAAACTGCCGCCTCGCCGCGTTGTCCGCCCCACTCGTGAACATATATTCACATCTTAACTGTAGTATATACAGAATGTATAGTCCTGTCAATGCACACACTCGCACAATTTTGAGGGCGCGGTTTTTTGCAATCGGACGAGGAATTGTCCCACGGGGCACGGAGGGCTGGACGAAGCGGCAAAAGCATGGTATACTCAGCGCTGCTGAAAACGGAAAGGACAACGCAATGAGCCTTTTGGAGCTGATTTCGCCCGCGCCGGTGACGGTGATGCTGGGCATGTGCAAAAACGCGGGGAAGACGACGGCGCTGTGCCGCCTGATCCGCGAATACGCCGAGCGCGGCGGCGCGCCGATCGCCCTGACGAGCATCGGACGCGACGGCGAGAGCCGCGACCTCGTCACCGGGACGGACAAGCCCCCGATCTATCTTTACGAGGGCATGCTGGCGGCGACGGCGGAGCAGCTGCTGCCGCTGTGCGACGTATCGCGGGAGATTCTGGCGGCAACCGGGCTTTTCACAAGCCTCGGCGAGGTGGTGATTTTCCGCGCGAAGAGCGACGGCTTCGTCCAGCTCGCGGGGCCGGGCATCGTCGGTCAGCTCAAAACGCTGCGCGGCATGCTCGAGGGCTTCGGCGCGCAGAGCGTGCTGATCGACGGCGCACTGAGCCGCAAGAGCCCTGCCTCCTGCGCCGCGGACGGGGCTTGCGTGCTGTCCACGGGCGCGTCGCTGCACCGGGACCTCGACCGCGTGGTCACGGAGACGGCGTATGCCGCGCGGCTGCTGAGCCTGCCGGAGTCCGCCGCGCCGGGGCCGGAGCTGGACCGCGTAACGCTCTTTCGGAGCGACGGGAGCAGCGAGGGCGCGGCGGAGGCGCTGGCGCTCAGGCGCGGCGCGGGAGAGAGCACGCTGCTCTTCTCCGGCGCGCTGACGGAGGCGCAGGCGAAGGCGCTTTTGCAGGACGGCACGGACAAGCGGGGGCTGACGCTGCTTGTCCGGGACGGGAGCTGCCTGATGCTGCGGCGCGAGACCTTTGATTCTCTCGCATCGCGCGGCGTCCGCTTCGCGGTGCAGAACGACTCGCGCCTCGCGGCGGTGACGGTGAACGCCGTGTCCGCCGGGGGCTGGGTGTTCGACGCGGCGGAGCTTCTCGAAAAAATGCGCGCGGCGGTGTCCGCGCCGGTGGTGGATGTGATGGCGGAATGATCGAGCTGACCTTTGAACAAAAAGAGGATATCGGCGTCAAGTATGTCCGGGACCTTCTCGAGCCGGTCTGTCCCTACGGGGTCAGGCGGCTCAAGGCGGAGGGCTTTTACGCGCCCGGACAGAAGGACGCGCTGGAACGCGAGCTGGACAACGTGGCGCTGCTGCTCGCCGCGCTGGAAACGGACGAGACGGCGGTTTTGAATCTGCGGCAGGCGCTCGGCGGGCTCAAGGAGCTCACCGGCACGATGGCTTGCTGCGAGGAACGCGCGCTGACGGAGGTGGAGCTGTTCGACCTCACATCCTTCTGCCTGCGGCTCAAAGCGCTGATCCCCCGCGCGGAGGCGCTGGCGTGCTACGGCGAGCTGGACGGCGTGCGCTTCGTGCCGGTGGACGGCGCGCTCGCCGTGCTGGACCCGTCCGGCAGCGAGCGGCTGAGCTTTTACGTCGAGGACGCGCGGACAAGCGCGCTCGCCGCGGCGCGCGAGGACAAGCGCGCGCTGGAACGCAGACTGCGCGAGAGCGGCGCGGACCGCGCGGCGCTGCTGGCGCAGCGGCAGGAGGCGGTGAAGCGGGAGGAGGACGCGCTGGCGGAGATCTACCGCGGCATGAGCGAGGCGCTGCGCCCCCATCTGGGCGCGCTCCGCGCCTGCGCGGACGCTGCCGGAAGGCTGGACGCGGCGCTGAGCAAGGCGCTGCTGGCGCGACGCTTCGGCTGCTGCCGTCCCGCCGTCGGCGGCGACACGCTGCGGCTTACGGACGCCGTGCATCCGCAGCTTGCCGCCGCGCTCGAGGAGCGGGGCCGCAGCTTCACGCCCATCAGCGTGGAGCTCTCCCGCGGGGTCACGGTGCTCACCGGCGCGAACATGGGCGGCAAGAGCGTCGCCATGAAGACCGTGGTGCTCAACGCCGCGCTGGCGCTGAGCGGCTGCTTCGTCTTCTGCCGGGACGCCGCCGTGCCGATGTTCGACCGATTGGAGCTCATCAACCGCGACTTTTCCAACGCCGCCGAGGGCCTGAGCAGCTTCGGCGGGGAGATCCTGCGCTTCAACGCCGCGGTGGAGGCGCTTGCCGGAGGCGGACTTTCGTTCATCGCCATGGACGAGTTCGCCCGCGGGACCAACGCGCGCGAGGGCGCGGCAATCGCCCGCGCCGCAGTGCGCTTTCTCTCCGAAAAGAACGCGGTCACGCTGCTCGCCACGCACTACGACGGCACGGCGGACTATGCCGTGCGGCACTATCAGGTGAAGGGCCTCAAGCGCCTGTCCGACGACGCTGAAATGTCCGGCACGGGCACGGACCGCCTGCGCCGCATCGAAAACGCGATGGATTACGGCCTGATCCCGGTCGAGCCGGGAACGGAGTGCCCGCGGGACGCGCTGCGCATCTGCCACATGCTCGGCATGGAGCAGACGATTCTCGATTATATCGAGCGCGGCGAAAACGATTCAAAAATCTGATACCGCATCCACAAAAAAAGTCTTGCTTTTCCCCCGACTTTTGTATAGTATTTTAGGAGTGGCCTTTTGCCGCCCGGAATCGGGCGAAAAGACAATTGAACAACGGAAATAGAGGCGCGGAGCGAAGGGTAGTCACCGTTCTATGGGAGGGCGGTCCCGAGCGGCGACAAAGGGTCGCTCCGCCGAAGGGAAGCGGCGCGCCGAGCCGTTTTCCTGGCAGCCGTGCCCAGCGCCGGCTGCTGTCATGCTCTGCATGGTGCGCTATTGGGAATGAATGCCTGATAGCGCTTTTTATTTGCCTATGCCAAAAAAATGATATAAATGGAGGAAAAAGAACATGAAATCTCTGATCCGGGTACGCATGGGCGCGGAGGACGCGCATTACGGCGGAAATCTGGTCGACGGGGCGCACATGCTGCACCTGTTCGGCGACGTGGCGACGGAGCTGCTGATTCGGAGTGATGGGGACGAGGGGCTTTTCTGCGCCTATGACAACGTGGAATTCCTCGCGCCGGTGTTCGCCGGGGACTACATCGAGGCGGAGGGCGAGATCGTCAAGGTCGGCAACACCTCCCGCAAGATGACCTTCGAGGCGCGCAAGGTCATCGCACCGCGCCCCGACATCAACGAGTCCGCCTGCGACGTGCTGGACCCGCCCATCGTGGTCTGCCGTGCCAGCGGCACCTGCGTCGTCCCCAAGGACAAGCAGAGAAAGTGAGTCGTCCATGGAGAAGCTTATCATCACCGCCGCGATCTGCGGCGCGGAAGTGACCAAGGAGCAGAACCCCGCCGTGCCCTACACGGTGGAGGAGATCGTCCGCGAGGCGAAGAGCGCCTACGACGCCGGCGCCGCCATCGTACATCTGCACGTGCGCGAGGACAACGGCACGCCCACGCAGAGCCGCGAGCGCTTCCGCGTGTGCATGGACGCGATCAAACAGGCGATCCCCGACGTGATCCTGATCCCCTCCACGGGCGGCGCGGTCGGCATGAGCGCGGAGGAGCGCTTGCAGCCCACCGAGCTGATGCCCGAGATGGCGACGCTGGACTGCGGCACCTGCAACTTCGGCGACGAGATTTTCGACAACACGATGCCCACCATGCGCGCCTTCGGCAAGCGGATGCTGGAAAACCACATCAAGCCGGAGTACGAGTGCTTTGAGATGGGACATCTGGACACGATCCTCACCATGGCGAGAAAGGGCGAGGTACCCGGCGCGCCGATGCAGTTCAACTTCGTGCTCGGCGTGCCCGGCTGCACCCCCGCGACGGTGGGCAACCTCGACTGGCTGGTGAACCACATCCCCGCCGGCAGCACCTGGACCGCCACGGGCATTGGGCGCAACGCCTTCACGCTCGCCGCCGCCGCTATTGTCATGGGCGGCAACGTGCGCGTCGGCTTCGAGGACAACCTATACCTCTCCCGCGGCGTCCTCGCCAAAAGCAACGGCGAGCTGGTCGCCAAGGTCGTCCGCCTTGCAAGCGAGCTGGGCCGCGAGATCGCAAGCCCCGCCGAGGCAAGGAAGATCCTCAGCCTCACATAAAATACAGACAGTAAAAGAAAATCACAAATAATACAATTTGGAGGTACTTCATCATGGAACAGCTCAAAGGCGACAAGTACGGCGCGCATCGCGTCATCGAACCCAAAGGCGTGCTCACACAGGCGGCGCAGAAGATCGACAACGACATGTCCAAACACTACTCCAACGAGATCATCTGCGACGTCATCTCCCTGAACATCGACTCCGCGTCCTTCACGCAGATCAGCGAGGTCTGCGGCGGCGACGAGAAGAAGATCGGCGACATGATTATGGGCATCGTCGCCGAGCGCGGCAAGCAGCAGAACCCCGTCACCGGCTCCGGCGGCATGTTCATCGGCAAGGTCGCCTACATCGGCGACGACCTCAAGGACCGCGACCTCAAGGTCGGCGACAAGATCGCCTCCCTCGTCAGCCTCTCCCTGACCCCGCTCAAGATCGACAAGATCCTCGCCATCCACAAGGAGATCGACCGCGTGGACATCGTCGGCCAGGCGGTGCTGTTCGAAAGCGGCCTCTATGCCAAGCTTCCCGACGATATGTCCGAGGCGCTCGCGCTCGCCGCGCTGGACGTCGCCGGTGCGCCCGCGCAGGCGCGCAGGCTGCCCAAGGAGGGCGACAGCGTCCTGATCCTCGGCGCAAACGGCAAGTCCGGCGTGCTGTGCGGCTATGAGGCGATGAAGAAGGTCGGCCCCAAGGGCAACGTCGTCGGCGTGGTGCGCAACCCCAAGCAGGTCGACGCGCTCATGGAGCTGGGCGTTTACAACAAGGTCATCGTCGCCTCCGCCACCGAGCCGGTGTCCGTGCTCAACGCGGCGCTTGAGGCGAACGGCGGCAAGGAGTACGATATCTCCATCTCCTGCGTCAACGTCGAGGCGTGCGAGATGAGCGCCATCCTCCCCGTGCGCGAGGGCGGCACCGTCTACTTCTTCTCGATGGCGACCAGCTTTACCCGCGCGGCGCTCGGCGCCGAGGGTGTGGGCAAGGATCTCACCATGATCGTCGGCAACGGCTACGCCAAGAACCACGCCGAGATCACGCTCAACGTCCTGCGCGAGAACGAGAAGCTGCGCAAGCTCTTCGATGCAAAGTATGTGTAAAAGGCGGAGCCTTTTACACATACTTTGCGATGGATCGCCATTTCGCTCGCCCCTTGCGGGGCAACC
>SVKP01000030.1 GCA_015068395.1 Oscillospiraceae bacterium
ACGGCGATCTCATAGCCGTGCTTGGAGTGGTTCATGTAGAGATACATGACCAGCGTAACCAGAAGCACGATGATAACGTTCCAGCCGTAGTCGCCGTTGTAGCCCTTGGACAGCAGATTCGGCAGCCAGCCCGCCTTGGTCTGGGAATTGATGATACCGACGCTGTTGGAGCCGAAGGGGTTCTCCCACTTCGCCACGAAAAAGCTCGTGAGCTGAATGGCGATGTAGTTCATCATCAGCGTGAAGAGCGTTTCGTTCGTGTTCCAGCGCGCCTTGAACAGGCCGGGGAAGAAGCCCCAGAGTCCGCCCGCCAGCAGACTGACAAGAATCATCAACAGCAGCAGCAGGAAGGTCGGGAGGTTCTTGCAGTAGATCATGCACGCGGCGGACGCGATGCCGCCGACAAGGATCTGCCCCTCCGCGCCGATGTTCCAGAAGCGCATCTTGAACGCCGGCGCCAGGCCGACCGCAATGCAAAGCAGCGTCATCGCATCGCGGATTGTGACCCACGCGCGCTTTTCGGTGCCGACCGCGCCTTCAAACATGGTGGCGAAGACGGCGGCGGGGTTGAGCCCCGAAATCGCGATGATGACGATGCCGCTGACGACGAGGCTGAGAAAGAACGCAATGATCCGAATGCCCCAGGACTTCCAGGCAGGCAGCATCTCACCGCGCTTGGACATCCGCAGCAGCGGTTCGCGGCTTTGTTCCTTATCCATGGACTGCGCCCTCCTTCCTGTGCTGCGTCATCAGCAGACCGACCTCTTCCTTGGTGACCTTGCGCGCGTCCACTACGCCGGAGACCTGACCGCCGCAAAGAACGACCAGCCGGTCGCACAGCTCCAGCAGCACGTCCAGATCCTCGCCGACGTACATGACCGCGATGCCCTTCATCTTCTCCTGTGTCAGCAGGTTGTAGATGGTGTAGGAGGTGTTGATATCAAGTCCGCGCACGGCGTACGCCGTCATCAGCACGGCGGGCTCCTGCGCGATCTCGCGCCCGACGAGCACCTTCTGCACGTTGCCGCCGGACATGCGCCGGACGGGGAAGGATGTGCTGGGCGTGACGACCTCAAGCTCCTTCCAGATATTGTTGGCAAGCTCCTCGGGCTGCTTGCGGTCGACGAACAGGCCCTTGCCCTTGCGCCACGAGCGGAGCATCATGTTGCCCGTCATGCCCATAGAGCCGACCAGACCCATGCCGAGACGGTCCTCCGGCACGAACGCCATGCCGACGCCCGCGCGCTTGATGTCCAACGGGTCCATGCCGACGAGGTTTTTGGACTCGCCGCTTTTCGGGTCGTGGAACACGATCTCGCCCTCACGGACGGGGTAGAGCCCCGCAATGGACTCGAGCAGTTCCTTCTGCCCGCTGCCCGCGACGCCCGCGACGCCGAGAATTTCGCCGGAATTTGCGGTGAAGCTCACGTCGTCCAGACGCTTGACGCCCAGCTCGTCGTAGACGGTGAGGTTTTTGATCTCAAGCCGCGGCTTGGGGTCGACGGGTTCCGGACGGTCGATGTTCAGCGTGACGCTGTGGCCGACCATCATGTCCGTAAGCGACTGCTGGTTGGCGTCCTTCGTCAGCACGTCGCCAATGTACTCGCCCTTGCGCAGCACCGCCACGCGGTCGGAGACGTCCAGCACCTCGTGGAGCTTGTGCGTGATGATGATGAGGGACTTGCCGTCCTTTTTCATCGCGCGCATGATCTCAAAGAGCTTGTCGGTCTCCTGCGGGGTGAGCACCGCGGTTGGCTCGTCGAGGATCAGAATGTCCGCGCCGCGGTAGAGGACCTTGACGATCTCGACGGTCTGCTTCTGGGAAACCGACATGTCGTAGATCTTCTGCTCGGGCTTGATGTCGAAGCCGTAGCGCGAACAGATCTCGGCGACCTTCTCGCCCGCTGCCTTGAGGTCGAGCTTGCCCTCGCCGTCCAGGCCTAGGACAATGTTCTCCGTCGCCGTGAACACGTCGACCAGCTTGAAGTGCTGGTGGATCATGCCAATGCCGTTTTCAAAGGCGTCCTTCGGCGAGGCGATGGTCACCGGCTTCCCGTGAACGTAGATTTGACCCTCGTCCGGGAAGTAGATGCCGGAGAGCTGGTTCATCAGCGTGGTCTTTCCGCTGCCGTTTTCGCCCAGCAGGGAAAGGATCTCGCCCTCGTGCAGCTCCATGTTGATGTGGTCGTTTGCAACGACCTTTCCGAAGCGCTTGGTGATGTTTTCCATTTTGATGGCACAGGAAGCGCCCAACGCGATCATCCCTTTCTTTGGAAGCGTCGCTTTTAAAATACGAAAGCAGTCTAACACATTTTTGAATGCTTGTAAACAAAAACGACAAAATATTTTCTTTATCACCTAAATTTTTTTCTGCTTTTAATAATTAAGAGGCTGCCGATTGGCAGCCTCTTAATGTAAAAGTGAGGATTATCCGTTGTTCAGCTCGGTGATGCCGTCGATGCGCAGGGAGAAGGACGGCGCGGAGATGTACTCGGACTCGTGATAGTAACCGTCCACAATGCCCTCGTTGGTGTCGGGCGTCCAGTCGCCGTCGGAGTCGAAGGTGAGCGCGCTGGTGACGGGCGCGCCGCCGACCGTGAAGGTGCTGGTGTCGAAGACGTGGAGGGTGCCCGCCTTGATTGCGTCCTCAGCAGCTTTGACCGCTTCGGCAGTGCCGGCAGCGACCTCGGGGCCGAGCGGGGTGATGTAGACGGCGCCCGCCTCATAGCCCTTCGCCCAGTCGGTCGGGATCTTGCCGCCGGAGAGCATCGCCTTGAACGCCTCGGTGTAGAACACGCTCCAGTCGTTGGAGGAGGAGGTCAGCGCGGCGGTCGGAGCGGCGGCGAGCATGTCGATGTTGTAGCCGACGGAGTAGACGACCTTGCCGTTGTCCTTCGCGGTCTGGACAGCCTTGGGAGCGCCGGTGGAGTCGGCATGCTGGCCAATGATGACGCAGCCGCGCGCCATCAGAGCCTCAGCCGCCTTGCCCTCGTCCTGAATGTTGAACCAGGAGTTGGTGTACTGCACGTCCATGTGAGCAGTGGGGACGATGGACTTGATGCCCAGGAAGAAGCCGGTGTAGCCGGAAACGACTTCCGCGTACGGGAACGCGCCGACGTAGCCGATGTAGGGATCGGTGACCTTGCCCGCGTCCATGAGCTCCTTGAGCTTCATGCCGGCGACAATGCCGGAGACGTAACGGGACTCAAAGGTGTAGTTGAACGCGTTGTGGAAGTTGGGCAGGCCGGACTTGAGCGCAGTGTCGCCGGTCATGGCGACGAACTCGACCTCGGGATGCTCCTCGGCAGCCTGCTGGGTGTAGGTCTGGTGGCTGTAGGAGTTGGTGATAATGAGGTTGCAGCCCGCCTGGACCGCCTCAATGCACTTGTCGTAGCACTGCTCGTTCTCGGGGATGTTGTAGTACCATGCGATGTCGGAGTCGGAGAGGCCGCACGCCTGGGCAGCCTTGCGGATGCCGTCAATGTGCGCGAAGGTATAGCCCTCGTTCTCATCGCCGACCAGAATGGCGCCGACCTTCAGCTTGCTGCCGGAGGAGCTGCCGCCGGTGCTGGTGGAGGTGCTGCTTCCGCCGCCGGAGGTGGTGGAGCCGCCGCTGGTCCCGGCATTCTTGCTGCCGCAGGCGACGAGCGCGAGGGACATGACGAGTGCGAGGAGTAATGCAAGATACTTCTTCATTGTTGTCCTTCCTTTCTTTTATCCAACCATTGTGTTTTTTTGAGCGCTGCATAACAGCGGACTCAACATGATACATGATAACCAATCAACGGGAAAAAAACAAGGGGAATTCTTTGTCGGGATCAACAAAAGGAAATTGCACGATTTGTGCGAAACATCAATAGATTTTCCGCTGCCACTTCGAGGCGTCGAGCGCCATGAGCGTGTTGACGGGGTCCTTGACCTTCGAGAGGAAGATCATCGCCGCGATGATGTAGGGCTTGAAGGACGCCTGCTTGTACAGGGGCACGCGATAGCGGTCGAACACGGAGTTGTCCACCTCGCCCATCTCGCAGGACAGCCCGGTGATATCAGCGGGCAGGCAGTGCAGATACAGCGCCTTGCCGTCCTTCGTGAGCTTCATCATGTCCTCGGTGCACGCCCAGTCCTTGTGCTCGGCGTTCTGCGCGAGCAGCTTCTTCTCCAGCGCGTCGATGCCCGCCTTGTCG
>SVKP01000031.1 GCA_015068395.1 Oscillospiraceae bacterium
GGATCTCTCAGAGCCGCCCTCATTGGCTGCGACGGTTTTATCACGCTCGGCCTGTGACTGGACGGAAGTATCATTATCCCTGCTGCCTGTCATCGCGTCTCCGTGCGGAGCAACCGCACGTCGTACCCTGTACGAGAGGCTTTGGCATTCGCCGCTGCCTGTCGGAGTAGCCCGCTGCCCTTTCGGGCAACAGCAGGAACGTATCCTGCAAAGGTATGTTCAGTTTTCAAGGTACGCCGGAAAGCTGACTGGACTCTTTCGCGGTGTTGACGGCAATTCGTAGGCCGTATGGAAATAGGAAAAGCGAATTCGTCCTGTTCAGTTTTCTAAGGGATCATGAAGGTCCCTTCACCCTACATAAAAAAACGGCTGTTTTGTAAGGTGTATTTTGCCAATTTTGGGTTCTTCTTCAAAAATTTTTTTCTTTTCTTTTCCACACATTTGATGCTTTCCCACACGCTCATGTGGCTTGCATTTTCTATTTCTGCAATTTTTCTCACACTCAGCCCTTTGCTGTAAAGCTCCATTCTACGGCGTTGCGTGTCTGTGAGGTTCAGCTCCTTAATAACACGCTTCGCGGTAGTGGGATTGTAGAACGGATGCGGTTTTGGCTTAGCCGGGGCCTCAAAAGGCACCGCCGCCAGTAACGTGTCTTCGATGTCATCGAAGTTCGGTGCAAGCGTATGCTCCTTAACATCGAGGTCATCCTCAGCCTCAAAGCTTTCGTTCGAGAATTGCTTGATTGCCTCGAAGTCCTCGAGCGTCATCTCCTCGGCGGACAACTCCCGGACCCGCCGTGAACGTTGGCGGGTAATGGTGATCTCGTAGATTTTTCCGTTTTCTTTGCGGTAACGGACCTCTTCATCCACAAAAGTGTAAACAATATCGGGCGTGTCCTTGTTCTTCGCCCAATCAGAATCAGTTTTAAACGACATTGTCGTGATCTCCTTTTTGTTGAATTTGGTTGCTGGAGCCAAATTCGGAGATCACGGATAGCGGGCGATATAGCACAGCCAGCCGGATTGCATTGCTTCCTCCCATCCCGGCCGTTGGATAGGGAGGAGCACAAAAGAACCGCTTGATGCGCAGACAAAAAGCCGCTGGTTATACCTATCCCATGGGGAATAGATGCACCAAGCGGCTTTTTAGGAGTCTACGCTATCAAGCGGCCCTTATAAGCACAATACTTGAGAATATGCGATTGTTGCCGGACGCTCCGGCGCTGGGGACTCAGGCGATGCGAAGAGATACGGTGTTGGTGATCTCACGCCTGCACTTTGGGCAAATATACTGTAGTTGCACCGTTACGCCGACCTTCTGCTGTGGGCGTCTAAAGTGGATCGCTTTTCTTTTGCAGTTCGCGCACCGCAGCAGCTCGTCTACAAGCTCGCCGTCTGCGCCGCTGCCGATGTCCGGCTGCAAGCCGCGGACGCGCTCGAAGTATTCTTCCGGTAATTGTCCCATATTCATCACCCCGCAATCAAACTGTCAATTTCTTCTTCTCTGAGATATTCTTCGCGGCTGCGGTAGTCCAGTAAGCTCAACTGCTGGAGCTGAATCATCAGCGCCGTTCGGGAAACGCCAAGGAACTGCGTCATCTGGCGAACGATTCTCCGCTCCCGAAACAGGAGCCGACCGTCAGGGTATATCCTCAGCAGTTTTCCCTCCGAGTATCTCCGCACCAACGCATAAATCAGGTGCGGAGACATCAGAAGCTCCGCCGCGAGAGCGTTTGCCTGCCACTCAGCCCAATCATTTGCCGTGGCAAGCTCACGCAGAGAGTATGCCTGTCCAGGCGTCCGGCAATCGCAGAGGACAAACGCCTCCGGGTTCAGCAGATAGATTGCCTGATGTGAGCACTCATGAGCGAGAGTGAATCGCCGCCTGCTGTCTTGGTTCTTCGGTCGGAGCGTGTCGCTCAGGAAGACCGTTCCCTCCTTGATGGGCATATATGTCGACGGATCATCGGGGTTCAGCTTCAGGATGGTATCGGTATAGGCTGTCGCGCCAAGCACCGTCCTCGGCGCTGCTGATAAATCTGCAAATCGAACGGCAAGGCGCATATAGTTTCTGGCAAAATCGTCCACATCAAAGCGTTTCAGCGGTAAGCTCTTCGTTCCGTAGTAGTCCACAAGCAGTTGCACCGCCATATCTTTCAGATCCTGATGGCTCAGACGAAGCATATCGTTTCCTCCTCGACTCAACCGTTTTGGGCAAGTTCAGGCTGACCCGCGGCACGGCGCCATATGCGCAGTTGCAAGACTCTCACGCGCTTTGCCGGACTTCCGCTGTGTTCTCGGCGCTGTAAAGAAATGCAAGCAACGCTGTTCTCCTTGGAATGTGTACAGGTTGATCATCTCGCCCTTTTCCCCGCAGACGGGGCAGACAGCATATTCCTTTTCCATTTTCACAATCTCCTTACTGATTACATCTGACCGGGCATCCGAACCAGCTCCCGACCGTCCCCCGGCATCTTCAAGTCATCCAAGAGCAAAGCATAGGTGATCGCGTGCTTCCCGAACCTCCCTCGGAGGCTCTCCACGGTATCCTCGAGACGCGCTCTTCTGTCCCGCTTTGCTGTATCCACAAATATCGAGAGCTGCTCGACGTCATTCTGCGGAACGAGGTTTATGGCTCGAATGCAGACCGCTCGGACATTCGTGTTCCAGTGATACCGCTTGCGGAAGAGGGCAAAGCCCGCTCCGGCGATCTCATTCGGGAGCTGCGTTTTGAACTGGAGCTTATCCTGAAACTGCAAGCCGAAGAGGTCGTTTCCCCTGACATAGACCTGTACCCCTGTCGCCGCCAAGCCATGCACCCTCAGCCGATGCCCTACGTCCTGAGCCAGCTCCAGCATGACCTTTTGCACCTCCACCTCGTTTTCGAGGTCCGCCGTGCAGGTGATGCCGTGGCCTATCGACTTGACCGGGCTGACAAAATCCTTGTGCATCACCGGCGAGGTGTCCGCTCCGTTGGCGTACTGCCAGAGCTTCAGCCCGTTCACGCCGAACCACGAACGCAAAAGCTCTGGATCGGTCGCTGCGAGCTGGCCTATCGTGTGGATGCCATATTTTGCCAGCTTGGTATCCGTCGCCCGCCCGACATACAGGAGGTCGGACGCTGGCAGCGGCCAGACCTTCTCTCTGTAGTTGTCCTCCGTGATCTGCGTGATCGCGTCAGGCTTCTTCATGTCGCTGCCGAGCTTTGCGAAGATCTTGTTATAGGAGACTCCAACGCTCACCGTCAACCCAAGCTCGTTCTTTGTCGCCGCGCGGATCTGCTCGGCAATTTCCATGCCCGTGCCGAATATCCCGCTCCCCGTCACATCAAGAAAGCACTCGTCCATGCCATATGGCTCCA
>SVKP01000032.1 GCA_015068395.1 Oscillospiraceae bacterium
CGAGATTGTCCCCGTCCCCGTGAAGGTCAAGAAGGAGACCGTCGAGTTCAAGGTCGACGAGTTCCCGCGCCTTTCCCCGCTCGACAAGCTCGCCGGTCTGCGCGGCGCGTTCCCCGTTGGCCCCGAGTCCCCCGCTCCGCAGGTCACCCACACCTTCGAGCCCACCGGCCTGAAGGATGCTGACGACAAGGGCCAGCAGCGCGTCACCGCCGGCAATGCCTCCGGCATCAACGACGGCGCGGCGGCGATCGTCCTCGCCAGCGGCGAGGCGGTCGAGAAGTACGGTCTCAAGCCCATGGCGAAGCTCGTCGGCTGGGGACAGGGCGGCGTCGATCCCAAGATCATGGGCGTCGGCCCGGTCGTCGCGACCCGTCAGGCAATGAAGAAGGCCGGCCTTGAGGTCAAGGATATGGACCTCATTGAGGCGAACGAGGCGTTTGCCGCGCAGAGCATCGCCGTCGCGCGCGAGCTCGGCTTCGACATGAGCAAGGTCAACGTCAACGGCGGCGCGATCTCCCTCGGCCACCCCGTCGGCGCCTCCGGCGCGCGCATCATCGTCACGCTGCTGCACGAAATGCAGAAGCGTCCCGAGGCGAAGAAGGGCCTCGCCACGCTGTGCATAGGCGGCGGCCAGGGCGTTGCCACCGTGTTTGAAAAGTGCTAAAACCCTATAAAAACATAAGAAAACCGGCTCAATCGAGCCGGTTTTCTTATGTGAAAAATGTTAGGGGCTGTACAAATCCCGTTGCCTGTGGTAAAATATCAAGCTGTATGATTTTCGATGGGAGGTAACGCTTATGAAACGCACCTGCAAGGCACTTTCCGTTCTTTTAACTCTCTGCCTGCTGCTTGGGCTTGCGCCGACCGCCCGTGCGGAGGCGACGTCCGGCGCCTGCGGGGATGATCTGACGTGGGCGTATTTCAACGGCACGCTGACGATCTCCGGCGCGGGCGCGATGACGGACTACAGCAGCATTTTCGATGTTCCGTGGTATGACATTTCCGGCAAGATCACTTCCGTCGTCATCAAAAACGGCTGTACACACATCGGCAGGAATGCGTTCGATAATCTCTGGTATTTGAAGAGCGTTACTCTGCCGGAGGACGGTGGGCTGGAGTCCATCGGCCGCAGTGCGTTCGAGCATTGCCAGAGGCTTGAGAGCATCACGCTTCCGAACGGGCTCACGACCATCGGCACTTGGGCGTTCGCATCCTGCAGAAACCTGAAAAACATAACGATCCCCGAGGGCGTCGCCGTGCTGGGATCGTCTGTGTTCCAAAGCTGCGGGAAGCTGACCTCGGTGGCGCTGCCCGCCAGCCTGGAGAAGCTCGATACCAGCGCGTTCGCTTACTGCTACGCGCTTGCCGAATTCAAGCTTGCCCCCGGCAGCGAGGACTTTTGCGTGCAGGACGGCGTCCTGTTCAGCAGGGACATGACAACGCTGATCGCGTATCCCTGCGGAAGGACGGGCCAGGACGGCAAGCCGATGACGTCCTACAGCATCCCGGACGACGTGCAGACGGTCGGCGCGAATGCGTTTTACAACGCCGTGGCGCTCAGCTCCGTCTCCATCCCGGGCAGCGTGACAAAATTGGGGGACAACGCGTTCGTCGGCACTGCGCTGACAAGCGTCAAGCTCCCGGAGGGCTTGACGACGATCGGCCGCTATGCGTTCAGCAGCTGCAAGTCGATCGAAAGCGTTGTGATCCCGGGTTCGGTGACGTCCGTCGGCGAAGGCGCGTTTGCCTACTGTACGGCGCTGCGGTATGCCATTGTTCAGCGCGACACGCCCGCCATCGGCGACTATGCGTTCTCGGGCTGTACGGAGCTCTCGTGGATTGCGATCCCTTCCACGGTGACACGCATCGGAGGCGGGGCGTTTAACAGCTGCGCGGCGTTGGAGGACGTGTACTATGCGGGCGCCGAGGACGAGTGGAACGCAGTGGAGGGCAGAAATGTGCTGTGGCGTGCTGCGATACACTGCGGCGCCGACTGCGGCACCTGCGGCACAGACCTGAAATGGCTGCTGAACGAAGGCACGCTGCACATATTCGGCGAGGGTGCGATGACCGAAAGACCCTGGCTGACAGCCCACAAGAGCGATATCACCGCCGTGGACGTCGCATCGGGCGTGACGGGTATTGTCATTGGCGCGTTCAACGGCTGCTCGAATCTGAAATACATCATCCTTCCGGCGAGCGTGACCGATGTGGGGAGGCTGGCGACCGGAGGCTGCACAGGCCTCACGGACGTCTACTACGGCGGAGACCTGACAAGCTGGTATTCGTTGAGGAATAATCTGCCCATGGGCAACAACCCTCTGGAAAACGCAAAGGTCCACTGCAACACCACCGGCCCGTGGACGGCGATCACCGCCGTGCCGTGGGAGCAGATGATCGACTGGTGCGCCGTGCAGAACGTCCCGGAGGGCGCGGTGCTGATCGCGGCGCGCTATGACGGCGAGGGGTGCATGACGGGCGTATGGACGCACAGGTTCGACTCCGCCGAGGATTATTGGAAAATGGAGAGCATCATTCCGGACGGCGAGGGCGACGAGTTCATGCTCATCCTTGTGGACGGCGAGACCTTCGCCCCGCTGTGCGGGTCATGGGATAACATCAGCGAGCTCCCCGAACCGGAATGGGACCCGGAGGAGGAGCGCTGAAAAACACTTGGCTTTCTCAAAAGCTTGCTTTTGAGAAAGCCAAGTTTCGTTTTTCGAGTTTTATTATTCCTCACCAAATGCGCCGCCGTCGGCGTCCGGCTCGTGCGCGGCGAGCACGCGGCGGTAGAAGATGATCTGGCTCAGCGCCATGTACGGCGTCATGTACACCGCGGCGAAGCCGGTCAGCACGCCGGAGACCAGCGTTTCCATCAGTTCGCCGACAAGCGTTTCAGGAAAGAGCGATTCAAGGAAATATTCGCACAGCCCGACCGGGACGGCGAAGAGCAGCAGCAGCGGCAGAAAGCCGAGGATCAGCGCGAGCAGCTGGAGCTTGTAGCCGTTCATTTCGAGCCGGCTCCGCCGCAGCGCGGCGAGCACGCTCGCGTCCGGGTCCTCGCACAGGTGATAGAGCGCGAAGGAGTAGGCGAGCGCGAGAACGAGCCCCGGCACGATGAACAGCGCAAGCCCCACGCCGATCAGCACGCCCTGGACCACCGTGAGCAGCACGACCTTCCCGGCAAAGGGAAACATGGCAAACAGCGACTCGAAGGACATCTCCCTGCCGCTCTGGACGCCGAGGCCGTAGAAGGCGTAGCCCGCCAGCAGCACCGTGGCGAGCAGCGACACCAGAATGCCGACGAAGGAAAAGGTCATCGAGACCGACGAGACCTCCACCGTGCGCCCGAGCATATAGTTCGCGGCGGTGTTGACGAGGTCGAGCACGAGGTTGATGGCGAGGAACATCGCCGTGAAGAGGAACGGGGAGACGGCGGCTGAGTGCATCAGCGTGCGCGCCTCCTCCCGGACGGCGCGGTTGTCGATGAATACGGGCATCGGAACACCCCCAAAAAACAGGTTTGTCTAACCATAGCATAAATTGACGAAAAAGGCAAATGTCCGGCGCGGAATATATCTTGTGGACAAAAATTTTTCCCATACCACATAACCAACTGGACAAGCGGCATAAAATGCGCTATAATCAATCCGATTATGGGGCAGTGTCGGCGCGTCCGCCACGCCCGAGTGTGAAAAATGAGGTGAGACAATGGCAAAAGCGTTCTTTGGCGGCGTTCATCCCCACGACATGAAGGCCGCGACCAATGAGAAGGCCATCGAGCAGCTTGCGCCGCCGAAGCAGGTCGTCATCCCGATGTCGATGCACTTCGGAGCGCCCTGCACGCCGATCGTCGCAAAGGGAGACCATGTGAAGATCGGGCAGAAGATCGGCGAGACCAAGGGCCTTGGCGCGCCGATCCACGCAAGCGTATCGGGGACGGTCGCGGCAGTGGAGCCGCGCCCCTACTCGATGGGCGGAAACGTCATGTCGGTGGTCATCGACAACGATTTCCAGGATGAGCTCAGCGAGGAGGTCGTCGCCCCCGCCGATCCCGACCTCCTGAGTGTGGAGGAACTGGTCGAAATCGTCAAGAATGCCGGTATCGTCGGCATGGGCGGCGCCACGTTCCCGACCCACGTCAAGATCTCCGGCGGTATCGGCCTGGTCGACACGGTCATCATCAACGGCGCGGAGTGCGAGCCGTACATCACCGGCGACCACCGCGCGATGCTTGAGCGCCCGCGCGAGATCATCGGCGGCTGCGGCTACCTCGCCAAGATGTTCGGTGTGGACAAGGTCATCATCGGCGTCGAGGTGAACAAGCAGAACGGTATCGACTCGCTCAACAAGACCATCAAGGAGATGGATGCGCCCGTCGTCGTGCAGCCGCTGCGCACGCGCTACCCGCAGGGCGGCGAGAAGCAGCTCTGCCAGGCGATCA
>SVKP01000033.1 GCA_015068395.1 Oscillospiraceae bacterium
CAGATGGAGGATGCAGAGGGCTACTGGTTCACCAGAGAAGATACCAACTTCGTCTGCTTTGCGAAAGAAGGCTGCCAGTTTTCTCTCAGCGGCAGTCTCGATATCGAAGAACTGCTCAAGGTCGCGGCGGGCATCCAGGCAAGGGAGGGCGCGCACATCCAGCCGAACACACCCAACACAGGCAGTGAAAACGCGGCTCCGGTGGTGGAGTATGACAAGAGCCTCATGGAAATGGAGGACGCCTTGCAAGCGAGGGTAGAAAACCTTGATTGGGTGCGGAACGCGCTGGTTACGCTAAGCAGCGCGGACAGCGGACAGATCATCGAAGTCGATATCAACGTGGATACCGACGTGCTGGACGCGGCGCGCCGCAACGAGCTGATCTCCCTTGCCATGGAAGAGGTGCCGGGGCTGGAGCTCAATATGATCTACATCTATGATTGGGAGGGAAGAGCCGTCGATTGACGACTCCGGACAAAGCAGAAATAAAATGAAAAAGATGGTTGACAATCGTTTAACAGTGTGCTAGATTTAAGTTAAACAAACGTCAACCATCTTTTTTGGAGGGCTTTTTTATGAAGGTTTCGCTGTCGAATATGGAGTGGAAGTTGATGAACCAGCTCTGGGAGCACGCACCCATGACGCTGATGCAGCTTACACGCGCGCTGGAGGAAGACACCGGCTGGACGAAACACACAATCATCACGATGCTGACCCGGCTGGAAGGGAAGGATGCCGTGCGCTGGGAGCAGTGCGGGCGCACGCGGCACTATTCGCCCGTTATCGCGCGGGAGGACGCGCGGCGCGAGGAGACCGCCAGCTTTCTCGACCGCGTCTACGGCGGAAAGCTCGGCCTGATGATGAGCGCGCTGGTGGACGACCACAAGCTGACTAAGAAGGAAATCGACGAGCTCAGCGAAATTCTCAAAAAGGCAGGTGAGGGGAAATGAAGGATATCCTGATCACGTCCTCTGTCCTGATCGCCGCCGTTTTGCTGATGCGGTTTCTGTTTCGCAGGACGATATCACGCCGCGTGCAGTACGCGCTTTGGCTGCTGATTGCGCTGCGGCTGCTGATCCCTGCCAATCTGCCCGCGATGGAGCACAACGTGCTGAGCATGGCGGAGCGAACCGAGACCGTGCAGAACATTGAGGCGATACGCGGCGTCGATTCGATCGAGCACATGGCGTCGGGGGCTGTCGAGGGCTATGAACGCGGTAAGCTGATGCCTGAAACGCCGGTGACCGTGGCGGAAAACGTTGCGCCGGAGCGTTTCGAGCGGATGCAGAACACGATAAAGGTAAGGGACGTGACCGAGCCGCTGTGGTATGTTGGCATGGCTATAATGGCGCTTTGGTTCCTCGCCGCGAATCTCCGCTTTGCCCGCAAGCTGCGCCGCACACGCGTCCCACTCGACGGTGCGGAGAGC
Organism: Oscillospiraceae bacterium; assembly: GCA_015068395.1. GTDB lineage: Bacteria > Bacillota > Clostridia > Oscillospirales > Oscillospiraceae > Hominicoprocola. The sequence goes on from SVKP01000033.1 coordinate 1,430, forward strand.
AAATACCCCGTCTATCTCTGCGACGACATCCCCTCGCCCTGCCTGTTCGGGCTGTTCCGCCCCGCGATCTACGTTACGAGCGAGGCGGCGAAGGAGGAAAACCGCCTGCGCTATGTCATCGCGCACGAGGAGACGCACGCGCGGCACCTCGACCCGCTGTGGTCGCTTGTGCGGAGCGTGTGCCTTGCGGTCTGGTGGTTCAACCCGCTGGTCTGGCTCGCGGCATACTGCTCCCGGGCGGACTGCGAGCTTGCCTGCGACGAGGGGACGCTCGTGCGGCTGGGGGAGTCGGCGCGCGTTTCCTACGGTGAGACGCTGCTGGCGCTGATCCCGGTGCGGCGCGGCGGAAATCCGATGCTTACCGCCACGACCATGACGGCGGGCAAACGGCAGATGAAGGAGCGCATTCGGCGTATCGCCGAGCACAAGCGCCCCCTCGCCGCTGCCCTTGTTGTTGTGCTGGCGTTGACGGGCGTCGCCTGCGCCGCGACGTTCACGGGGGCAAGGCAGGCGAGCGCGGAACCGTCAGACACGGCGGAGCAGAATACGACCGGCGCCTATGCGAGCGTGGAGGACTATCTTGCCGCCGTGCGCGCGGAGACGACGAGCGTGACGTACTCTGCCGCTGACGGCAGCGGAGAAAGAACCGCGGACGTGTCGGATACGCGCGCTTTCCTGGAAATGGAGGCTGAGCTGTCCGGGCTCGCGCCGAACGGTACGCTGGAGCTCTACAGTTATATGAAAGAGCTGAAGCTCGAAGTGCCGCCTGAGGATGTCGCTTTCGTTGGCGGTATGTACGCAACAGATGAGCTTTGGTACGATCTGGAGGGCCAGGGCGGGCATTCGCTCGTCGTGCTGCGCTACGACGACGGGAGCGTGGACGTGCTCTTTGACCAACCGAACAACGATGACCGCGGCGGGCTCTACTATTATGAAGAGAGCGCTGAGGAAATCCTTTACGACTTCTATGTGAAGGAAAACAACCTTGACCTGCCGCTGTATACCACCGACCTGACGGTGGGCGGAAACAGCATACCCGCGCACCGCAGAGACAGCGACGGCTGGTATATCTATATCCCGGTGCAGGGATGGTCTGAGGCAAGCAGCGGCGGCACGGCACGCTGGATATCCGCTTACAACACCGGCTCGACGATCAGCGTCACGTTCGTCACGGACGAGGAACGCGAGCAACTGCGTCAGGACGTCGAGGGTCGGACGGAGACATATTATTCGAGCGGCAGCGGGACAGGCTGGCTGGTTGTCACGCAGTACGATCCGAGCGTACAGATCCGCTCAGACGTGGCGGGACTTGAGCCCGCGATACTCGAAGCGATGGCTCGGAGCATCAACCTTGCCTCGGGCAGCACTGTACAGGTGAAGATCGAGCAAACGACGCAGAATGAAGCAGATACGGTTTCCTGGCAGCTTCGCGCGGCGGCGGACGCGGTGTTTGGCACCGTGGATTCGGAGGGGTTGACGCCGTTTTTCCTCCGCGTCACCGCAGACGGGCGCACGGACGACTATACGGTCGAGCCGGAACCCGTCCGAAATGTGGAGTTTGCGACCGGAAACGTGCTGGAGACCGCGTTTGTCTGGTCGCCGCTCAGCGACTCGGAGATCACCGCGGCGCAGGCAGCGGACAGAGTGCTGCACATTTGGAACGAACAGGAGAGCTTTGACGTATACGGCGACGACATCCTGCACTGGACGGAGCGCGAAAGCGGCGCGGAGCACTGGCTGCGCGGCTCGTCTAAGCTGGATTGGATCGGCTCGCTGTACGGCTATTTTCTGGAGCAGTACGCGCGACCGGCGGAGCTTAAACGGTATGAGCGGGAGATCGCTGTACCCGGCACGGTCACGGACTATGAGGAGGTCGCGCGGCAGGTCGCGGAGCAGTTTGCGGCCATTATGCGGCAGCATCCCAAGTGGTGCGATTTTTCGCCCTACGACGCGGCGGTGAACAGAACAAGAATTTTTGACGCCTACTACGGAGAGGACTACCCGAACTTCTGCTTCGGCATGGGGCTTGTGCTGAAGCTGGACGAGAGCAACAAGCTGTACTTTGAGGCAGGCGTCGGACTGGACGACCCAATAGCAGACGGCCAATACAAGGGCTGGTACAGCTGGGGCGGCGAGGTCGTCGTCGGGCTGCGCGACGGCGTGTGGCGCTATCTCGGCATGAACACAGGCGGCTCAAGCGTATGGCTGCCCTATGACATTGGCTATGATTATCCGCAGGAGTATCCGCTTACCACCGGGCAGGTCCTTTCACTGTACGAGCTGACGGGCGGCGATACTCATGACTTCCGACTGCTGCAAATGCTTGTCTGGAAGCCCGCAGACGAGATACGTGCCGAGATGGCGAAGCTGACCGACGCGCAGCGCCGGGAGCTGCTGGACAATATGGCGCGCTACAATGAGGACTACGGCGGCCTTGGCAGCAACGGATCGTTTACACTATCGGAGTTTGAGTGAAGAATACTCTACAACTTGCACCCTCACGAGTGATGGTTCTCACCGTGAGGGTGCCTTGCTTCTCGCCTTGCTCTTGCCAACACCTGACTTTATGATATACTAATGCAGATCATTCCCGCCAGGAGGACGCTATGCTTTTATTTCTTCTGTCAACGCTCTCGGACGAAGCCGACCGCAGGGCGTTATACGACCTTTACAAGCAGTATCAGGACGCGATGCTGCGTGTTGCCCGGCGTTTTTTTCCTAACGACACGGACGCTGCGGAGGACGCCGTGCAGAGCGCTTGGCTGCGTGTCGTCGAAAATTTTTCAAGAATTCTTGAAATTCCTTGTCAGAAACGGGGCGCCTATCTCGTTATTATAGTGAAGAACGAATCCATCTCCGTGCTCCGCAGGCGCGGCAGGGAAATCCCGCTGGATGAAACGCTCACGGAAGAGAATGGATCTGACGACTCTGCCTCTGTAATCGAGATGATCCGCGCCATGCCGGAGACCTACCGCGCGGCGCTGGAGATGCGGTTTGTGGAAGAAATGAGTACACGGGAGATCGCGGCGGCGCTCCATATTTCCGAGGACGCCGCGAACGCGCGAATCTCCAGAGGGCGCAGGCTGCTTACGGAAAAGCTGAGGAAGGAGGGCTACACGGTATGACGGAAGACGCGATGCTGCGCGATATCCTGCTGGACGCCGCGGCGGACGAGTTTGCGGCGGAGCTGAACGATACAACGTCCATCGATGCCTCTCC
>SVKP01000034.1 GCA_015068395.1 Oscillospiraceae bacterium
AGGACGTGGTCTCCGTCGGCGACATGATCTGGGTCAAGTTCATGGAGATCGACGAGAAGGGCCGCTGGAACCTCTCGCGCAAGGATGCGCTGATGGATATCGAGGCCCAGCAGGCAAAGCAGTAATCTATTCAGAGGGGCGGGCAGATGCCTGCCCCTTTTTGCATTTTGAAAGGACGGGAGCCATGGACACCATAGCCGCCATTGCGACGCCGCTCGCGCGCAGCGCGTTCGGCATCATCCGGCTCAGCGGACCCGACGCGCTGAACATTCTCGACAAGCTCTTCAAGCCCGTGAACGGCAGACCGATCTCCGAGGCGCGAGCGCGCAGCATGGTCTACGGCTCGGTGTGCGACGCGGCGGGCCGCGTCATCGACCATCCGCTGGCGGTCTGGTTCGCCGCGGGGAAATCCTACACCGGGGATGTGGACGCCGAGCTCCACTGCCACGGCTCGCCCGTGGTGCTCGGCGAGGTGCTTGCCGCCGCCTTTGCCGCGGGCGCGCGGCAGGCGGAGCCGGGCGAATTCGCGAAGCGCGCGTTTTTGAACGGCAAGCTCGACCTCACCGAGGCGGAGGCGATCGTCGACCTTGTGGACGCGGAGACCGCCGAGGCGGCGCGCAACGCAGCGGGACAGGTCGACGGCGCGCTGCGCCGTCTCGCGGAGGGCGCTTACGACCGGCTGCTGGATATCACGAGCCGCTTTTACGCCGTGGTGGACTACCCCGACGAGGACATTGCCGACGCCGCGCCGGAGGAGGTAGACGCCGCGCTCGCGGAGATCGAGCGCGCGCTTTCCGACCTGCTTGCAACCTACGCGCGGGGCAGGATCGTCAAGTCCGGCGTCGCGACCGCCATCCTCGGCGCGCCGAACGCGGGCAAGTCCTCGCTGCTGAACAGGCTGGTGGGCTTCGACCGCGCCATCGTCACCGATATCGCGGGCACGACGCGGGACACCGTGGAGGAAAAGGCGGTGGTTGGCGGCGTGCTGCTGCGGCTTATCGACACCGCGGGATTGCGCGAAACCGACGACGCCGTGGAAAAGCTCGGCGTCGAGCGCGCGCGGCGGGCGGCGGCGGACGCGGACCTGATCCTCGCCCTTGTCGACGGCGCGTCGCGGGCGGGAGAGGCGGAGACGCTGCGCCTCGCGTCGGGCAGCGGCAAGCCGTGGATCCTGGTCGAGACGAAAAGCGACCTCTGCGGGGCGGATGCCGGCGCAGACCGCGCGCAGGATATCGGCGCGCCGCGCGTCCGGCTCTCCAACGTCACCGGCGCGGGGTACGACGCGCTGGAGGCCGCCGTTGCGCGGCTGTTCCCAGCGCCTCCGGCGCAGGGCGGCACGCTGCTGACCAACGCGCGGCAGGCGGACGCCGTGACCCGCGCGCTTGCGTCGGTGCGGGAGGCGCTTGCGGCGCTCCGGGGCGGCATGACGCCGGACGTCGTGCTCACCGAGGCAGAGGCGGCGGCAAACGCGCTGGGCGAGCTGACGGGCCGCACCGCCCGCGAGGACATGGTCGCGCGCATTTTTGAGCGCTTCTGTGTTGGAAAATAACTGTCTTTTCTTTTTGACGCCTATGTGTTATGATAAAAAACAAAGAATAACCCGAAAGGAGCTTTCCCCTGCCATGCGCGACTATGTAATTATGACCGACAGCTGCTGCGACCTCTCCGATGCCGAGGTGAAGGAGTGCGAGCTGGTCGTTCTTCCGCTTACCTTTACCATGGAGGGCGTGACCCGGCGCGACACGCCCGACCACGCCGAAATGACGCTGGAAGCGTTCTATAAGCGCATCCGCGCCGGTGTGGAGTGCACGACCGCGGCGGTGAACGTGGGCGACTTTGCCGATGCCATGCGCCCGATCGTGGAGTCCGGGCGGGACGTCCTCTGCATTTGCTTTTCCAGCGCCCTGTCCACCACCTATCAGTCCGCGGTCATCGCGGCGGAGGAGCTGAAGGCGGAGTATCCCGGCGCAAAAATCGTCGTCATCGACTCCCTCTCCGCCTCGCGCGGACAGGGCATGCTGGTCTGGCACGCGGCGCAGGAGAAGAAAAAGGGCCGCTCCCTCGACGAGGTCGAGGAATGGGTCCGCGAGATGGTGCCCCATCAGGACCACTGGTTCACGGTCGCCGACCTCGGCCATCTGCGCCGCGGCGGACGCCTGAACGCGACGAGCGCCGTGGTGGGCACGGTGCTCTCGATCAAGCCCGTCATGCACTGCGACGGGGAGGGCAAGCTGACGCCCGTGGGCAAGGCGCGCGGGATGAAGCAGGCGCTCACGGAGCTGGTCAACATGATGGGCGAGCTGGGCACCCGCCCGCTGGAGGACCAGACGGTGTTTATCTGCCACGCCGACGCGCCGGACAGCGTGGAATTTGTCAAGGGGCTTTTGAAGGAGCGCTTCGGCGTCACCGACGTGCGGGCGGACTTCATCGGGCCGGTCATCGGCTCGCACACGGGCGCGGGCACGCTCGGCCTGTTCTTCTTTGGGCGGGCGCGATGAAGTGGCTGGAGCTTTCCGTCGACACGACGGAGACGGGCATCGACCCCGTGATCTCTCTGCTCGGCGACTACGGCGTGGATTCGCTGATTATCGACGAGGAGAACGATTTTAAGCAGTTCCTCGAAAACAACCGGCAGTATTGGGACTATGTGGACGAGCAGCTTTTGGAGGAAAAGCGCGGCAAGAGCCGCGTGACCTTCTATCTGCCCGAGGACGAGGACGGCTGGAGCCGCCTCGGCCAGATCCGCATTGCGCTCTCGGCGATGAAAAAACAGCATCCCGAATACGCGCCCCTGCTTCTGAGCATGAAAAACGTCGCCGACGAGGACTGGGAGAACAACTGGAAGGCGTTCTACAAGCCCATGGAGATCGGCGAGCGGCTGTTCGTCGTGCCGGAGTGGGAGCAGGTGCCGGACAACGGGCGCGTGAAGGTCATCCTGAATCCGGGGCTCACCTTCGGCACCGGCAGCCACGCCACGACTCGCCTGTGCCTGACGGTGCTGGACCGCCTGATCCGGGGCGGGGAGCGGGTGCTGGACCTCGGCTGCGGCAGCGGCATCCTCGCCATCGCAGCGCTGCGGCTCGGCGCGGAGCAGGCGTTTGCCTGCGACGTCGACCCGACCTGCGTGACCGTCGCAAGCGAGAACGCGGCGCTCAACGGCATCGGCGCCGACCGCTTCACCGTGCGCGCCGGGGACGTGACGCAGGACCGGGAGCTGCGGCGCGAATTCGGCGGGGACTACGACGTCATTACGGCGAACATCGTCGCGGACGTCATCATCGCGCTCGCGCCGCGCGTCAGGCCGCTTTTGAAGCAGGGCGGCGCGTTCCTCTGCTCCGGCGTCATCGACGACCGCGCGGCGGAGGTCCGGGCAAGGCTTGCGGAGGCGGGCTGGAGGATCGAGGAGGAAAACAGCTCCGAGGGCTGGTTCTCCTTTCTGTGCCGCTGAGAGAAGAAGAGACATCGCCATCTGAACAAGGAGGAAGCCATGAAGATTCATAAGCTGTTGAGCGCGGCGCTTGCCGTTTGCCTTGCCCTTGCGCTCGGAAGCACCGCGGCGCCGGCAAAGGCGGGAAGCGCGGCGGGAAACGTCTACTCCACGGATATCCGCGCCTTTATCAACGGCGTCGAGGTCCCGTCCTACAACATCGGCGGCAAGACCGCGATCGTTGTGGAGGACGTGCTGCCGCACACCTACAACAACGCGCTGCGCACGCTGCTGCTGGGGAGCTTTGACCCCGCGGGGCTGCAAGGCGGCGAAAACAAGCGGGACGGTCAGATCGGGCGCGTCGTCGGGCATATTTACGCGACCGACATCAAGACCTACGTCTACACAACGGCGCTGCAGGCGTACAACCTCGGCGGAAAGACCGCCGTCGCCATCGAGGACCTTGGCGGGGACCGGGAGTTCAACGATATCGGAGGGCGCTATTTCTGGGACGGCGAGGCGCGCACGATCTCTCTGGAATTCCTCTATGACCGCCCTGCCAGACTCCCCGAGGGCGTGCTGTACGCCGTCAACCTGAAATCCTACGACGGGACGGTCACGCTGAACCGCAATGTGTTCAACCACGGGACGGTCACGGCGTCCTATGTGTGGCTCGATCCGCTTACCGAAAGGGTCTCGCCGCTGGTCATGGACGGAAAGTCGCTCGGCTGGTATGTCCACAAGCCGTGTTATGTGTTTGTGCGGGATGAAGACGGCGTGAAGCTGGCGACGGACGTCGTCGACTTTGCTTACATCGACCCCGACATCCTTGGCGTCGCCGCGGAGAAGCTGAGCGTTTCGCCGCCGCCGCCCGCCGAGGTCGTCCGATACTACGAAACGGAGAAGCAGGCGAGGACCCTTCTGCACGCCGAGACGGACAACTGGAATTTCTTCTACATGAGCGGCGCGACACCCAGAGGGACCACGGAGTACCTGCTCTACATCACCTCGGACGGCTATTACCACGACTACTCCCTCGACTTTGCTCCGACGGATTATTGGGGCAACATCACCTTTACCAACGTGCGCGTTGACCGCGAGGGCGAAAAGGCGTACCTGAGCTGCCATTACAAGGACTATGTGATCGACCTCAGGACCGGTGAGATGACGCAGAGGTAAAAAGGATTAAAAAATGCTGTCGGCATGCGTGCCGACAGCATTTTTATCAGGATTCGTTTGAGAGCGGATCAGCGCTTGCGCAGCGCGACCTCCGCCTCGTCGATCATCTTCTGGTTCCGCTCGTTGAGCGCCTCCAGCTCCTCCCCGCTTGCGGCGGCAAGCTCCTTCTCGGAGTAGATGCGGATAAACGAGACGGACTTCTTGTCGATCAGGCCCGCGAGGACCTTCAGCTCCGGGAAGCTCAGCTTTTCCAGAACGTCGTTCTCGTCCGCCACGACGATGTTGCAGGTGCAGGTGGCGGCGTCGAGCATCGCGAGGGCGTAGTTCTTCTGCGCGGTGTCGTAATAATAGCGGTGATAAAGCCCGTCCTCGCCCTTTGTCACCTCCGACACGCCGACCCAGCCGTCCGCCATCATGGCGTCGTCCAGAGCCGCCATCGGCGGGAGCTGAATGGTAAGGTTCTTGTACGCGATCAGCTTGAGTCCGACCGCGAGCTCGTCTTTGATGGAATCGATCATGGACATACTCGTTACCCCCTTTGCTGATATTTTACGGTACAAAGAGCGGGTTTGTCAAGAACGACATGCGCCAAAAGCGCCAAAACAAGGCAAAAATCCGATTGTGCTTGACGCTTGACGGAATACGCGATATGATTGACAGGAATCTGTCATATATTGTAGGAGATGAGTGCATGTCGACCGCGAGGATCATCAGCTGCAACCAGTACGGCGAGGCGGTTTGCGCCAGCGCCGCCAGAATCTCAACGACAAAGGGAACCGCGCTGGAGATATTTGAGAACGCGGACCAGCCGGAGAAGAACCGGAGCCTGATCGGCAAGGTCCTTGCCTCCGGGCACAAGTCGCTGCTTGAGCATGCCGTGTTCACGCTGGCGCTGGAAAACGTCTCCGTGTTCGTCGAGGAATTTTTCATCGAGTGCCGCCTTGCGTCCTTCACGGTCAAGTCCAGACGCTACGTGGACTTTGGGGCGTCCGGCTACTATGTCCCGGAGGACCTGCGCGGTCCGGCGCTTGAGAATTACCGGCGCTACATGGAGCAGCTGTTCGACGCCTATCGCTCGCTTTTGGAGTTGGGTGCGCCGAAGGAGGACGCGCGCTTTCTGCTGCCCTACGCGTTTCACAGCAACTTCTACTGCACGGTGAACGCGCGCGAGCTCGCGCGGATGCTCAACGCAATGCTCTCCGGGCGCTGCCGCGACATCCCGGAGCTTCGCGATCTGGCGCGGCAGCTTGTCTCGCAGCTGCGGGAGCTTTTCCCCGCCATGCTCGACGAGCTGGACGAGTCCGCCCCGGAGGGCGGCGCCGCGCCTGCGGATCTTCCCGACGCGGAGGCTTCGCTGCGCTTCCTCGGCTGTGAGGAGGCGGGGGCGGTGGAGCTGCTCTCCGCGCCCGCGCATCCGGAGGAGCTGCTGCGCGCCGTGTATCGCTGCGGCGGCGTGCCCTGCCCGGGGGAAATTGACTATCAGAGCCTGCTGCACGCGGATAGGCCCCGGGAGCTGGAGCAGCTGCCCTACACCTTCGCGGTCCGCGGCGTCTCCCTCGCCTGCGTCACGCATCTGGTGCGCCACCGCATGCAGTCGATCCTTGTTCCGCCCATTCAGGCCATGCCCTGCGATCGGATGATCGTCCCCCCGACCGTACAGGCGGAGAAAAAACTGCTGACGCCGTATCGGGACGCCGCGCAGCGTGCCTTCGATCTCCGCGCCGCGCTTGTGCGCGAGGCGGAGTTGCGGCGGTACGCGTACTATTTTGCGCTCAGCGGCGCGCTGACGGACGTTGTGACCACGATGAACGCCCGCGAGCTGCTGCACTTCATCCGGCTGCGCAGCTGCAACCGCGCCCAGTGGGAGATCCGCGGCGTCACGCTCCGCCTGCTTGCCCAGCTGCGCGAGAGCTGGCCCGATCTGTTCCGTCTCGCCGGACCGTCGTGCTACATGGACGGCAAATGCCCGGAGGGCAGGCTTTCCTGCGGGCAGATGAACAGCGTGGTCCGGCAGTTCTCCGACGAAGGTCCGGGACGATAAAAAGCCGCGACAAAAAGCGGTGGAATGGTTGATTATTCTTTTGCTATGTGATATATTGATTTTGTATACGGTATATACGGTAAGCGGTCCCTGACAATCGAACGCTTTTTATAAGGGAGGAACGCCTCTATGTTAAATTGCAAAAAGCCCATCGGACGCACGGTCATGCTGTTCGGCAGCATCGGTCTTGTCTTATTGTGCATTCTCATGTCGGTGCAAAGCGCCACCATCCTGAACAGGGCGCTGAACATGAGATACACAAGCCATATGGAGAATGTGCTGGCCTACGTCGAGCACAATATTGACAGGGACGATTTGCAGGAGTGCCTCCGCACGCAGGTGCCCTCCGAAAAATACAATGAGCTGCAAAAGCAGCTGAATCTCATGGTCGACGACTATGAACTGACCTATCTCTATATTATGCTGCCGATGGACGACGGGCTGGGAACGGTGTACAATGTGTGCAGCGCGACCAGCGAAGCCGAGCGAGCCATGGGAGAAACGGATTACCCGATCATGTACAAGCTGCCCGACGAGTATTACACGCAGCAGCAGCTGGTTCCGTACCTCAACGCAAAGAGCGTGCGCGACGCTTATTCGGTCATTAATGTCAGCTCTGATGAATATGGTACTACGCGAACGGTTTGCAAGCCGCTCTTCGCCTCCGACGGTACCTTTGTCGGCCTGCTGTGCGCCGACCTTAATCTGGGCGAGCTGAAAAACAGCGTCAACGTGTACATCCGCGCCAGCATTGCGCTGATCGTGCTTGCCAGCCTGGTCTTTGCCTTCCTATGCGGCCACTGGATATACAAGAACATTACCGCGCCGCTGCGCCTCCTGGAAGAGCGGACGCGTGAATTCGCCGAGAACAGCCGCGGCAAGCGCGATCTTTCCGCGCTCACATTCAACACGCCGGACATTCAGACGGAAAATGAGATCCAGTCCCTCTCGGACGCCATCACCCAGATGTCCGAGGATATGAAGCACTATGTTGAGGATATTCTTGCCGCCGAAAAGCGCGCCGAAAGCGCGGAGAGCGAGATCGTGGACATTTCCCGTATCGCCTACGAGGATTCGCTCACGCGCGCCAAGAGCAAGGTGGCATACGACGAAAAGAAGATCGAGCTGGATAAAATGATCGAGGAAAAGACCGCGGAGTTTGCGGTCGTGATGGTCAACCTGCTCGATTCCAAGCGCATCGACGATATTTACGGCACCGAGGCGGGGCAGAAGTACATCATCAGCGGCTGTGACCTTATTCGCAGCGTGTTCCCGTATTCTCTGGTCTACCGCACGGGCGACAACGACTTCGTCGTGATTCTGGAGGGCGAGGCGTATGCCGAGCGCGACGAGCTGTTCAACGACCTCAAGCAGGCGTTCCACGAGGCGCAGGAGAACCCGCAGCATGAGCCGTGGAACCGCTGCGCGGGCGTCGCGGGCATGACCGAGTTCATCAAGGACGCCGACGAGAATTCCAGCCAGGTCTTCCGCCGCTGCGAAATGATCCTCTTCCGCAACAAGCGTATCATTTCCCAAAGCGCAAACTGATTTTGAGTCAAGTCAAAAGGGGATGTGAAAAAACCTGCGTTTTTTCACATCCCCAAAGTTTTAGAGTGTTTAAAACTCAATGCCGCGGCGCGCATCCATGCCCTGATCGTAGGGATGGCGGAGCTTTTTCATCTCAGTGATGTAGTCCGCCACCTCGACCAGAGCGCTCGACGGGTCGCGCCCGGTGAGCACCAGCTCCAGCCCCTCCGGGCGGCAGGCGATGAAGTCCAGCAGCTCGCGCTGGGGCACCACATCGCAGTTGCACGCGGAGATCACCTCGTCGAGCACCAGCAGGCCGTAGCCGTTTTTCGATTCCTCCAGCGCGTCGCGCAGCAGCTGCGTATAGTCCCGCGCGGCGCAGTCGAATTCCTCCTTGTCCATGGTCCAGATAAAGCCGTAATGCTTCTCGCAGATGCGGACCTCGATGCCCTCGACGCCGCGCAGAACGCCCAGCTCGGAGGACGAGCCGTCCTTGAAAAACTGGACGAACAGCACCTTTTTCCCGGCGCCCGCAGCCCGCACCGCAAGCCCGACGGAGGCGGTGGTCTTGCCTTTGCCGTCACCGCAGTAGATATGGATCAAGCCTCTCATTTTCTTCCTCTCCCGTTTCAATTCGAAATGTTCAATGGAGTAAAGCCGTTATTTGCGCGCCGCGTCAAGGTGCAAAACAGCCTCCAGCACGCCTCCGGCGACGGAGAGCGCCTTGTCGGAAACGAGCGCGCAGTAATCCGCTTCGCCGCGGGGGTCGACGTCGCCGGATTTCATGCCGCGCTTCACACGGACGCCGTCCGCGAGCAGCCCGCGCAGCACGCCGGAGATCGTCGCGCACATCGGCACGTTTGCAACAAAGCCGACGGTATCGCCCGCCTCGACCCTGTCGCCGATCGCTCGCGTCCCGCGGAACACGCCGTCCGCCGGCGCGCGCAGCACCCGCTCTCCGGCGAAGCCGCCGATGAGGCCGGGCACGTTCGTGTTCGGCAGCGCAGAGCCCTCGTAGTACACGCGGCCCAGCGTGTGCCCGCGCATCGTCTCGACCACCGCGTGGCAGTCCGTGCCCGCGGTGAAGCCGGGACCGACGCCGACGACGATCGGCGCGTCGTCGATGTGCGTGCCGAGGTTGCGCTTGGCGAGAATGGCGTCGACGAGCGCGTCCGGGCGCAGCTGCGCGCGGCAGGCGCAGTCCGGGTCGACGAGGACCGGGATGACGCCCTGCTCCAGATACAGGCATGCCTCCTCCCAGGTTTCCGCGCGCAGCGCCGTGACGTCCTCCACGGTCTGCCTGCCGGAGAGCACCGCGTCGGAGAACGCGACGGTCCTGCGGATGGTCGTGGGGCGTTCGATCTCCGTCATCACAACGTCGAAGCCCGCGCGGTGCAGGCGCAGCGCAATGCCGCTGGCAATATCGCCCGCGCCGCGGATCAGCGTAAGCATACGTATACCCCCTTGTGCAGACTGCCCGCCGTGACCGGGCAGGAAAGGCGTTTGGAAAGCTCCTCCGCCGCGGCGTAATCCCCGGCGGATTCGACCTTGTTGACCAGCACGCGGTCGCCGAAGCCCTCGGCGCGGATGACGCGCGCCGCCAGCTCCGGCGTGACCGTGTCGTCCGGTGAAACCCCGGCGCGCTCGGCGTACAGCCCGGGGCGGTGGCAGACGTCCGAAATGCGCCGTCCGAACCCGTCCGCGCCGACGACCAGCACCACGCGCTGCGCGTTTGCGGGGATCACCGGCTCGTGCGGGGCGTGCGCCTTGAGCGGAAGGCCGCGCGAGCCGTCCGCCTCGACCAGCACATAGTCCGCGAGCTGCGCAAGCTGCTCGAAGCCTGCTGCCGGCGCGGTCAGCTTTCCGTCCTCGGCGGGCGTTCCCGCGCAGACGGCGCCGTGCGCCGCAAGCGCCGCGGCAAGCTCGTCCATGCCGCCCGTACACAGGGGGTACTGCGCCGGGACGAGGATGTGCGTCGAGGCGCACAGGACGACCGTGCCGGTTTTGCGCAGCTCCTCCGCGAGCGCGTAGAGCAGCGTCGTCTTCCCGCCGCCGCCAATGAGCGCGGTCACGCCGCGCCCGACCCGGAGCATGGACGATATCAGCATCCGCGTCTCCCCCTTCCGCCACTTTACCCAACAGTGTGATTATAACCAACTCGATCACGCATTACAAGAATGAAAATCAGAGGAGGATCATCATGGAGCAAGCGCTGCGCGCCGTACTCTCGATACGGCTTTTTACCGACCGGAAATGCTTTGGCCCCGGCATTGCGGAGCTGCTGCACCGCGTGGAGGAGCACCACTCTCTGCGTGCGGCGGCACAGTCGATGGAGATGGCATATTCGAAGGCGTGGACCATCACCAAAAACGCGGAGGCGGGGCTCGGCGTCAAGCTGCTCTCGTCCAGCACGGGCGGGCGGAACGGCGGCGGCGCGGAGCTGACCGACGAGGCGCGCCGCATCCTGGAGGCGTATGACCGCTACTGCGAAAAGCTGCGCGCCTACGGGGACGAGCTGCTTGCCTCGGAGTTCGCGTTTTTGCAGGACTTGTGCAGCTTCGACAATTCGAACTAGTAAATCCTATTTAATTTGACTCAATTTATTTTTGCTCAACCTATTGTAATTTGCCGCCCTATAGGGTATAATATGCTCAGAAAGAAAAAAACAGGGAGGCGATGCGTATGAACTATGATCTGATCGTACTCGGAAGCGGCCCGGCGGGGCTTGCGGCGGCGGTCGCGGCGCGTTCGCGCGGAAAGAGCGCGCTGGTGATCGGCAATCGGTGGCAGGACAGCCCGCTCGCGAAGGCGGAGCGGATCGACAACTATCTTGGGCTGCCCGGACGCACCGGCTATGAGCTTTTGGAGGAGTTTCAACGCCACGCGGAGACGGCAGGCGTCGACTTTGTCGTCGGCCGCGCCCTCTCGCTGATGGCATGGAACGGGTTCACGGTCACGGTTGGCTCGGATGCCTATCAGGGCGGCGCGCTGGTGATGGCGCCGGGCGTCGTGCGGCAGGCGAAGTTCCCCGGCGAGCAGGAGTACTTAGGCAGCGGCGTGAGCTACTGCGCGACCTGCGACGGGATGCTCTACCGCGGGAAGGACGTACTGGTCGTGGGCCGCACGGGCGACGCCCCGGAGGAGGCGGCGTATCTGCAAAGCATCGGCTGCCGCGTGACCTACACCGCGCCCAAGCGCCCGGAAAAGCTGGCGGAGGACATTCCCTTTCTCCCGGCGGGGAAGGTCGAGATCCGCGGCGAAAAGACCGTGACCGCCGCCGTGCTCGACGGTGTGGAGCACCCCTGTGCGTGCGTGTTCATTCTGCGCGCGTCGCTTGCGCCGACGGACCTGCTGCCCACGTTGGAGCTGGACGGCGGCTACATCCGGGTCGACCGCGCGATGCAGACCTCCGTGCCCGGCGTGTTCGCCTGCGGCGACTGCACAGGTACGCCGCTGCAAGTCGCCAAGGCGGTGGGCGAGGGGCATATCGCGGGACTCTCCGCGTGCGAATATCTGGACAGGCAAAAGGGTTAAACTAAAATAATAACGATAAAGGAGATCAAATTATGGCACTGCAGCATTTTACCGAAGAGAGCTTTGACAAGGCGTTGGCGCAGCCCGGACTTCTGGTCGTGGACTTCTGGGCGGAGTGGTGCGGCCCGTGCAAGATGCTCGGCCCCGTGATCGAGCAGCTGGCAAACGACTATGACGGCAAGGCGGTCATCGGCAAGGTCAACGTGGACGACGAGCCGGACCTCGCCCAGCGCTACGGCATCATGTCGATCCCGACGGTCATGTTCTTCAAGGACGGACAGAACGTCGACACGAAGATCGGCGTCATGCCCCCGCAGGAATTTGTCAAGACCATTGAAGCGAATCTGTAAGCAGAAAAACCGACGCCCCGCAGTCACACAAAAATGTGATTGCGGGGCGTTGGACCGTTATACAGGAACAAGCTCACGTCGGGTCGGGCTGGTCGGTCATGATGCGCAGGATGGTGCGGTCGGTTTCGCGCATGCCCACGCGGCCCAGGCGTCCGACGTTGCGGATGGTCTCTTCCACGTCATCGCCGACGATGCCGTCGCCGCCCTCAAGTAGCTGCCGCCCGCGGGACATGTCCCAGCCGAGCAGGCCCGCCCAGACGGAGGTCGCGATCTTCGCGGCGCAGGACGCCTTCGCGCCGTCGCAGACCATGCCGGACACCGTGCCCAGCGAATTGACGAGCGTGCCGGAGACGCAGTCCACGTCTCCGCCGTTGAGCCACGCGATGGCGGCGCCCGCGGCGCAGCCGGCGCACACCGCGCCGCAGTAGGCGCTCAGGCGGCCGATGCCGGTCTTCATGTGGATCGCCAGCAAATCGCTGAGCGTGACCGCGCGGAGCAGCTTGTCGTGCGTAACGTCCAGCTCCTTTGCGTACTCGACCACCGGCACCGAGGCGGTGATGCCCTGGTTGCCGCTGCCGGAGACGATGACCACCGGCATTTCGCAGCCGTTCATCCGCGCGTCGGAGCCCGCCGCCGCCATGTATCCGGCGCGCATGTACACGTCGCGCCCGGCAAAGTTGCGCATGGATTTGCCGACGTTCGCACCATAGCTGTTCGCCATGCCCTCCTGCGCGATGGCGTAGTTGTAGTCGATCTGGCGCTCCACCAGCGCGCGCACGTCGTCCACGTCCATCGTCTCGGCAAAGTCGACGATGTCCGCCACCGTGAGGCAGCTGTGGTCGGTCTCGCCGTCCGCGCTCTCCGTCCCCGGCTCGCCCTTGTCGAGCAGCTTTTCGCCGTTCTTTTCAATCAGGATGACGTTGGTGTGGTAATCCGCGATCCGCAGCCGGACGACGTCGTTCCCGGCGCGCACCGTCAGGATGATGTCGAAGACCACGTCGCCCTCCGCGGGCAGGACCTTGATCTTGTGGCTTTTGAGATAGGCGACGACCGCCGCCTTCTGCGTGTCGTCCACGTCGGCGATGACTTCCAGCAGGCGGTCGGCGCGGCCCGCCACGATGCCCGCGGCTGCCGCCGCTTCGATGCCGCGCAGCCCGTCGGTGTGGGGAACGACCACGCTTTTGACGTTTTTGATGATGTTGCCGCTCGCCTCCACCGTCACCTGCTCGGGAAGGCAGCCAAGCACCTCGCGCGCCCTCGCGGCGCCGTAGGCGATGGCGATGGGCTCGGTGCAGCCCATCGCGGGGAGCAGCTCCTCCTTGAGTATCTCGACGTAGCTTGCGTACTTTGGATCGTTCTTTTGCATGCCGCTTTCTCTCCTCCGTGAATCTATAGTAAGAGTTAACAGATGAGCTTACTATATCAGCCAGTCCAGCTCCAGCGGGATGGCGGCGAGCGATACGTCCGGCTTGACGCGCTCGCCGTGGAAGTCGCTGCCGCCGGTGACGTGCAGGCGATACTTCTCCGCGAGGTGCAGGTAATACGACTCCTGCTCCGGGGTGAACTTAGGATAATGGCACTCGATCGCGTCCAGCCCGTAACCGACAAGCTCGCGCACGATGTCTTCCAGCGCGCCGTCGTCCACGCCGATTTGGTAGGGATGCGCCAGCGAGACCTTGCCGCCGGCGGCCTTGATCGTCTCCACGCATTCGCGCGCGGAGGGCTTCTGCCGCTCGACGCGGGCGTGAAATTCCTCCGTGTCGAGCCACTTGTCAAACGCCTCCCGGTTGTTTGCGACATAGCCGTGCCGGACCATCGCCTGCGCGAAGTGGGGGCGGCCCACCACCTCGCCGCCGGCGATCGCCTCCACCTCCTCCAGCGTCAGCGCCATGCCGTGCTCCGCCAGATAGGCGAGCAGGCGCAGCGAGCGCTCGTCGCGCCCTGTCTTCATTCTGCCGCACAGCGCCGAAAGCTCCGGCGCGTATGGGTCAAAGCCATAGCCGAGGATGTGGAAGGTGTGGTACTCGCGCGCACTCAGCTCGATGCCGGAGACGACGCGCAGCCCCAGCTCGCTGCCCGCCGCCATCGCCTCGCGGACGCCGTCCGCCGTGTCGTGGTCGGTGAGCGCCCAGACCTCCGCGCCGCGTTTTTTGACCAGCGCGGCAAGCTCCGCAGGGGTATACTGCCCGTCCGAGGCAGTGGAATGGGTGTGAAGATCACATATCCCGGTCATATTTTCCCTTTCCGCGCAGCTGCGCCATTTGCCCGTTTTGGCTGAAAAACACCGTCAGGGGTTAGAGGACTCCCTGACGGCGCTGCTGTTTGTTTTATCCGAATATGCGTACCCAAGCCCTCCTTTGCAGGCGGGCGGGTGCTTCAGTTTGCCTTCACGCCGGAGAGCAGGGACATCATGTACATCTCGGTACGCTTGAACTTCTGCTTTTGGCGCGGGACCTTCATGGTTGCCTGATAGACGTGGTTGCGCGTGACGATGAAGGTCATGAAATTCGCCGCGACGTACAAATCGTTGGTGATATAGCCCGCCTTGATGTCCGCCGTGTCCTGCACGACCTTGAGCACGCTGTAATTCTCGCCGTCCGCGCCCGCCGACGCAGTGCCGACCGCGGCGCGCGAAAGCTTTTCGTCCGTGGAACGCTTGACGTTGGCGAGGAAGTCGCGGAACTGCATCTGCGCGAGCGAATCCGGGCTCAGCGCGTGCGTGAGCGTGAAATTGAGCACGTCGCCTTTTCCCGCGTCGCCGTAGGGCTGGAACGTGCCCTCGGTGTAGTTGGGGGGCAGCTCCTCAAAGCGCGTGACGCTCAACGCGACAAGCTGGTCGACGGACGTATCAAAGACGTCATAGCCCGCGCCGTAGGGGATGTGGATCGTGAAGTCACGGTTTACAAGAACGGTTTTCCCGTCGATAGAAGCACCAAGCATAGCGTTTTCTCCCGTTACCGTTTCCGCACTCTCGCGGGTCATTGAGGCACAGTTTGGATACTCATGGTATTTGCAAGATTTATTATACCGTATCGAAAAGGCGATTGCAAGAGGGAGTTTTCCATAGGCGGGCGGACGCCGCCGCGGTCAGCCGCCGGAGACGGGCAGGAAGAAGCCGATCACGTCGCCGTCATGAAGCGCACGGGAAAGCGGCGCGCGCTCCCCGTTGACGCTCAGAAGCAGCAGCTTTGCCTTGAGGGGGCTCATGCGGATGCGCCTGAGCGCATCGCCCACCGTGCTGCCGTCCTCCAGCTCCATCCACGAGCGCTCGTCCAGCGCGCCGCGGTCGCACCCGAGAAGCGGGAATACCTTAACCCGGATCATCCTGTGCTTCCTCCATCGCGATCACGCCCATGGGGCAGGCTCCGGCGCAGACGCCGCAACCGACGCACCCCGGCTTCACCAACTCCGGGAAGACGTTGCGATACTTCCCGGACAAGCCCTCCTTCCGCATGCCTAAGGCGGAGACGGGGCAGGCCTGGGCACAGATGCCGCAGCTGACACAGCTCTGATAATCAAATGTCGGATGTCGCTTCATGTTTCCTCCTGCGCAAGCAGTTCGCCGAGCCCCAGCCGTTCCACAGTTTCGGGCAGGGGAACGCCGGTCGCCTCATCCCAGCCGAACGCGCGCCAATGGGCGTTGACCTGTGCACGGTTGTTCAGGCGCACCCCCTTGAGAGGCCCGTCGGGCAGCGGCGGGTCTCCCGCCATGCGCCGGGGCAGCGTGACGTCGGAGGGGTTGATGCCCTGCCTGACGTTGAACAGCTGGCGCAGCGTCTGGATGCGCTCGCCGATCTCCATGTAGTGGTCCCCGTCGTACTGCCAGCCCTCGGCGGCGTTGAGGTAGTCCACCAGCTTCCACATGTGAACGCCCATCATCTGCCCGTAGTAGCAGCCGCCGGCGCCGTCGGTGAGCATGGTATAGCAGGCGTTTGCCTTGCTGACGAGCGCCATGGTCTCGGTATCCGTCAGATCGTCCTTCTTTGGGTGGATCTTTGCCGGAGGCGCCCAGGAGCAGATATCGCACAGGCTCATGGCGCCGTACTCGATGCCCATGCCCACGGTATGCTTTCCGGGCGCGGGCTCCGCCACATAATGTACGCCGAGCTGCGGATCGTTTCGGGCGTCGTGCATGCCCGGCTCCTGCCCGCCGACGTGCATGGCAAACTCCCTGCCGCCGAAGCGCTCCGATGCCCGCTTTACGCCGTCGGCAAGGGCGTCGCCGAAGCCCTCGCGGTCGATCATCTTTCGCACCAGCGCGAGGATCGCGTCCGTGCTGCCCCATCTCAGTTCCAGCCCGTCGGTATCCTTCACGGTCAGCACGCCGCTTTCATAGCACTCGATCGCCCACGCCACCGTGTTTCCCGCGGAGATGGTGTCCATGCCCGCGCGGTTGAGCAGCTCGTTGATCTGGCAGACGGAATCCAGGCTCCGATTCAGCAGCAGCGGCCCGAACGCCTGAACGGTCTCATACTCCGGCTTGTGCGTCTCGTCAAAGGTGGCGTACCTCCTGCCGCGGATGCTCAGCTTGCCGCCGCAGCCCAGCGGGCAGGAATAGCAGTGGTATTTGATCTTTTCAAGACGGTTGATGTGTCCGGGGCTGTAGACCGCGTCCATCAGCCGCGCGTCCCTGGGCGTGCCGCCCCAGTTTTTGATGGGGCCGTCCCCGCTGGTGATGGCGAGCGAGGTATTGGCCTGCGTGCCCCACTCCCGGAACATGTAGGCGGTGAGCGAGCCGTCCATCGGGAGGTAGGGCATGCGCCCCATCATCCGCCCGCTCTCGCCGAGGAACGCGCCCAGCCCGGTGGGCAGCGACATTTTCAGCAGCTTTTGCCCCAGCTCGCGCGAGAGCGCCTTGACGGTCTCCGGATCGGCACAGCGCATGGGAAGCGAACCGGCAAGGACCACCGCCTTGAGCTTCTTGCTTCCCATCACCGCGCCCACGCCGCTGCGGGCGGCGATCCGCCCGCCCTCGTTGCAGATGCCGGAGATCAGCGAGAGCTTTTCCCCCGCCTGACCGATGCAGGCGACGCAGGGGCGCTTGCGGCACTTGTCGTCCAGCTCGCGGTGCAGCGCTTCCTCCGTTTCCGTCGCGTCCAGTCCCCAATAGGCAGAGGCGTCGCGCACCTCCGCCTTTCTTCCGTCGCAAAAGAGATACACCGGCTTTTCGGAGACGCCGGAGACAAAGATCGCGTCATACCCGCACTGCTTGATGGCAGGGGCAAAGAGTCCGCCGCAGTTGGCGTCTCCCCAGCCGCCGGTCAGGGGGCTCTTGCAGGCGACCGTCCAGCGGCCGGTCAAAAACGCCCCCGTGCCGCACAGCGCGCCCGCCGCGAAGCCCAGAATGTTCTCCGGCCCCAGCGGGTCCGCTCCGGCGGGGATGTGGCGGTACAGGTACCATGCCTCCAGCCCCTTGCCCGCAAGCACCGCCTCATAGACCGCCTCGGGAACGCGGACCGCCTCAGCGGTACCGCTGCTCAGGTCCACCCGCAGGATCTTTCCGGCAAAGGAGGTCATTTGTCGTACTCTCCGAATTCGCAGCCGACGCCGGTCGCCTCCACCTCGTCGATGAGCGTCTCCTTCCCGTGGAGCCCGCGCCTGTACAGCTTGAGCACGCCCGTGCCGTTGCCGCCGTTCCACAGGCGGTTATGGCGCTTGCGACCGGTGGGCGACTCGTAGTTGATGTGCAGCATGTCCGCCTTTTTGCAGCTGATTTGGGTGTCGAGCTTCGCGGTGGCGGTGGTCTGGATCACATGCCAGCGGATCTCGTCCTCCGTCTCCTCGCATTCAAACTCCGTGCCGGACATCGTCCAGAACTTGGAGAAGTTGAACTCGTAGTCCCTGCCCTCGTAATAGAATTCGCCGAGCAGCTTTCGGTTCAGCGCCACGGGGCCGATCTTGGGACGTCCGCCGCCGATGTTGAACACGCTGTTTTCCAGCTTCTTGCCGGTGATGCGGCTGCGGAGCTCGTTGCTGGACAGCCACACCCACGGGGAGGTGAAATCGCCGCCCCAGTTCTTGTCGGCGTAGCCGTTGCAGGTCTCGGGCCGGACGACGTACTTCACGCCGTTGAGGACGATCTCGCCGGAGTATTCGGTCTTCATGCCCTCGGCGTGCCAGAACATCTCAAAGGCGTTGCGGTCGCGGAAGAACTTGCCCGCGCCGTAGCCCACGTGGAAGGCGATTTTCTTGTCGATCTCCAGCTTCCACGTCATGCTTCCCGCGTCGCACATCCATTCGGGATGCGCCTTCGCCTCCTCCTCGGTGACGGTCACGGTCCCCTCGGTGTGCGTTTCCGAGCAGGAGCAGCCGCCGCAGACGATGGAGTAGGGCGCTTCCGCGCGCATTTTGACGTCCTTCCAGGGATAGAACGCGTGCAGCTGCCCGTGCTCGGCGCCCCAGAAGCCCACGTTGACCATGAGGTAGGACGGTTTGACGCCCGCCTTCTGCTTCGCGGGGTCGTTCCATACGATGACGGGCTCGTCCTGGGCAAGCGCGGGGTTGCAGGTGAAAAATTCCACATAGAACGGCTTTTTCTCGCCCGTCTCCGCGTTTTCCGCCGTCAGGGAGTGCCACCACCAGTCATAGCCCTTTTTCGCCAGAGGCCCCCGCAGCATGAACGCGTCGCGGGAGATATCGTGAATGTTCGCCATATCGGATCACTGCTCCTTTCCTTTTCTGTGCGCGATGAAACCCTCGATTTTCTTTTCCGCCGCCTGCTTGCGCTTCAAAAACCGCAGCAGCATGTTGTGCTGCGACTTGAGATAGAAGCTCCGAACCGGCGGCAGCGCGTTCATCAGGAAGCGGCTGGGCAGATAGATCGGGCAGGGGTAGATCTGCTCCTTTCCGTTTTCCACGCCGCGGATGACCGCCTTTGCCACCGAGTCCGCCGACTGGACGGGGAATGGCTGCTCCACCTTGTGTCCCGCGCCGCCCACCTCGAAAAAGTTGGTCTTGGTGGACACGGGGTACACGCAGGTGATCTTGAGATTCTTGGGGGTTTCGATGCGGATCGCCTGCTGAAAGCCCTTCATGGCGAACTTGGTGGAGGCGTAAATGGCGTAGCCGGGAAGCGCCATCTCGCCCATGGCGGAGATGGTGTAGACCAGATGCCCCTCCCGCCCGTTCAGATGATTGAGATACTTGGAATAGCTGTACATGCACGAGAAGGTGTTGAGCCGGAAGATGCGCTCAATGCGCTTCCAGTCCTCGTAGTCATAGCGCTCGTAGTAGGGCGCGCCCGCGTTGCAGATCAGAATGTCGATCTTGTCAAACAGCTCCGCCGCCTTGGCAAAGAGGGCGTCCACGCCATCCTGCTCGCTGAGGTCGCAGGGAAAGAGCGTCACGTTTTCCCCAAAGCCCGTCAGCTTGCCGATGCTGCGGCTGGCGGCGATGATGCGGTTGTTGTTCTCCGGGGCGGAAAGCATTTCCAGAATGGATTTTCCGATCCCGCTGGATGCGCCGGTAATCACGATCCTCTGATTGCTTATCATGTGCCTGTATCCCCCTTCTCAAGTCCGGCTTGCCGTCAGCGAATGGTCATCACGGTATCGTAGGCGCTGTGGCAGGCGTTGGCGATCGTGCCGCTCTTCGCGGCGTCGCCCACGGCATAGACGCGCTGCACATTCAGCTCCTCCAGCTGCTCCCTGAGCTGTCCCGCGGGGCGGACGCCCAGCGCCAGCACCAGATAGTCCGCCGGTATCTTCCGAATCTCCTCGCTTTTTACGCTCTGCACCGTGACGCTCGCCTCGTCCACGGCAAGGAGCTTGGTCCCGGTCGCATAGACGGTCCCGGTGTCCTGCAAGCGCTCCATCTCGTCGTCGATGATCTGGAACCACGCGCCGGGCGCCAGCTGGTCCGCCATCTCGATGATCGTCACCCGGTTGCCGTCCGCGCAGAGGATTTCCGCCGTCTCCAACCCTGTGAGGCCGGAGCCCGCCACCACCACGTCGGCGTCGCGGAGCACCTTCTTTTTGTGGATGATCTCCGGCGCGGTAAAGACGTTCTCGCCCTCGATGCCCTGAATGGAGCGGGGACGCACGGGCACGCCGCCGGTGGCAAGCACCACGGCATACGGCTCCATCGCCGCGATCTCCGCCGCGGTCGGCTCCCTGCCCAGCGTGATCTGCGCGCCCGCCTTCTTCGCCGCCGTCATCAGGTCCTCCACGCTCCAGAGCAGCTTGTCGCGATGGGGACACGCCGCGGCGGTGATTACCTGCCCGCCGGGCTTTTCCGCCTTTTCGAAAACCTGCACGTCGAAGCCGCGCCGGGCAAGCGTCTCGGCGGCGGTGAGCCCCGCGGGTCCCGCGCCGACAACGACGATCCTGCGGCCCGCGCCGTCCCGGGGCATGTTGAAATACTCTTTTTCATGGGCGACGCTCATGTTCAGGGCGCACTCTCCGGGCTTGCCCACTCCGGCGTTCGTCATGAACGAGCGGATGCAGTTGAGACAGCCGATGCACCGGCGTATTTCCTCCGGACGCCCCTCCTGCGCTTTCCGCACCCAATGGGGGTCGCAGATGAACGCGCGGGCGGAGGCGATAAAGTCCTGGTCGCCCTCCGCAAGCTGATGCTCCGCCTGCTCCGGCGTGCGGATCACGTTGGCGGCGATCACGGGGATGGACACCACGCTCTTGATCTCCCGTGCCAGATACTTGCGCCAGCCCGGCTCAAAGGAGGAGGGCTCCAGCCAGTAGTTGTAGGCGTCGTAGCACGCGGAGGTCACGTTGATGGCGTCCACGCCCAGCTCCTCCAGCCGTTTTGCAATCTTCTTCCCCGTCTCCAGATCGTAGCCGACGCCCTTGCGGCCCACGCGGTCGTACATCTCATCCACCGTCAGGCGCACGGTCAGGGGATAGTCCCGCCCGCAGCGCGCGCGGATGCCCTGTATAATCTCCGTGATGAAGCGCATGCGCCGGTTGAAGCCGCCGCCGTATTCGTCCTTGCGGCGGTTGGTGTGCGGGGAGAGGAACTGCTGGATGATGTACCCGTGCCCGGCGTGAAGCTCCACGCAGTCCACGCCCGCCTTCTGACAGCGGACGGCGGCGGCGACAAAGTCGTCGATCAGGTCGTGGATCTCCTTTTTGGACATGGCGTGCATGCGCGTTGCGCCGTGCTTTGCCAGCTCGACCCTGGAGGGCGCCTGCATGGAGAAGCAGACGCCCTTTTCCTCCATGCCCAGCAGCAGGGGCGTGCACTTGAAAATGGAATCCATCACGCCCGGGAAACGGTTCGCGACAGGTATGACCAACGGCAGGGAATTGGTGGCGCTTGCCATCCCCTGCCGTCCCGGATGATGGAGCTGGATGCACAGCTTCGCGCCGTGGCGGTGGATCCGCTCGGCAAACTCGTGCATGGGCTCAATATGATAATCGTGGCTCATGGAAAGCTGGGTAAACGTGGAGGCGCCGCCCATGTCATTGACGCGGCAAATGCCGGGGATAATCATGCCGACGCCGCCCTTGGCGCGCTCCTCATAGTAGTCCATCATCCGCTCGGTGGGCTTCCCGTTGGGCTGGCCGAGCGAGAATTCCGCCGCAGCCATGACCGTGCGGTTCTTCACCGTCATGGCGCCGATCTTCATCGGAGAGAACAGGGTGTCGTACATAGCTGCTGTGTCCTCCTCTTTCAAGTTTTCCACAATTTTACCATCATATACGGGCACCGTCAAGCGATTTGCCGGGGCGGGCGTGCCCGTTCCGCCGCTCATTCCGCCGCTTCGGACGTGAGGCAGACCGTGTTGGCGTCCGCATCCCAGAAGACCTGAAAGCCGTTGAGGGCGGCACAGTCCCTGAGCTTGACATATTCGGCTCCCCCATACACGAAATACGAAACGGCCTTCTCCTTCTCGCCGACGAGGACCTGCGCCGTGTTGACAAAGACGCGCGTCGCATTCCGTTCCGCGGCGTGCAGCTCCGGGGCTGTGCCGGGGCATGCCCAGACGTCGGCCTCGCTTGCGAGGCAGCGCCTCGCCTCGTCTGTCGCAACGTAGTTCACGCCGTCGATCATCAGGAGCGGGCAGGCCACGCTTGCCCCGTCCACGGTCATCTGGGCGGAGGATTCCGTCGGTGACGCCAGCTCGGCAAGCAGTTGGCTCAGCGCGCGGGCAATGTCGATCCGATTGGTGTACTGTGTGAGCAGATAGCTCATATCCCCGTCGGGAAAAGAGAACGTGAGGTCCGGCCTGCCGAGGCAGGCGAGCGTGTTCGAAATGATCTCCTGCGCGTCCTGACTGGATATATATTTCTCCGGCTCGAAAAGCTCGTCTTCACATGCGCCGATCACGCCGAGCGATTTCGCCGTGAGAAGGGCGTCATAGTAGTCCGCCGCTTCGGGTACGTCGGCATACTGCGCCGTGCCGTCCTCGTATCCGCTCAGCTCATACAGCGTCATGATGCTTTTTACGAATTCGCCTCTCGTCATCCCGTACTTGGGGGAGAACGTAAAGGCGCTGGTTTTGCTCATGATCCCCGCGTCCACCAGCGCTTCGACCCCCGGCAGATCATCCGGGAATTCCGCCATGTCGACGTAGCTGCCGAGCTCAAGGACGGTGCGGTCCCCGTAGTTCGGGGCGGCGTAGCCGTGAATGCAGCGCTCGCTCAGGCGGTACTGCTTCACCGCAACATAGTCCGTTATGGATTCCGGCTCGACCTCGCGCAGCGGCAGGATGACCGAGCAATAGTCGTAATCCTGACGGGTGGTTCTGGTGTTGCCCTCGATGGTGCAGACGATATCCCCCTCCACAAACAGGACGATACCGACGTGCAGAAGGACGTCGCCCTTAGGGTGCTTGTCCGCGTCATAGAAGAAAATCAGGTCGCCCTGCCGGGGGGTATAGTCTCCGCCTCTGGACTGGCTCGGATAATACTCGCCCATGCGCGCAAAGCTCTGCATGTGCAGGGTGCAGCTCTTGTTTCTGGGAAAAAACGATTTCGGGTATCCGGCCTTGCTCGCGCACCACGAGACGAACATGTCGCACCAGTAGGCGTTCGAGCAGCCATACCAGACCCCGTATTTTGAATAGTTGCTGTTTTCGCGCTCGCTGTATCCGAGCTCGCCCAGAGCGACGGATACGATGGACGCCGAGCGGTAGGAGTTCTTTCCGGCGGCGAGCGCCGATACGTTCAGCATTCCCGCCGCGAGTATTCCCGCAAGCAGTACTGCGATCAGCCTGTTGGCAACTGCACGCATTCTCTCAAGCCTCTTGTGATTCAAATTACTCTCTTCGGACGGCTTCCGGCGGAGTTCACAGAAAGCGCCGCCTAATTATCGACATCTTATCACAAAATGCCGCCGGAAGCAACCGGGAGATGTCCCCGGAACAGGCCTCGCAGAAAATGGGGAGGCCGCGCCGAAGCGCCGCCCCCCATCATCGCTTATAAACGGAATATGCTTTTCCAGCACCGAAAGTCCACCGGCTCAAAGCTGTCGCGCAGCTCCCTGACCATCCGGTCGGGATCATCGTTCGTCAGAACGTGATCGTTGTTGGACCGAAGCCCAAAGGTGACGGTTTTCTCCGTCCCCAGCATGGCGGCAAGCTCCTTGAGCATGGCGGGCCGGGATACGCTCGCGTCGTAGATCTTCATAAAGGAGTAGCCCGCAAATTCTGAGTTTCCCTTCATCACGCGGTAGGCGTCGCTCCACGGCTGCGCCGTCAGCTTCTCATAGCCCTCGGCAATGGCTTCGTCCGTGTCGACGACCAGCAGATAGACGATGTTTTCATACTGCTCCACGGGGGTCTTCAAATAGTTGCGGTAGGGGGAGCGCCGTTTCAATACGGCGTTCGGCTTTTATTTGCTTTACGATGCAATTCATGTTATGCTGTTCTTATAATTAATAAAGAAGGGTGGCAGCGACGGTGCGAACGCAACAGAGCGTCGACTTTACGCGGGGGAACATTATCGGCAGCATTGTCGCGTTTTCCCTGCCCATTGTGCTCGGCGAGCTGCTGCAAAATCTCTACAACAGCGTGGACGCTATCGTCGTGGGGAACTTCGCCGGGAAGAACGCGCTCGCCGCGGTCACGGTTGGCGGCGTGATCTCCAACATGGTCGTCATGTTTTTCAACGGCATGTCCGTGGGCACGAACGTGACGATCTCCAAGGCGTACGGATTCGGCAACGCGGAGGAGCTGCGCGCCAAGGTGCGCGTGGCGTTCACGTTCTCGCTGCTGCTCGGCGTCGGGTTTTCGCTGCTGGGCATCCTGTTCACGCCGCAGCTGCTTGAGCTCGCGGGAACGCAGCCGGAGTATTACGCGGAGGCGCTGACGTATCTGCGCATCTACCTCGCGGGGCTGATGTTCACGGTCATTTACAACAACGCCGCGGGCATTCTGCGCGCTGTCGGCGATTCGCGCACGCCGTTTAACATCCTTGCGCTTGCCTGCGGCGTCAACATCGTGCTGGACGTCGCGCTCACCGGCGTGCTGCGCCTGGGGGTGACGGGCGTTGCGCTCGCGACCGTCTGCTCGCAGGCGCTTTCCACGGTGCTTGCCTACCGCGCCATCGGGCGCGGGCAGGGGACGCACTGCATCGACTTTGGCGAGCTTTGGCGCGCAGGCGCGCCGACCGTGCGCGAAATTCTCGGCATCGGCATGGCGGCGGGTATTCAAAGCGCGCTGATCGGCTTTTCCAACATCTTTGTGACGCGGTATACGAACCTGTTCAGCACGGCGTCCGTCGCCGGTATCGGCATCGCGCAGCGCATCGACCGCTTTGTGATCCTGCCCGCAAAATCCTTCGGCATCACGATGACGACCTTCGTCAGCCAGAACCTCGGGGCGGGGCGGAACGAGCGCGTGCGCGACGGCGTGCGGCAATGCATGTTCACCGCGCTCGCCGCGACGCTTGTGTTCAGCGTGCTCGTCTATGTTTTTGCGCGTGCCTGTGTGGCGCTGTTCAACCCGGAGGAGGAGGTCGTCGCCGTCGGCGTGGCGATGGTGCGCGTGCTGGCGCTGATGTTCTGGGTCATGGCGGTGCGCGAGGTGCTGCTGGGTTATCTGCGCGGTTACGGCAGGAGCTTTGTGCCGATGGTGCTCAGCCTGATCGGCATGATCGGCGTGCGGCAGGTCTATCTGGCTGCCACGCTGTACACGGCGCAGCCGGAGATCAAACACATCTACCTCTGCTATCCGATCGGCTGGGCGGCGACGACTGGCCTGCTGCTCGTCTATTATCTGCTGGTCAGGGGAAAGCTCTCTCAAGGAATATCCGAGCCTGATTGACGCAAAACGTCATTGCAGGAGCTTCCCAACCTCCTCAGCGAATTTTTCCGGGGCGTTCGACACAAGCATGTGGTCGCTGTTTGGGAAGCGGACGGCTTTGTACGGCGTTTTCACATGCTCTCCGTACCACTCCGCGAGCTTGGGAGAGAACAGGGAGCCGGGGTCCGCGTAGAAGTAGGTCAGCGGTACGGTGATCTGTCCCACGGTTTCCCGGTTATCCTGCGCCTTCATGGAGGCGGAAAGGCTTTTCAGCACGGTTTCATCGCATGCCGCCAGCTTCTTTTTCAGCGGCTTTTTCAGCAGGAAGCCGGGAACCTTTGCCAGTCTCGGGATCGCCCCGACGGCAAACGCCTTATACAGGGAATAGAAATCCTTTCCGGCGTCCTTCTCCATATCCTGCGCGGTGTAGGCTCCCTGATAGAGCCCAAGCTTCCAATCATGGTCGTTCAGCTGCTTTGGCGTCATGTCGCAGAGCACGAGCTGCTTGAGCGCATCGCATCCATACAGTCGGACGTAAGTCATCGCGACGCCCGCGCCCATCGACCAGCCTAAAAGCGTAACATTTTCAAGAGACAGCCCGCGGATCAGTTCGTCCAGATCGCTCGCGAGGGTCTCCATGGTGGGCTTTTCGCGGTTTGCCTCCTTGCTGCCGCCGTGGCCGCGGTGATCGTAGATGATGCAGCGCGCCTTTTGCCTGAGCGTTTTGACCGGCTGCAAAAAAATCTCGTGCGAGCTCGTCCAGCCGTGCATCATGACCAGTGTTTCCGGCCCGCTTCCAACGTCCTCATAGTACAGCTTTTCGCCGTTTTTCAATGTGAAGTAGCTCATGACCTGCCTCCTTGTTTTGCCGTGCAGCTCTTTTTCTGAATGTACTCTCCGTACATGGCCCTGCCGACGAGAAACGCGGCGATGCCGAAAATCGACGAAGTCAGCAGCAGCGCAAAGAACCAAACCGCCTTGTTGCTGGATTTGTTTTTCATAGAGTTTTCCTCCCAAACGATTACAAAATAGTCTGACATGGGCTCGTATTATATCATGCCGCAGTCCGGTTTCCAAGGGCTGCGGGCTTTTTTTGCAAAGGCGTCCGGTTTTCCTCGTCATGATTTGCTTTTTCCTGCTTGCCACCTTGCCGCTTTTCGATTATAATTGCGCTGGAATTCCCCGGAGGAGGAACTATGGTCATCAGAGAATATACCGATCACGACGAGCTGGCGTGGCTGAGGTGCAGGGTGCTTTCCTTCTTGGATTGCTCCTATTACAATGACGTCCTGACCCGCCGGGAAGCATATGAGAATGATTCCGTTTCCCTTGTCGCGGAGGAAGATGATAAGATCATCGGTCTGATCGACGCGGAGATTGAAAAGGAGGCCGGAAGCCTGTGCGTGGCGGGCAGCCAACGCGGCGCGGTCATTTGGCATCTTGCCGTGCTGCCGGAATATCGCAGAAGGCATGTTGCGGCTTCTCTGTGGAGCGAGGCAAAGGCGCGGCTGAAAAAAAGAGGCATCCCATACTGTGAGGTATGGACACAGGAGGATGAAGCCGCCAACCGCTGGTATCAGGCGCAGGGCTTTGTGAATATCAGGGAAAAGAATTGGCTGCGCTGTTACGCCCGCCCGTCCAAAGCGGACTGGTTTTTGAACCGTGAAAATGTCGGTGAGCTGTACGGCGTGGAAGAGATGATATTTGAGATAAAGACCTCGCGGCGCGAGGAAATTGCAGACTATTGCTACAGGATCGACGAAGTCAGACTTTACGCTACGGAGTTGTAGGGGGAAAAACCATGTCAGAACCAGTAATCAAACGCGTCAGCGAAGACGACAAGGAAATCGGTGATTTTATTCACGAAGGCTTCACCGCGTATGGCGAGCAAAACCATGTTGTGCTCAACTATGAGGCGTTCTGCTTTGCCGCCGAAAACGACGACGGCAGCATCGTCGGAGCCGTCACCGGCCGCGCATACTACAACGAGGTCCACATCGGCGATCTGATCGTTCGCGAGGGATGCCGGAAAAGCGGCGTGGGGAGCAGGCTCGTCAAAGCCGTGGAGGACGCCTACCGGGGCAAGGGATACGACGTCATAACACTGTCGACCTTCGGCTTTCAGGCGCCGGAATTCTATAAAAAGCTTGGATTCAAGGTGGAATTCATTCGTGAGAGCCGCGATCCGAGGCTGAATAAAATATTTTTGAAAAAGGAATTGTGAGGTCAAGGGCTTCGGAAAAGCAGGTATTATCCGGCGTCCCCCGTCTGTACGCGCATGGCGAGTCGGAAGGGGGACAGCCGCCGACTTGGACTGGGAGGCCGCTGCAATGATCGATCTGAACAATCTCGCGCAGTATCGGGAGAATAACCGCATTGAAGCGAAAAAAGCGCTCGGCGGTCTGCCGCACAGCATTTGGGAAACCTACTCCGCCTTTGCCAATTCGCTGGGCGGCCTGCTCCTGCTGGGCGTCGAGGAGCTTCCCGACAAATCCCTCCGCGCGGTCGATCTGCCCGACCCGGAGGGGATGGTCCGGGAGTTCTGGGATCTGGTCAATAATCCGAATCAGGCAAGCGTCAACATCCTCTCGGCGAAGGACGTCACCATTGAGACCGTCGACGGGAAGCGCATCGTCGTCATCAACATTCCGTGCGCGGAGCGGTTCGATAAGCCCGTCTATGTGAACGGCAGCCTGTCGAATACCTTCCGGCGCGACGGCGAGGGCGACCACCGCTGTTCCAAAGAGGAATTCCAGGCGATGGTGCGCGACGCCTCCGTCAAAACACAGGATATGCTTGTGCTGGAGGAAATGGACGTCGAGGTGTTCAACGAGGAGAGCGTGCACGCCTACCGCCGCCAGATGCAGCTTTCCCGGCCGGATCACGTCTGGGAGGCTCTGGAGGATGAAATATTTCTTCTGAAGCTCGGCGCGATCGGCGTCGGCGGCGACGGGCAGAAGCACCCTACCTCCGCCGGGCTTCTGATGTTTGGAAACGAGTATGACATCATCCGCGCGTTTCCGCAGTACGCTCTCGACTACCGCGAGGAGGACAGCGACGCCCTCCGTCCGGCAGAACGGATCGTCTCCTCCTCCGGCGAGTGGAGCGGAAACGTCTTTGACTTTTACTTCCGCACATACAGCAGGCTGCAGCTGGTCCTCAACGACCTGTTTGAAATGCGGGGAGGCGTTCGCGTCGATGACACGCCGGTACACAAGGCGGTGCGCGAGGCGCTTGCCAACTGCCTTGTCAATTCGGATTATTACGGCAGGGGCGGCGTTGCGGTCGTCAGGCGGAGGAATGGGATCGCCATGTCCAACCCCGGCAGCTTCCGCATCGGAATCGCCGCCGCCAAAAGCGGCGGGCTGTCCGACCCGCGCAACGGCACCATGCAGAAGATGTTCAACCTGATCGACGTCGGCGAGCGTACCGGCAGCGGTATTCCCAACATCTTCCGCGTCTGGCGGGAGCAGGGCTGGGCAGAGCCGACCATTACACAGGCTATCATGCCGGACCGCACGACGCTGTCGCTGGTCTTCGAAAAAAGCGGCAGGAAATTATCCATAAAAAAGAGCGATCTTCGCGTACGCGAGCGGCAGAGGAATGCCATCCTCGAATACCTGACCGACCACGCCTCCGCCAGAACCGCCGAGATCGCGGATGTTCTCGGCGTCAGCGCGGCACGCGCAAGGGCGGTGCTTTCCACGCTGATTGCCGAGGATATCGTCGTCGCCGAAGGCGGAAGCCACGGCAGGACATATCGGCTCAAAGCGTAGCCGCTTGATTTTCAACCGACCATCTCCGCGACGGGGTCACGCAAAAACGCACGGGAAGCCGGTGCGGTATTGGGGAAAAGCGAGTAAATGAATCGAGCCGGGGACCGGGTCTACCGAGCGTAGGTTGCTTTCACCGCGGCGATATCGTATCCTTGCGGTGAAAGGAGCGATGAACCATGAATCAATACATCACAGGGACCATGATAAAACGCCTGCGCGAGGGCAGGGGGCTGACGCAGCAGCGGCTTGCCGAGCTGGTGAACGTCAGCGACAAGACAATCTCCAAGTGGGAGACGGGCCGGGGATATCCTGATATCTCACTGGTCGAGCCGCTCTCCGCCGCGCTGGGCGTTTCGGTGATCGAGCTGTTTTCCGGCGAGGATGTGGTGAACACCAACCGCGCGGCAAACATGCTGCGGATGAAGCTCTATGTCTGCCCGCTGTGCGGGAACGTGATCCAGAGCACGGGCGAGGCGGTGGTCAGCTGCTGCGGGATCGTGCTTCCGCCGCTGGAGGCGGAGCCCGCCGACGAGCAGCACCCCGTTCATGTGGAGCGCATCGAGAACGAATACTATGTCACGGTCCGCCACGAGATGAGCAAGACGCATTACATCTCATTCCTCGCGGCGGCGAGGGACGACGGGTGGGAGCTCAAAAAGCTGTACCCGGAGGGAGACGCGGAGGCGTGCTTTCCCATCGGCGGAACGCGGTATCTGTACTGCTGCTGCAACCGGCACGGCCTGTTCAGAATACCCGTGCCGCCCGCGCGGAACGGGACGGACGGCAAGGAAACGGCATAACGGGACGGCGCGGCTTGCAGCCGCCGTAAAACAAGGAGGAGCATATGAGCGGAAAGCTGTTTGCACAGGCGATCATAAAGGTTTTGAGCGGAGTTGTCATCGTGGGCGCGCTGCTCTTTCTCCCGGCAGGGACGTTCGCCTATCCGCAGGCGTGGCTGCTGCTCGGCATTTTGTTTCTGCCGATGTTCGCCGCGGGGTTCGTGATGATGGCGAAGTGCCCGGAGCTTCTGAAAAAGAGACTGAACGCAAAGGAGGAGCAGGCGGAGCAGAAAACGGTCGTGATGCTCAGCGGACTGATGTTCATCGGCGCGTTTGTCTTTGCGGGGCTGAGCTTCCGCTTCGGCTGGCTCATGCTGCCCGGATGGGCGTCCTGTGCGGCGGCTGCGGTATTCCTGCTGGGGTACGCGCTCTATGCCGAGGTGCTGCGCGAAAACGAATATCTCTCCCGGACCATTGAGATCCAGGAGGGGCAGAAGGTCGTCGACACGGGGCTGTACGGCGTGGTGCGCCACCCGATGTACATGACGACGCTGCTGCTGTTCCTCTCCATGCCGCTGGTGCTGGGCTCTGCGATCTCCTTTTTGATTATGCTCGCGTACATCCCCATCATCGCGAAGCGCATCCGAAACGAGGAGGAGGTTCTGGAAAAAGGGCTGGACGGGTATACGGCGTACAAGCAGCGCGTCCGCTACCGGGTGATCCCGTTTATCTGGTAGACGAAATATACATATAGTAAGCGAATTTGCGGGGAGGCAGGCTATGGTAAACGAAAAGATCGTTGTCGGGGAGGGCACGGAGTATCCGCTCCACGGAATGCTGACGCTGCCGGACGACACGGCGGAGAAGGTTCCCGCCGTCGTCTTTGTCCACGGCTCGGGGCCGAGCAACATGAACGAGCAGATCTATCAGCTGACGCCGTTCAAGGACCTCGCGGAGGGGCTGGCGGCGCGCGGGATCGCGTCGGTCCGCTATGACAAAAGGACCTTTGCCTACGCGGCGAAAATGAAAAACACGCTTATCACCGTCAAGGAGGAGACGATTGACGACGCGCTCCTTGCCGCGGAGCTGCTTCGCCGCGACATGCGCATCGACCCGGACGCCGTCTACATCGTCGGGCACAGCATGGGCGCCATGCTCGCGCCGCGCATCGACGCGGAGGGCGGACGCTTCCGCGGGCTCATCCTTATGGCGGGCACGCCCTTCCGGCTTGAGGATATCGTCGTGCGGCAGCTGCGGCAGTCGGGGCGCTCCGGGCACGGGCTCATGCGTGCGATCGCCCGGCTGGAGGACAAGCTGTTCAGCAAGAAGTTCGATGGGCTCTACGAGCTTTCCGACGAGGAGGCGAAAAAGAAAAAGTTTGCCGGTGCGGCGACGCTCTATTACTTCAAGGAGATGGGACAAAAGACGGCGGCGGACTACCTGCTGGAAAATGACACGCCCGCTTTGATCCTCCAGGGCGGCATGGACTTTCAGGTGCTGCCGTCGGAGGACTACGCCCGCTTTCGGGAGCTGCTGAAGGACCGGCCCAACGTGGAATACCGCCTGTATGACGACCTCAACCACATATTTGTCAAGGGCATCTACAACAACATTCTGAAGGCGTCAAAGGAGTACAAGGTCGAGCAGCACATCGGCGCGGAGGTGATTGACGACATCGCCGCTTTCATCCGTGGCACCCTGACTGAATCGGTAAAACCCGAATAAAAGGCAAAGCCTTCCGTTCTCGGCTGAAAACGGAAGGCTTTGATGCTTTTTTGATATCAGAAGTCGATTTCCTTTCCGCAGCGGCGGTACATCGTCTTTTTGACCGCACGGAAGATGTTTTCGTAGCCTGTGCAGCGGCACAGGTGGCCGGAGAGCAGCTTGCGCAGCTCCTCGTCGCTGTAGAGCTTCCCGGTCTCCAGAATCTCCACCGCCGTCATGATGAAGCCCGGCGTGCAGAAGCCGCACTGGATCGCCGCCTCGTCGACGAATGCCTGCTGGATGTCGGACAGCTCGCCGTCGGGGCTGAGCAGGCCCTCCAGCGTGCGGATATCCTTGCCCTCCGCCCAGACCGCAAGATAGATGCAGGAGTTGAACGCCTCGCCGTCGATGAGCACGTTGCATGCGCCGCATTCGCCGACCTCGCAGCCCTTCTTGACGGAGGTGAGGTGATAGTCGTTGCGCAGCATGTCGGTCAGCGACGCGCGCACGTCCACCATCTTCTCGGCTTCCTTGCCGTTGATCGTGCAGTGTATCAGCTTGTACTGACTCATGCCAACTCACCTCCTGCCAGCTCCACGGCGCGCGCCAGCGCACGCTTCGCCATCTCAACCGCGATGTGCTGCCGGAACGCCTTGCTCGCGCGCCAGGAATCGCGGGGGTTGATGTCGTCGATCACCGCGCGGGAGAAGCGCTCCGCCAGCTCCCGCGTCGCCTGCGCGCCGTTCGCCGCGGCCTCGGCGGTGGGGCAGCGCATGGGCACCGGGCCCGCTACGCCGTAGGCGATGCGGCAGCGCTCGATGGTCTTCTTATCCGCCGCGAGGCGCACGTTCACGCTGCACCCCAGCGTCGCGATCTCCATCGCATTGCGAAGGCCGTACTTGATGTAGTGGCCGAAGGTGTTCTCCCAGCTCGCCTTGGGGATCAGGATCGCCGTCTGTATCTCATCGGGGTGAATGTCGACCTGTCCCGCTTTGATGTAAAAGTCTCGGATGGGCAGGCGGCGGACGCCGTTTTGCCCGGTCAGCTCGACGATCGCCTCATACGCGTGGAGCGTGGAGGCGGAGTCGGCGGAGGTGACGCCGTTGCAGGTGTTGCCGCCGATGGTGCCGATGTTGCGGATCTGCGGCGAGCCGACCTGGTCCACCGCCTCGCCGAGCACGTTGCAGTATTTCTGGATCAGCGGGTCGCGCGTGATGTGGGAAAAGCTCGTCAGCGAGCCGATGCGCAGGTTTTCCTCGCCGTCCATCGTCACGCCGCGCAGCGCGTCGACGCCGTAGATCGAGATGAGCTCCTTCCCGGCACGGCGGCCCTCGCGCATCTGCACCAGCACGTCCGAGCCCCCGGCGATGATCTGCGCCTCCGGGTGCTCCACGCGGAGCCGGACGGCGTCCTCCACGCTCTGCGCCTCATAGAGCGCCTTCATATCATACATGGGTCATGCCTCCTCTTGCCAGTCGTCGTGAATCAGCCCCGCCTTGGTGAACTCCGCGAACAGGACGTGCGGGTTGATCGGGTTGTGGTCGACGGCGACGCCCGTCGCGTTCAAAATCGCGTTGCGGATCGCCGGCGCGCCCGAGCAGGCGGGCGGCTCGCCGAGCGCCTTGGTGCCGAACGGCGAGGTCGGCTCCGCGTTTTCCACGAACTCCGCCTCAAGATGCGGGTGGTCCAGGAAGGTGGAGAGCTTGTAGTCCAGCAGGTTGCCGTTGAGCGGCTTGCCGGTCTTTTCGTCGAAGATCAGCTGCTCGGAAAGACCGAAGCCGATCGCCATCGACATACCGCCGTGGACCTGCGCCGCGGCGAGGGCGGGGTTGATAAGCCTGCCGCAGTCGTGGACGTTGACGATGTCCTTGACCGTGACCTTGCACAGCGGGATATCGACCTCCACCTCGGCAAAGGTGCAGCCGAAGGAGTAGGCATTGTTGCGGATGGTGAAGGTGCTCTCGGCGGTGATGTGCTCGCTGTGAACGGGGTTGTACTGCGCGGTCATTGCCAGCTCTGAGAGGTTCATGAGCGCCATGCCGTCCTCTTTTCGGACGATCTGCCCGTCCACAATGTCCATGCAGGCGACCGACTGCCGCGTGACCTCATTGGCATACTTGAGGATTTTTTCGCGCAGCAGATCCGCAGTCTGCCGGATGGAGAAGCCCGCCACATAGGTCTGGCGCGAGGCATAGGCGCCGAGACCCGTCGGCGTGATATCGGTGTCCTGGCAGGAGACGACGTGCACGTCGCGGTAGCTTTTGAGCCCCACCGCCTCGGCGACCATCTGGGCGTAGGCGGTGTCCGCGCCCTGCCCGATCTCAGTCTCGCCGCACTGGAAGGTCACGGTGCCGTCGAGATTGAGCAGCATGCGGTTGGACGAGGTCTCCAGCGAAATGGGATAGACCGCGGTGTTGTACCAGAAGGTCGCCATGCCGATGCCGCGGCGGACGTCGCCGGTGTCGTTCGCGAATTCCTTCTTCTTGCGCTCGTAGTCGATGTACGCCGCGCCCTTTGCCATGCACTCGCGGAAGCTGTCGTAGTAATTGGTGTTGCCGGAAAACGCGTCGTGGAAGCCCTTCGGCATGACGTTCTTTTTGCGGAACTCGAAGGAGTCCATGCCCAGCGCCGCCGCGCAGTCCTCAATGTTGCTCTCGTCGGCAAAGCTCGCCTGCGGCATGCCGTAGCCGCGCATGGCGCCCGCGGCGGGGCGGTTGGTGAACACGGTCCACGCGTCGCACTCCATGTTCTCGCAGGGATAGTGCTGCGGGAAGGAGCCCATCGCCTTGGCGACGATGGAGTGACCGTGGGAGGCATAGGCGCCCTGGTTGGAGAAGCACTCCACCTTGCGCGCGGCGATCGTGCCGTCCTTCCTGAGCCATGTGACGATGTGGAAGCGGATGGCGTGGCGCACGCGGTTGCTGACGAAGGTCTCCTCGCGCGCGCAGTCGAGCCGGACGCAGCGCCCGCCGACCTGCGTGGAGCACCACGCGCACAGCGGCTCGTAGAGCGCGTCCTGCTTGTTGCCGAAGCCGCCGCCGATGTAG
>SVKP01000035.1 GCA_015068395.1 Oscillospiraceae bacterium
ACCGTGTCCAAGCGCTTCTCCGCCTGCGGCGCGCGTATCGGCTGCCTGATTACCCGCAACCACGACCTGCTGGGCCAGGCGATGAAGTATTGCCAGTCCCGCCTGTCGGTCGCCACGCTGGATCAGATCGCCTCCGCCAACCTCTACACCGTCGGCCCCGAGTATTTCGCCGCCGTGCGCGAGGAGTACAAGCTCCGCCGTGACACCGTCGTGCGCAAGCTCGCCGAGATCCCCGGCGTTGTGTGTGAGTGCCCCAAGGGCGCGTTCTATCTGATGGCGGCGCTGCCCGTGGACGACGCCGACAAGTTCCAGATGTGGCTGCTTGAGGAGTTCGACGACAATGGCGACACCGTGATGTTCGCCCCCGGCGAGCCCTTCTACGCCACCCCCGGCAAGGGCAAGAACGAGATCCGCATCGCCTACGTCCTCGAGCAGAAGAAGCTTGAGCGCGCGATGGACCTGCTGGCGCTCGGCATCAAGAAGTACAACGAGACCCACTGAGGTATCGACCACATCATCGCGTCATTGCGGAGCGGGGCGCTGCCCCGCTCCGCTTTTTGCGCGGCGCCGCCCGGACGCGCGGTCAGCCGTGGAAAAGGGGGAAACCATGAAAAGAGCAGGCGCGCTTTTGGTGCTTTTGGCGCTGCTCGCGTGCTTCGCGGGCTGCATGGGCGAGCAGTATACGCAGCGGGAGAAGGACAGCGCACAGCAAAAGGGTGAACAGATGATGCGCGAGTGGCTGGAGCTCACGCTCCCCGGCGCGGAGCTCGTGAGCGTCGAGCCATATGTCTTCCACAACCTCGGCGTCGCACCGTATCAGCTGACGGAGCTGGTCTCCGGCACGCTGCGAAACGGCGCTCAGGAGCAGCGCTTCTGGCTTGACACATCGTGCGGCGAAGTGTGGTTCGAGCAGAGCGGCGAGACGATGGACGCGCTGGGCGCGCTGGGCGGGGCTTATGTCGCCGAGGCGCTGGGTCTGGGCGGCTCCTGGCAGTTGACGGGCGCGCAGGTGCACTACGACATCGGCGTGCTGGAACAGCCGGACGTTCTGCCGGCGGAGCTGGTCCTCTCCGGCAAGACCACGGAGGAGATCCTGCGCGCGGAAGACGGGCGTCCGCCGCTCCCTGCCAGCTTCTCGTACCGCGTGCCGGACGATTTTTCTCTGTCCGGCTTCACGCTTGACGAGGCGCAGCGCGCGCTGGATGTGCTGCTCAGCCGGTACGGCATGCAGGCGTCCGCCGACGTGCACAACGGAAGCGAGATGGTCGCCCTGAGCGCCGAACAGGCGTATTACACGCGCGAGGGCTTCATCGACCTGCCGGACTTCCGCGTCCGCGCGACGGTGTACGAGCGCAGAGAGACCCTTGACGCCGAAACGGGAAAGACGGCGTCGGAGATCATCGAGCGCGGCGCGTCCGACCTCGTCGTGTCGCGCACGGCGGACGGCTGGACGACGTCCTTTCCGAACGGCTACTTTTCCACGGCAGTCTACGCCTACGACAATTCAGAGATGCCGCGCCATGCGTACGTCTTTTTGAAGGAGCCGGGCGTGTCCAACGACTACGACAAGCCGCTTGCATGGAAGGAGACCGATCTTGGCTGGGCGCTCTGCTTCACCGACCGGGACCAGATCTGCTTCCTCTCGGACAAGCATGTGCTCGCGGAAACGGACGGATAACCGGGAAAGCTGAATAAAATGCATCGAGGCGGAGCCGCTGTATCTGCGGTTCCGCCTCGCGTTATTATTCTTCTTATCCCTTGCTGCTGTCCCAGCCTTCGCACAACGGGACGAAGGACTTGCCGTCCACAAGCATGAGCCTGTAGACGTCGCCGCTGCCGTCTGCCATATTCAGGCTGCCCGTCCTGCTTCCGCTGACGGAGACCGTCTGGATATTTGTCATCCTGCCGCCGTCGTAGCGCGCCGCGACCAGCAGCGCGCCGTCGGGGGCGTTCTTCACGGTATAGGTGAGCGTGCTGCCGCTGCGCGTCGCGCTGACGGCGACGGTCGCCCAGTGTGCGTACAGAGTCTGATTCGCGTCCGGGCAGGGCGTGTACATGTTGACCCGCTCGCCGCCCTCGGCGGCGGTGAACCAGCCGAGGAAGGTCTGGCCCGCGCGCGTCGGGATGGGCAGCGCACCGT
Source organism: Oscillospiraceae bacterium (assembly GCA_015068395.1). Taxonomy (GTDB): domain Bacteria; phylum Bacillota; class Clostridia; order Oscillospirales; family Oscillospiraceae; genus Hominicoprocola. The sequence continues at coordinate 2,141 of SVKP01000035.1, forward strand.
AGAGCCCGCCGTCCGCGACGGTCTTGCTCGCCACGCTCGTTGTGCCGCCGTTCGCATGGAACGTGACCGTGCGCTTCGTCGCCGTGCCTGCATAGTCCGGCGCGACAAAATAGCCGACACAGCCATAGCCGGGGTACTCTCCCGTCGCGGCATTCACCTTATAGGAGCTTTCCCGCACGGAGTTTGAGGAGTTGCCGTGTACAACGCGGAGCGTTATGGTTCCGTCGCCGTTGACCGTCGCGCTCTCGAGGATCGACGTGTGGCTCAGGTCCTTATTGGAGTACGTCGCCGCGTCGAAGGCGCCGTCGGTCTTAAAGTACCAGAGAATAATGTCTCCCTTTTGCGGCGTATAGGAACCGCCGCCCCATACGGTCTTCGACCAGTCATAATACTGCGCGCTCGTGCCGGAGGTAAAGGTCTTGGCGTTCGCGCCGCGGCTGTTCGCCAGCAGGCTCGTGGGAACGCCCGCCATGCGGACGCACCAGGTCGTAAACTCCGAGCACCACGCGTTGCCGGTGCTGGTCAGATACCGTCCGTACTCCGTATAATCTCCTTTGCCGGAGGTATTGCCACCGCCGTAGTCCGCCTCGCTGTCACCCTCGTGGTAACCCTTTTGAGAGAGCGCGACCGCAATCACATCGTCGCGGTAGTTCCCGGTGAGCGTAACGGAGCAAAGCTCGTCAAAATATTGGCTTGAGGTATAGGCATCGTTTTCCCGCGCGAGAACAGCCGCCTCGACGGGCGCGTCGGTAAATGCGTTTTTGCCAAACGTCACATTCTCGCCAAGCGCCACATCGGACAGGCTTGTGCAGTAGTAAAATGCCCAATCTCCGATGCTCGTCACACTGCTTGCGATCGTCGCGGACGTCATATACTCAAAGCCTGAAAAAGCCTGATTTCCGATGCGGGTAACACCGTCCTCCACCACAAGCCGCTTGATTTTTTTCCAGTAATCGACCCACGGCCTGCTGTCGGCGGTGTCATTGGTATAATCCGGGATCGCGCCGGTGCCGGAGATCGTCAGCACACCGGCGTCCGTCAGCTTCCAGTTCAGCGTTCCGACTTCGCCCGAGGCGATCATCGTCTCCTGCACCGTCAGCGCGCCCGCCATGTAAGTAAGATTGTAGTTTGCCGTCACATCGTTGTTGCTTGCGTCCTTGATCTTTGCCTCGCTCGGCGTGATCTTGCCGGTCGATGGATTCGCCGTCAGCGTGACCGCCGAAAGCGAGTGCCCGCTCACCGTGCCGCTGAGCGTCGCCTGCGCCACGCCCGTGGCGATGCTTCCGACGGGGGAAATCGTCTGGTCCTTCGCCGTTATGGTCGCTGAGCGCTTTGCGACGGTAAAGCTCGCAGAGCCTGTAATCGCCTTCGGCGACGTATAGGAAACTGTGACCTTGTAGCTCCCCGCCTCCGTCGGCGCGTCGCTGCTGTTGTATGCCGCGTTGGCGGCGGTCGTGCCGGTATAGGCGACTGTCTTCCCCGTCCAGCCGCAGTCGGAGTAAAGCGGCGACTTCGCCTCGTTGCCGTAGGTCCAGCCTTCCATGCTGACGCTGACAGCGGTGGCGTCGATCTTCAGGTATTTGTATCTCGGCGCATAAGACGAAGAGTAGCTTTTCAGCACCGTTGCACCGGCGCCATTATAGTTGTCGCTTTGCCACAGCGTCGGCGCCGAAGCGCTGCTGACCTGGTCCAGCGCCTGCTTGTACCCCTTTGCGATCAGCGTACCGCCTGTCGAGTTGATCGCAAAGCTGTTTACGCACGTGATCCCGCATCGCTTTCCACTGTTTGAGCCAGCGGAGCCGCTGTCGGCTGTGACCGTGCCGCCGGCGAGCGTCGGAGCGGCGGTCAGATAAATACCGTAGGTCTGACCGCCCGTGACTCCGCTGCCCAGACTGCCGCCGGTCGCCTCCAGTGTGCCGCTGTTCATGGTCAGCTTGCCGTAAACGCCGCAGGACCATGTGGCGCCGCCTGTTTTTGTGCCGCCCTTTGCTTTGACGAGCACCACTCCGGAGCCGCCAACGGTCAAACCGAGGTTCGTATAAATGCCCTCGCTCACGCCGTCCTTCGACAAGCCGCCCGTGGCCTCCAGCGTGCCCCAGCTTACGCTCAGACTGCCGGCATAGATGCCGAAGCTTCCGAATTCACTGCCGCTCTGTGTGTTGCTTGCGGAGCCCCCCTTGGCCTCAAGATCACAACAAACGCTGACGGAACCGGTTGAGTAAATACCGCAGCTTTTGGCGCTGCTGCCGGTGACGCTGCCGCCGATGGCTGTCACGTTGTCCGGCCGCAGATCCATCGCCGCGGCGCGGATCCCGCAGCTTGTCCCACCGCCTGCGCTAACGTCGCTGCCTGTGACGCTGACGGACAGCACGCCGGAAGACTGCCCATCCCGCACGGTAAGCTTGCCGCCGCACCTAATGCCGGCTGCTTCAGAGGAAGCGGTTTTCCCCAGACTTACGGTCAATTTGTTTTGTCCTCCCTTGCCGTCCTCGATCATCAGATCGCCTTCCGCATAAATGCCGTAGCGATAGCCGGCCGTGCCGCCCGAAGAAGCGAGGCTGCATGTCCCTGTGACTCGAATGGTCAGATTCCCGTCGCTGTAGATTCCGTAGTCTCCGTTCCCGACCGTGCAGATGCCGCTGCCGCTGACCACATAGTTTTCGAGGATAAGCCTGTTGAAGCCTACCTGATAGGTAGCGGTGCCGTTGCCGACCGTTATCGTATCCGTGTAACCGGTAAGGTCAAAGGACTTGTATCCACTGTCCGTGATGATACAGACCTTCGTTGGATTGTTCGCCGCCTTCGCGCCCGTGTTCAGCATTGGCGCAAGCGAAAGCAGCAGCGCCAGCGTGAGCAGGACGCCTCCGAGCCTCTTTTTCATACGCTCCTCCCTTTCCTCATTCCGACGTGACGTTTTGTTCATAAAAGCTGTACGCCGCCGACGTTGCGGATCTGGACGATGTGGCAGCGGCCCCTGCCGAATTCCGCCTCCATACCCTCGACGAAGGCGTTGAGCTTATCGAGCGGCACATACGCCTGCGCGGTGCCGGCGAAGCCGCCGCCGTGGACGCGCGCCGCGCCGCGCTCGCCCGCGAGCGCGCGGGCTTTTTCGATCACGCGCAGCAAGCGGTCGCCGTCCGGGCGGTCGAGCGCCACGTTTTGCAGCTTTTCCTCCGAGGACGTCCCGGACTCCCGTACCAAATCAAGAAAGCGTTGGAACTCGCCTCTGGACAGCGCCTCGTACTGCTCCAGCGCACGCCGGGTCTCCGCGAAGAAATGCTCGGCGCGCAGGACCGGGCGCTCGCCGCAGGCGGCGAGGACCTTGTCGCGCTCCCGCAGGAACCGCTCCTCGTCCACGTCGTGGAGGCGCTCAGCGCCGAAGAAGCGCGCCACCTGCCCCATCTCGCGCGGGATCGCGGCGTAGGCGTCGTCCAGGTCGGAGTGATTCGCGCCGCTGTCAATGACGACCAGCGCGTAGCCCTCGCGTTCGAAGTCCACCGCGCAGCGGCGCACATCCGGGTTCGCGGGGTCGGCAAAGTCGATGGCGATCACGCCGCCCGTGGCGCACGCCATCTGGTCCAGCAGGCCGCAGGGCTTGCCGTAATAGACGTTTTCGGCAAATTGTCCGATCTTTGCAAGCTCGGTGGAGCCCAGCTCCCCGCCGCAGAACAGGCAGTTCATGATCGTGCCGGTCAACACCTCGAACGCCGCCGAGCTGGAGAGCCCCGAGCCGCGCAGCACGCTGGTCTCGGTGTAGGCGTCGAAGCCGCCGACGGTGTAGCCGCGCTCGTCCAGCTTCGCCGCGATGCCGCGCACCAGCGCGCTTGAGCAGCTGCGCTCGTCCTCGCGGATCGCCCGGTCGCTCACGTCCAGCACCACCGGGTCGTGGCCCTTGGAATGCACGCGGATGATCGGCTCGTCGTTGCGCGCGACGCAGGCGAGCGTGTCCATGTTCACGCTTCCGGCAAGGCCCCAGCCGCCCTGATGGTCAGTGTGGTTGCCGCCCAGCTCCGTGCGCCCCGGCGCGCTGAAAAGATACAGCTCCCGCGTCCGCTCCGGGTCAAAGAGGCGGCAAAAGCCCTCGATCACCGGCTCAAAGCGCCCGCGCGTCTTCGCAAGCGCCGCCGCGCCGTAGACCGGGCGCAGTCGTTCGTCCAGCTCCCCTGAGCGAAGCGCGTTCAAAAGTCTCTCTGCTTGCATGATCGTCCCTCCGTTTTATCCGGCCTGGCCGAGCTTTACGCGTTCCTCCTCCTCGAGCATCCGATACGCGACCTTACCCACCAGGGTCTTGGGAAGGTCCTCCCGGAACTCGATGTCGTAGGGCATGGCGTATTTTGCGATATTTTTCCTACAGTGCGCCAGAATGGACTGCTTCGTCGCCTCGTCCGGCGCGAAGCCGGGGTTGAGCTTGACGAACGCCTTGACCTTCTGCATCCTGTATGCGTCCGGCACTCCGATGACGCAGCTCATCTGAACCGCCTCATGCGCGTCGAGTATGTTTTCGATCTGTGCGGGATAGACGTTGTAGCCCGACGAGATAATCATGCGCTTCGCGCGTCCGCGAAAAAATATAAAGCCCTCCTCGTCCATCGTGCCGAGGTCGCCGGTGTAGAGCCAGGTCCGCCCGTCGGCGTGGACGCGCAGCGCCTGCGCGGTCTCCTCCGGCTGTTTCATGTACTCCTGCATCACGGTCGGGCCGGAGAGCAAAATCTCGCCCTCCTCACCGTAGGGCAGCTCGCGCTCGGTGCCCGGCTCGACGATCTTGACGAAGGTATCCGGGAACGGCAGGCCGATGCTGCCCTCCTTGTGCATGTGCGGCGGCGTCAGGCAGCAGGCGGAGACCGTCTCGGTCGCGCCGTAGCCCTCGCGCACCTGAATGACCGCCTTGTGGTCGTAGAGAAAGCGGTCGAACTTCTTCTTCAGCTCGACGGAGAGGCTGTCCCCGCCGGAAAAAACGCCCTTGAGGCTGGAGAAGTCCGCCTTGTCCATCCCCGGCAGCCGCAGCAGCGCCTCGTAGAGCGTAGGCACGCCGGCGATGAAGTTGCAGCGCTTTTTGGTGATCTGCCTGGCGTAGCTCTTGGGCGTGAAGCGCGGGATCAGGAT
>SVKP01000036.1 GCA_015068395.1 Oscillospiraceae bacterium
CCTCATCCTTACCAAGGATGCGCTCTACCTACTGAGCTACAGCAGCAAATGGCGACCAAGAAGGGGCTCGAACCCTCGACCTCCGGCGTGACAGGCCGGCGCTCTAACCAACTGAGCTACTTGGCCATTTTGCCGCGGCCGTTTTTCACGACCGAGGCATATCCTAACACATGAGATAGGGAAATGTCAAGAACTTTTTTCAAAAAGACGAAAATATTTTTTTCGCGCCGCCATTCCCGCGGCGGAGAGGGCTTATCCCTCGCCGCCCTCCGCTTCTTCGACGGCGTCCGGCGCAGGCTCCGAGGCCTCTTCCACAGGGGGAGCCTCCTGCACGGCGGTATCCTCCGCCGCATCCGCGGGCGCATTGTCTGCCTCCACGGGCTCTTCCGCTGGCGCTTCCTCTGCCTGTGCGTCTTCCGCGGCTTCCTCTACAGCCTCCGTCGGTTGCTCCTCGGCAGCCTTAGGCGCGGGGGCGACCTCCTGCACGGGCGCTGGCGCGTCCACGGGGGCGGTTACGGGCTCGTTGGGCGTCTCGGACGCTTCGGGCGCAGCGAGGGCGCTTTCCTCCTGCGCGGGCGTCTGCGCGGCGTCGGGCCTGACCGCGGGGACGGGAACCGGGACGGCGGGCGCCACGGGGATCGCGGGCTCCGCGGCGGCTTCGGGCACCGCTGCGGGCTCGGACTCCGCGACGGGCGCGGTCGGATCGGCGGAGACCACGACAGTGCCGTCGGTCTGTCTTCCGAAGAGGAGCAGATAGTCACGCCACATCGTGTAATACGGCGCCTTGACGTGCACGCCGTCGCCCGAATAGGACGATTGCAGCGCGCCGTTTTCGTCGTCGAACACGGCGTTGCAGTCGATATAGAAAACATGCTCGCCGTCCGCCAGATGGGAGATCGCCTCGTTGCGGGCGTTGATGCGGTCGTTGTTGTAGACGGTCGTGTCGGACTTCTTCTGCGAGGTGTGGAAGATCGACTGAATGTAGATCAGCGCGTCCGGCTGCAAGGTGCGCAGCTGCGAAATGACCTTTCCGTACTGCTCGGCAAAGCTCTCGGTCGTGCCGCAGCCGATCTCGTTGATGCCGAGCATGATGTAGATCTTGCCGAAGCGATGCTGGGTCAACGCCTGCGGGATCGTCTGCTTTCCGCCGACGAAGGACTTGTTCATCACCGACCAGATATCAATGCCGCGCTTATAATAATAGGTGGCGTTGCGCACGCCCGCGTAATCGCAGAAGCCCTCGGTGTGGGAGTCGCCGATGAAGAGCGCGTCGTCGAACCAGCTCAGATCGACGGTCACAAAGCTGCCGCCGCTGCTGCCGGTCTCCGCGGGGGCGGCGTCCTCCGGCGCTGCCGCGGACGCTTCGCCGCCGCTGACGGCGCTGCTTTCGCTGCCGCCGGCGCTGCTGCCGCCCTCGGAGGCTTCTCCGTCAGGCAAAGCGGCGTCCGCAGGCGTACCGGCGGCGGGAACAGTCTCTTGAAACGGCTCCTCGTTGCCGACGGAGGAGTGCATCTCCTCGTTGGTGACGGTGCCCGTCAGGGGACGGTAAGCGGGGCTGTAGGGGATCTCCTCGGGGGAATCGAAGGTGCTCCAGGGGTAGACGCCGTCCTGCGCGGCGGTAAAGACCGCGGCAATCACAGGGGTGGACTTGTCCAGCGCGGCGGTGTATCCGGCGTAGACGCCGTTCGGATCAATAACAGGCAAAGCGCTGAGGGCGACCGCGCCCGCGGCACAGAGCCATACAAGCGGAGAAGAACGATGTTTCATCAATAGACCTCAAATCAAATCAGAATCTAAAATACAGGAAAGCGCTGCCCGAACCGGTCGAGAGGAAGTAGATGCTCACCCAAAAGACCGCGAAAAGCGGCACCCAGAACAGCGCGTTGCCGCGAAAGCGCTCGTACCAGCGCCGCGGCCAGGGAAAGCACAGGAAAATGCCGATGGCAAACAGCCACCAATACGAGGTGAAATACTTGAGAAAGTCGCCGTGGTTGATTGCCTCCGCGTCCCCGAAGAAGGGGTACAGGCGGCGAAAATACGCAAGCAGGTCCGACAGGTCGTCCACGCGGAAGATGACCCAGGTCTGCACGATCACAAAGAGGAGATACAGATGAGGGAGAACGTGCAGCCCTCCGAACACGCGGCGCAGGAAGAGCTTTTCGAGCGCGATGAACACAAACAGCACGCCGCCCCAGATGATGTAGTTGAGCGTGGGCCCGTGCCAGAACCCGGTCAACAGCCACACGAGCGCGAGGGAGAGGATCGTGTGCCCCATGCCGTTCCGGCTGCCGCCGAGCGGGATGTAGATATAGTCCCGGAACCATGTGCCGAGCGTCATGTGCCAGCGCCGGTAGAACTCGCTCACCGAGCGGGAGAGATACGGCTCGTCAAAGTTGCGCGCGACGGGCAACGCCAGCATACGGCCAAGGCCGGTCGCCATCAGCGAATAGCCCTGGAAGTCGAAATAGAGCTGCAAGCTGTAGCCCACCGCGCCGAGCCACGCAAGCGGCGTCGAGATGTAATCGAAGCCGATGCGCTCCAGCACGACCCATAGATATGCGAGCTGATCCGCCAGCAGAACCTTGAACGCAAGCCCGATGGCGAAAAGCTGAAAGCCCTGCTCGACGTCCTCGCGCCCCGGCTTCCGCTCCTTCAGGGCGTCGTGAACGTCCCCGTAGCGCAGAATGGGCCCCATGGTCAGCTGGGGGAAGGCGGCGACGAAAGCGCCGAAATCGAAGAAATTCGCCTCCGCTTCCGTGTCGCCGCGGCAGACGTCGATCAGATAGGCTGCCATCTGGAAGATGTAAAAGCTGACGCCGAGGGGCATTGCGATGTGTAAAAAGGAGAAATCCGCCCCGATGACGTCCTTGAGCGCGTCGAGCATGGCGGCAAGGTACTTGAAAAAGAAGAGCGCGCCAAAGTTCAGCAACAGCGCAAGCGCCAGAAACGCGCGCCGCACGATGGGCTCCTCCTGTGACATCCAGCGCCCGAACAGGTAGTTCATGCCCGTCATGGCGGCCAGAATGGCGGCGGATTCGAGGCCTGCCCCGAAAGCGTAGACCCCGAGGCTGCCCAAAAACAAAAACGCATTGCGCGTCTTGCCGGGAAGAACTGCGTGCACCAGCACAAAAGCGGGGACTATATAGAAAATGAATCTCAGATCAGAAAAACTCACAGTGCGATCCTTGTCAATATCAGTCGATTATCGTCTGCTATTATAGTCTACATTTAGTGATAGGGCAAGAGAAAAAACACAAGAATTATGAAAATTTTTTTCTCTGGTCAACAGAAAAATTATAAGAGGTTTACAAATTGACAAGGATGCTGTATAATTTCCTGTGTTGGTAAAAAACGACGGCTTGTCATACTATATTTTGTATGTAGACTGAGGAAAGAAGGCAGGGACGGCCCATGAGCAAGGAAACCGTGTTGAAGCTGCTACAGGCGAACAGCGGGACTTTTGTGTCCGGAGAGGGAATCAGCGAGGAGCTGGGGATCACGCGCGCGGCGGTGTGGAAGGCCGTAAACGCGCTGCGGCGGGACGGCTATGACATCGAGGCGCGCAAGAGCCAGGGATATCGCCTGCTCGACGCGCCGGACCGCCTGAGCGAGACGGAGATCCGCGCGAAGCTTGGCGAGACGAAGCTGGTGGGGCGCAAGCTGGTGTGCTTTGACAGCGTGGATTCGACGAACGCCTACCTCAAGCGCGCCGCGTCTCAGGGCGTGGTGGACGGCACCGTCGCCGTCGCGAACGAGCAGACCGGGGGCCGCGGACGCCTCGGCAGGAGCTTTTTCAGCCCCGCGGGCAAGGGCATTTATCTCTCCGTGCTGCTGCGCCCGCCGGTGGAGCCCAACCGCCTGCTGCCCATCACGGGCTTTTGCGCGGTGGCGGTGTGCAACGCCGTGGAGCGCGTGGCGGGCGTCCGCCCGAAGATCAAGTGGGCGAACGACCTCGTTCTGGGCGGACGCAAGCTCTGCGGCATCCTGACGGAGCTGAGCATGGAGGGCGAGAGCGGCGCGCTCCAATACGTCATTATGGGCGTGGGCGTCAACGTGTCGCAGACCGAGGAGGACTTTGCGGGGGAGCTGGAGAAGATCGCCACCTCGCTGAACCTTGCGACCGGCGAGGCGGTTTCCCGCGCGGCGCTGGCGGCGGCGATGATCGAGGAGATGGACGCGCTGTACATGGCGCTGCTGCGCCACAGGCTCCAGCCCTATCTGGACGCCTATCGCAGGGACTGCCTGACCATCGGGCAGGAGGTGCAGCTGCTGTGGGAGGACGTGCATGAGAAGGTGCTTGCCACCGGCGTGGACGACGAGCTGGGCTTGCAGGTGCTGCGCGCGAACGGCGCGACGGAGACCATCCGCACCGGGGAGGTGTCCGTGCGCGGCCTGTACGGATATGTGGAGTAAGCCATGCTGAAAAAACTGCTGGAGCTGTTTTTCGCCTTTGCCAAGGTCGGCGTGATGACCTTCGGCGGCGGATATGCGATGCTGCCGATCCTGCAGCGCGAGATCGTCGAGAATAAGGGCTGGGCGACCGAGGAGGAGCTGGCGGACTACTTCGCCATCGGCCAATGCACGCCCGGCGTGATCGCCGTCAATACGGCGACGTTCATCGGCAGAAAGAAGGACGGCGTCGCCGGAGGCGTCGCCGCGACGCTGGGCGTCGTGTTTCCCTCGCTGGTCATCATCTCGCTGCTGGCGGGCGTTATCACGCATTTCTCGGAGCTGGCGTGGGTCAAAAACGCCTTCGCAGGTATCCGCGTGTGCGTCTGTGTGCTGATTTTTAACGCCGTGTGGAAGCTGGGTAAGAAATCCGTGATCGACAAGTGGACGACGGGCGTCTTCCTGCTGGTTGCCGCGGGAGCGATTTTGACCGACTGGTCGCCCGTGGTGTTCGTGGTGTTCGCGGGGGTGTGCGGCGTTGCCCTGCGCGTGTTGCTCCACGTGCAGCCCGGAAAGGGGGGCGCGGCGAAATGATCTATCTGCGCCTTTTCTGGGAGTTTTTCAAAACAGGGCTCTTCGCCGTCGGCGGCGGGATGGCGACGCTTCCGTTCCTCTATTCCATCTCCGACCGCACCGGCTGGTTCACCCATGCGCAGCTCGCCGACATGGTGGCGGTCTCAGAGTCCACGCCAGGACCGATCGGCGTCAACATGGCGACCTATGTCGGGTTCCTCACCGGCGGCGTTGCTGGCGCGGCGGTGGCGACCGTCGGGCTGATTACGCCCAGTATTATCGTGATTTTGATTGTCTCCGCGTTTTTGCAGAGGTTCCGGGACAGCAAGTATGTAAACGGCGCGTTTTACGGCCTGCGTCCCGCCTCGACCGCGATGATCCTCGCGGCGGGCATTCTGGTGGTGAAGGCGACGTTCCTGCAAAACGGCGTCGCCGGGCTGGACTGGCGGCTCCTTGCGCTCGCCGCCGTGCTGCTGGCGCTGACGAATTTCGTCAAGCCGACGCAGAAGCTGCACCCAATCGTGTTCATCCTCGGTTCCGCCGTGATCGGCGTCGTGCTGCGGCTGGCGGAGTGAAATGGAAGATGTGAAAAACATAACCGCTTGGCAAAACGAAAAACTACGGAAGGACGGAGAAACCGTGAAAAAAAGGCTTGGAAGCGTTCTGCTGGCACTGGCGTTGGTGCTCTCACTTGCGCCGACGCTTGGAAGCAGCACGGCGCGCGCGGACGAAAAAGTGGCGCTGAGGGTCGAGATCAGAGGACTGGGCGCCGTACAGATCGGCGACAACGCGCCGGTTTCAGAAACCACCACGGTTTATTATATGCCGGGGACCACGGTCACGCTCAAGGCGACGCCCGCGGAGGGCTATCGTCTGGCGTTTTGGTTCAACGGATCGGAGTGGACGGGGACGCCGGGGTCGAGAGAGCTGACCGTGACGGTTTCGGGCGACAAGAAATGTATTGCCGAGTTTGTTTCGACCTCGGAAGCCTACAGCGCGGCGTGGGTCACGGGCGAGGGCAGTGATATGACCAGCGCAGGCGGCAAGTACACCGTGGACTGCGGACCGGCGAACGTGGGCTACGGCGAGCAGGACTGGAAGTATGTAAGGGTCCTGAATACCAGCGGCGGCTACATTAACATATGCGATGAAGCGCCCTTTACCTTTACGGCGGTCAGCAGCGGAAACGCCGAGAACTGGTTTGAATGCAGCGCCAATTCCGATACCATGATCTACCATGGCAGTTGGGCAGGTCTCCAGGTCCGTCCGAAGACCGGACTGCCCGCGGGAACGTACACCGCGACGATGACCTTGCAGGAGGTCTGCGACCCGGGCATCGATCCGCCGCTGACCGCCGAGATCACGTTCACCGTGACGAACAACCATGTGGTCACCGTGTCCGCGTCGCCCGCGAAAGGCGGTACGGTGACGGGCAGCGGCATCTACGCCAACGGAGCAAAGGCGACGCTGACGGCGACGCCCAACGAGCATTACAAGTTTGCGCGGTGGAGCGACGGCAATACGAAAAACCCGCGCACGCTCACGGTCAACGAGTCGATGACGCTGAGCGCTGAATTTGAGCGGACGGACGCGTCCATCGTGGTCAATATTCGCGGGGATGGCTCCGTTCAGGTCGGAGACAATGCCCCCACCTCCGTCAGCGGCGCAACATACTACTTCGAGCCGGGAACGGAGGTCACGCTGCGGGCGACGCCCGCGAGCGGCTACCGTCTGGCGTTTTGGTTCAACGGATCGGAGTGGACGGGGACGCCGGGGTCGAGAGAGCTGACCGTGACGGTTTCGGGCGACAAGGAATGTATTGCCGAGTTTGTTTCGACCTCGGAAGCCTACAGCGCGGCGTGGGTCACGGGCGAGGGCAGTGATATGACCAGCGCCGGCGGCAAGTACACCATGGACTGCGGCGCGGCGAGCGCGGGCTACGACGTGCAGAATTGGAAATACGTAAGGGTCCGAAACACCAGCGAGAGCGGCTATATCAAGGTGTATGACACAAAGCCGTTTACCTTTAAGGCGGTGGGCAGCGGAAACGCCGAGGACTGGTTTGAGTGTGACGCCCATACCGATACCATGGTCTTCCATGGCAGCTGGACAAGTCTCCGGGTCCGTCCGAAGACCGGGCTGTCCGCGGGAACCTACACCGCGACGATGACCTTGCAGGAGGTCTGCGACCCGGGCATCGCGACTCCGCTGACCGCTACCATCACGTTCACGGTTACGAACGACTGCGTGATCTCTGCCGTCATTGACGGCGGCAAGGGCGGCACGGTGACGGGCGCGGGTACCTATAAGTTCGGGAATACCGTTACGCTGACGGCGACGGCGGACACAAACTATGCGTTCGACCATTGGGAGCGCGAAAACGGGACGACCAGCACAAGCAATCCGTTGACCTTCCGGGCGGCGGGGGCGGAGGCTGTCACCGCGTATTTCCGCCGCGTTTCCTACACGGTCAGCGCGAGCGCCGATCCTGCGGCGCACGGAACGGTAACGCTGAAGGACAAGGACGGCAAGACCGTCAGCGGCGGGAGCTACGCGGACGGTACAAAGCTCACCGCCGTGGCAAGCGCGAAGAAGGGATACGTGTTCTCCAACTGGACAGACAACGGCAATCCCATCGCCTCGGATGTGGGCAAGCCGGGAACCGTCACCGTCACGGCGAATCCGGACCACGTGCTCGTCGCGCATTTCGTATCGTACTCGCTCTCCGGCGGGAAGGTATGCGCACCCAAGGGCGCGCTGCTTGCCTTAGCGAAGTATGATTCGGACGGGAAAATGCTTTCGGTCAAGCTCGTGAAGCTGACCGGGGAGTGCGTGAACGCGGACGCCGCGACGCTGCTGGGGATCAGCACATACCCGGAGCACTATAAGCTTTTCCTCATTGACAGCTCGACCTTCGTCCCGCTGTGCGCGGCATGGGAGAACTGATGCGGTAAAGTGAAATCCATCACGCGCGGGGCGGAACGGTCCGACAAGGACCGCTCCGCCTCGCTTCATTATGCGCGCCGGGGGAACAAAACCCGGCGCGGCGCCGTCATAGGGGAAAGAAAACCGCCGCCCCGCGGCGGCGGGACGGCGGAAAACGACGTTGTGCTTCGATCAGGGAATGATAATGTCCGGCTCCGGCTCGGTGTTCTCCGTGAGCACGTCGGTGGCGGCGATGTGGTTCTCGATGCGCTGCATAATCATGTCCAGCGCCACGAGGTTGCGCCCGCCCTCAAGCACGATGATGTCGGCATATTTGCGCGTGGGCTCGACAAACTGCTCGTGCATGGGCTTGACCGTCGTGAGGTACTGCGTCACGACGCTTTCCAGCGTCCTGCCGCGGTCGCGCACGTCACGGAGGGCGCGGCGGAGAATGCGCACGTCGGCGTCGGTCTCGACAAAAATCTTGATGTCGAGCATCTGGCGCAGCACTGGGTGATGGAAGATCAAAATGCCCTCGACAATGACGACCTTGGACGGGCGGATCAACTCCGTCTCATCGGTGCGCTGGTGCTCCGCATAGGAATAGACCGGGACACGGACCGCCTTGCCGGCGCGCAGCGCGCGCAGATGCTCCACGAGCATGGGCGTATCAAATGCGTCCGGGTGGTCGTAGTTCTGCTTGCAGCGCTCCTCAAAGGGGAGGTCCTGGCGCTTGTAGTAGCTGTCGTGGTGGATGACGGTGATATCGTCCCCAAAGTGCTGCTTGAGATGCTCGGTCAGCGTGGTTTTGCCGGAGCCGGTACCTCCGGCGATACCGATAAACATGACGCCCATCGCGGTTCCTCCTGACGCATTTGTAATCTATCGGCGTTATTATAGGCGGTTTTTGCCGAAAAATCAAGGCATGGAATGGCATGAGAGCGTTTTTTTTGGAAAGAAAGGTTGACGGATGCGAAAAAAGTGATATTATGTAAATAACTGCGATTATTTACATAATGTCGGCGTATTTGCCGACGAAGTTGACATAAAATTGTGTTAAATCGAGATGAAGGAGCAAGGCATGGATCTGATCAAGTGCCCGATATGCGGCGAGATGTATTCCTCCACCTATCACAGCTGCCCGTTTTGCGAGGAGGATGGCGAAAGCGTGCGCGGCGCCAGGAAAAAGAAGACGCGCGGACGCCGGATTGCCGATAAGAATAAAGCGCTGTCCGCGCGCGGCGGGCTGATCGTTGTGGTGGTTTTGGTGCTGGGACTTCTGAGCTGGTACCTGTTTGGCGACAGCATCGTCAGAGGCGGCAAGGCGCCCGCGTCGACCACCGGGCAGTCCGACAATCTTCCCGCTGTTCCCGCGAGCAATGTGGGAGAGGCCACGGACCCGTTTTTCCAGCCGTCCGACGAGACGGTGCCCACGGACGACACGCCCGCGATCCCCGGGACGGAACCGGAGAACGGCGGAACGGAGCCGGGCGTTACGGAGCCGGACGGCACGCAGGGGACGTCTGCGGTCGAGCCCGTGCCCGTGACAGAGGATGAGAACGTCGACGTCTCGAACGCCAAGCTCAACCGCGAGGACTTCACGCTCAGCGGCGTGGGGGACAGCTTCCGCGTGAAGGTCTCCGGCACGGAGGCGACGCCGCACTGGAGCATCGACAACGCCAACGTCGCTGCGCTTTCGCCCGACGGGACGGTGACTGCCGCGGCAAACGGCAGCACCAAGCTCCGCTGCAGGGTCGGGTCGCGCGAGCTTGTTTGCATCGTGCGCGTGACCAACACGGGCAAGACCGCCGCGCCCGCCGAGGCACCGACGAGCGTGGAGCCTATTACGCCGACGGAGCCCCCCGCGCCCGGCACCGCGTCGCAGACGCCCTCCGGCTCCGAACAGCAGACGTCCTCCGGCACGACCGCCCAGACGCCGTCCACCACGACGACGCATGTGGACGCCTCGTCGCTCAAGGTCAAGACCAACTACGGGACGACGCTGCAAAAGGACCCGGATACGGGCTATCCCGACTGCACCGTGTATATCGGCGGCGATCCCATCGCGCTGCAAATTTCCGGGACGGACGTGCCGGTCTCGTCCTGGACATCCGACAAGGAATCTGTTGTCAAGGTTGCCTCGGACGGCAAGCTGACGCCCATCAGCAAGGGAACGGCGCACGTTGTCGCGAAGGTCGGCGACGCGACGATCACCTGCATCATCCGCGTCCGGCAGAAATAAAACCATGCGCATCCATGCGGCGCGCTCCGCCATCATTCGGCGGGGCGCGCTTTTTTGCCTTGCATAACGGACGCATTTGTGCTATTCTTCTTGATGGAAGAATATGCACAGACTTTTGGATCGGAGAATATGGACAGAAAGACGCTGTTGGACCGCGCGGCGCGAACTGCCGAGGAGCGGCTGCTGCTCGCGCACGTCCTCGACAAGTGCGAGCAGAGCCGTGGGAGGAACGTCCCCACGCACACGGAATTTCTGAGCCCCGCCGAAGCACGGAGCGCGGAGGACCTGCTGCATGCCGCGGCGATCCATGACGGATGGGCGCTGATCGGCGGATATGAGCGCGCGGAGAGGCGAATGCTTTGTTTTTTGCCGGACTGGCAGGACGAGCCGGACCCGGAGGAGTATCTGGCGGCGCTGCGCGTTCGGTTCCGCAGGGAGGACGCGCTGACGCACCGGGACCTGCTCGGGAGCCTGATGGCGCTGGGCGTCGAACGCGCGAGGCTCGGCGACATCCTTGTCTCCGGGGACGCGGCGGACGTGATCGTGTGCGCCGAGATCAAGGGGCATCTGCTGCGGGAGTGGACAGGCGCCGGACGCGCGAAGCTTGCGCCCGCGCCGATCGCGCTCGCGGAGCTCGCCGTGCCGGAGCAGCGTATCCGTGAGATCCGCGACACGGTGGCGACGCTGCGGCTCGACGCGGTCGCTGCGACGGGGTTCTCCATGAGCCGCGCGCGTGCGTCGGAGCTGATCGCCTCGGGGCGCGTGCAGCTCAATCACCGCGAAACGGTGAAGCCGGACGCGCCGGTCCGCGAGGGGGACGTCGTCTCCGCGCGCGGGTTCGGCAAGTTCACGCTCGCCGAGGTCGGAGGCCTGAGCAGGAAAGGGAGAACAGCGATTTTGATCCAGAGATTTGAATGATAATTTAGAAGAAGTCTGATCCTTTCGGAGAGAAGATATGGAGCAAAAAAAGATCGACCGCATCAATGAGCTTGCCCGCAAGGCAAAAACGCCGGAGGGCCTGACCGACGAAGAAAAAAACGAGCGTGCCATGCTGCGCCGGGAGTACGTCAACGCTGTGACCGGGAACCTCCGATCACAGCTGGACAACACGTGGCTGGTGGACGCGCAGGGACATAAAACAAAGCTTACCCGCAGGGGAGAGAAGGAGCCAAAATGAGCCAGGAGTGGAAGTATGACGAACAGAGCGGATCGTTCCGCTCGACCGGGGAACAGCATGAGCAGCATGGGCAGCGTGAGGAGCGCTATCATTATACGTCGAACGTGATCCCGCAGAAGAGCGGGAACGACTGGTTCAGCTGGGTAATCATCGGCTTGCTGTTTGCCAGCGGATGGGGCTGGTGGATCGGCTTGATCCTGCTGATTAACAAGCTCAAGGACGACAAGCGCCGCCCCGTGCAGCGCACCTATACGACGACGCGGACCACGACCACGACGACCACCACGCAGGAGCGCACCTCCGGCGTGCGCAAGACCCCGCAGCGCACCGTGACCCGCGAGACCACGACCTCCAAGGTCTCCAGCGCGGCGAAGAGAGTCACCAAGTCCCCGAGCGACACGAACAAGAGCGCGCGCGTGCTCCAGATCATCGGCCTCGTCAGCATGGCGATCTTCGGGATCGGCCTTGCCTCGGAGATCGGGGACATGTTCAACTACGGGCTCAACTATGTGGACTGGGGCGGGATCTTCTCGCTCATCGGCTTTGTCGCCGGCGGCGCGACGATGTTCATCTCCGGCCGTAAGATGCAGCGCCGGCGCGGGCGTATCGAGCGCTATAAGGCGTTCATGGGCGAGCGCGACTTTGTGAAGCTTGAGGAGCTTTGCATGATTACCGGCAAGAAGGCGTCCGTCGTGCAGAAGGACATCGAGTATATGCTGCAAAAGAACATGTTTGAGACCGGCGCGTTCTACGACGCGGGCCACGACATCCTCTTCCGCAGCGCGGACGCCTATCAGCGCTATCTCCAGGAGCGCACGAAGAAGGAGAACCTCACGCCCAAGGAGGCGACCGAGGGCTATTCCGGCGCGCTGCGCGCCATCCGCGACGCGAACGACCGCATCCCGGACCCGATCTTCTCCGAAAAGCTCGACCACATGGAGGAGATCGCGGGCAAGATCTTCAAGGAAGTCGAGCTGCATCCTGAGAAGCAGAAGCAGGCGTCCACCTTCTTTGACTACTATCTGCCCACCACGCTCAAGCTGCTCGGCACCTACACGGAGTTCGAGGAGGCGGGCATCGAGGGCGAGAACCTTCGCCAGGCGAAGGAGCGCATCGAGTCGATCATGGACACGCTGCTGGAAAACTTTGAAAAGCAGCTTGACGACCTCTACCGCAGCGAGGCGATGGACGTCGACGCGGATATCCGCGTGATGGAAAACATGCTCAACCGCGACCTTTCCAGCGTGGAGCGTGACTTTGGCATGGGACTCGGCGGAGACGGCAGCGCCGCGGTGCAGCGGAAGGAACAGCTCAACTGAGGAAGAATAACATCTGAATAATACAGCGGGGGGAGATTCACATGGGCGATTTGGCACAGCTTGACACCATGGCGTTTTACGGCGGCAACCTGTATGACGCCTACACCTACTTCGGCGCGCATCCCGCACAGCGCGACGGCAAGTCCGGCTGGGTGTTCCGCACCTGGGCGCCCAACGCGCAAGCTGTTTCGGTGGTCGGCGATTTCTGCGGCTGGGACCGCGGGGCGTGGCCGATGTACCGCAACGCGCAGAGCATGTGGGAGGCGTTTATCCCCGGGCTTTCGGAGTTTGACGCCTATAAGCTCGCCGTCACCGGCCCCAAGGGCGATGTGACGCTCAAGGCGGACCCTTACGGCTACCACGCCGAGACGCGCCCCGGCACGGCGAGCAAGCTCTACGACCTCTCGGGCTATACGTGGCACGACGAGAAGTGGCTCAAGCACCGCCGCGAAAAGCAGGTCTACGACAATCCGCTGAATATCTACGAGGTGCACCTCGGCTCGTGGAAGCGCCGCGAGAACGGCGCGTTCTACGACTACCGCTCGCTGGCGGACGAGCTTTCGGCGTACTGCGCGGACCTTGGCTACAACTGCATCGAGCTGATGCCGGTCACGGAGTTCCCGTTTGACGCCTCGTGGGGCTATCAGGTCACGGGTTACTACGCCGCGACCTCGCGCTACGGCACGCCCAAAGACTTCATGTATTTTGTGGACAAGATGCATGAAAAGGGCATCTCGATCATTCTGGACTGGGTGCCCTCCCACTTCTGCAAGGACACCCACGGCCTGCGCGACTTTGACGGGACGAGCTGCTACGAGTATGCCGACCCGCGTAAGCGCGAGCATTTGAGCTGGGGGACCCGCGTGTTCGACTACGGGCGCGGCGAGGTCAAGAGCTTCCTGCTCTCCTCCGCCGCCTTCTGGCTCCGCGAGTTCCACATCGACGGGCTGCGTGTGGACGCGGTGGCGTCGATGCTCTATCTCGACTATGACCGGCGCGACGGCGAGTGGTCGCCCAACACCTACGGCGGGCATGAGAACATCGAGGCGATCGAGTTCCTGCGTGAGCTCAACCGCATGGCGTTCTCCATCGACCCGGGCGTGATGATGGTGGCGGAGGAATCCACCGCGTGGCCGCTGGTCACCCGCCCGACCGACGTGGGCGGGCTGGGCTTCAACCTCAAGTGGAACATGGGCTGGATGAACGACATGTGCCACTATCTCAAGCTCGACCCGTGGTTCCGCCAGTTCCACCACAAGGACATCACCTTCTCGCTGATGTACGCGTTTTCCGAGAACTATGTGCTCCCGATCTCGCACGACGAGGTTGTGCACATGAAGGGCTCGCTGCGCGGCAAGATGCCGGGGGACGACTGGAGCCAGCTCGCCAGCGTGCGCGGCTTCACCGCCTATCTCTACGGCCATCCCGGCAAGCAGCTGACGTTCATGGGCGCGGAGCTCGGCCAATGGCACGAGTGGGACTTCGCCAACGAGCTGGACTGGTATCTTCTGCGTGAAAACGAGGAGAACCGGCAGATGCAGGAATTCTTCCGCGCCATCAACCGCTTCTACCTCGAAAGCCCGGAGCTGTGGGAGATCGACTTCAGCTGGGAGGGCTTTGAGTGGCTCGTCCCGGACGACAACGAGAACAACGTGATCGTGTTCCTGCGCCGCGACAAGAAGGGTAACGAGCTGGTCTGCGTGGTCAACTTCTCGCCCAACCACTATGAGGGCTATCGCTTCGGCGTCCCGTCGAAGAAGGAGTACCACGAGGTCTTCAACACCGACCGCCCGGAATTCGGCGGCAGCGGCTGGAACTACAACGGCCCCGTGCGCTGCGAGCGCGTGCCCTCGCACGGGAAGGAGGCGTCGATCGCGGTGACGATCCCGCCCTACGGCGCGGTGTTCTTCCGCGGCAGCGGCAAGCTGCCCGCCGAGCGGGCCGCGCGCGCGCCAAAGGCGGAAAAGCCGGAGCCGGCAAAGCCTGCCGCGAAAAAGACGGCAAAGGCCGAGGCGAAGAAGCCCGCGGCGAAGGCCGAGACGAAGAAGCCCGCGGCGAAGGCCGAG
>SVKP01000037.1 GCA_015068395.1 Oscillospiraceae bacterium
ATCTCGGGGTCGTGGTTGCGCACCGCGCCGGAGGAGAGCTCCACGCCGTTGCACACCAGATCGTACTGGTCCGCCATGATCGTCAGTGGGTCGATCTCGCCCTTCTCCGCCTTGAGCAGCACGTCGAGGCCGCCCTTGGGCATGGAGAACGGGTTGTGGCAGAATTCCAGCTCGCCGCTCTCGTCGCCGATCTCGTACATTGGGAAATCGGTGATCCAGCAGAACTCATAGCGCTCCTTGTCCATGTGTCCCGCGCACTCGCGGCCGAAGGTCTTGATCTCCACGCCGACCATCTTCGTCGCCAGCTCGCCGGCGGCGAGCACGACCAGCGTGTTCGGCGCGAGCGGCAGCAGCGCCTTCGCCTTCTCGGCGTCGACGAACTTCGCCACGCCACCGGCGAGCGCGCCGCTCTCGTCCGCCTTGAACCAGTAGCCCTTCGTGCCGCTCTGGACCTCGCAGTCGGTGAGCAGCTTTTCGATCTGCTTGCGCGTGAGCGCGCAGTCGGAGATCGCGACCGCCTTGACGGTCTTGTCCTTGAACGGCTCGAACTCCGTGCCCGCAAACAGCGCGGTGACGTCCTTCGCCGTCAGGTCGATGCGAAGGTCCGGCTTGTCCGTGCCGTAGGTCTCCAGCGCGTCAAGGTACGCAATGCGGCGGAACGGCGGCTGGGAGGCGATGTTGTATGTGCCGTACTTTGCAAAGATTGGAGGCAGCACGTCCTCGCAGATCGCAAACACGTCCTCCTGCGTGGCGAACGCCATCTCCATATCGAGCTGGTAGAACTCGCCGGGGGAGCGGTCGCCGCGGGCGTCCTCGTCGCGGAAGCAGGGTGCGATCTGGAAATAGCGGTCGAAGCCCGAGGTCATGAGCAGCTGCTTGAACTGCTGCGGCGCCTGGGGCAGGGCGTAGAACTTGCCGGGGTGCTTGCGCGCCGGAACCAGATAGTCGCGCGCGCCCTCGGGGGATGAGGCGGTCAGGATCGGCGTCGTGATCTCAAGGAAATCGTGGGCGAGCATCGCGCTGCGCAGCGCCGCGACGACGTTGCAGCGCAGGATGATGTTCGCCTTGACCGCAGGATTGCGCAGGTCGAGATAGCGGTACTTGAGGCGCGCCGTCTCGTCCGCCTCGCGGGAGCGGTTGATCTCAAAGGGCAGCTCGTTGTAGCGGCAGCGGCCCAACAGCTCGATCTTCTCCGGGACGATCTCAATGTCGCCGGTGGGCTGCTTGGGATTCTTGCTCGCGCGCTCGCGCACGACGCCCTCCACACTGATGGTGGATTCCTTGTTATAGCTCTTGACCTGCGCCAAAAGCTCCGCGGTTTCGACGACGATCTGCGTCGTGCCGTAGAAGTCGCGCAGCACGAGGAAGGCAAGGCTTCCGCCGACCTCGCGCAGATTTTCCATCCAGCCGACAAGCTTGACCTTCTCGCCGACGTTCTCCTGCCGGAGCTGGCCGCAATTGTGGGTACGGGACTGCATCATAGTTTTTCTTTCTCTCCTTTTTTCATTCGGGCGTCATTATCTTACGCCATGAACGGCTTGGTCTTGGGATTGACGATGTCGCGCCAGTCGAGATCGCCGCGGTCGAGCGCAAGGATCAGCGCCTCGGCGGTGGCGGAGTTGGTGGCGAAGGGGATACGGTTCTTGTCGCACAGCTTCGCCATATAGGAAATGCTGTCGTTGTAGTCCGGGCTGCCCGGGTCGTGGAAGTAGAGCACGAGGTCGATCTCGTTGCACTCGATGCGCGCGCCGATCTGCTCGTCCCCGCCCTGTGCGCCGTTCATGAAGAGGTGGATGTTGAGTCCGGTCTCCTCTGAGATGATCCTGCCTGTGGTGTTCGTCGCACACAGGGTGTGACGGGTGAGGATGCCCGCGTAGGCGGTGCAGAACTGCACCATCAGTTCCTTGCGATTGTCATGTGCGATCAATGCAATATTCATATGATTCCTTTCTGCCTTATGGCCGTCCTGTCGATGCTTCCCTGAAGCCATCCAGCGTACTCCATGGCTTGAGAGAGGCATCGACGCCTCCTGTTTCTTTCGTCTTTAAATGGTTTTCATCAGCGGGACCTTTTCCCCGCAGAGCCTTCTTGCGATGTTTTTGCAGGCGCGGCGCGCGCCGGAATAGTAGCCAAAGCCGTCCGCCCGGCCGCGGCCAAGCATCAGCGGCACGTCCTCGTCCTCCGGCACCACGCCCAGCAGCGGCAGGCCCGCCGCGTCCATCGCGTCGTCAATATTCGAGCGCAGCGAGCGGAGCAGGCGGCGGCGCAGCCGGTTCACCACCAGATGCAGCTTGCCCGCCGGGAAGCGGCTCAGCTCCATGACCGTGCGCTGCGCGTCGCGCAGGCAGGAGGGCTCCGTCGTCGAGACTACGATCACGCGGTCGGCGCAGCCGGTGGCAAGCCGGAACGACTCGCCCAGTCCCGCGCCGGCGTCGATCAAGCAGAAGTCGAACTCCTGCTTCACTTCCTCGATCAGCTTTTTCATGCCGTCGGGGTCCTCCAGCGAAGCCTCCGTCGTCACCGGGGCGGTGAGCAGATACAGCTGCTTGAGCCTCTGGTGCTGCACGGCGGCCTCCTCCAGCTTCGCGCGGCCCGCGACCACGTCGGAGAAGTCCATCAGCGCCCGGTCCGTCATGCCCAGCGCAAGGTCCAGGTCGCGCAGCCCCACGTCACAGTCCAGCAGCAGCGTCCTGTGTCCCGCCGTGGCAAGAGCCGCGCCGATGAGCGCGGTGAGTGCGGTTTTTCCCGTGCCGCCCTTGCCCGACACGACTGCGATGACCTGTCCCAAGTGGATCCCCTCCGTTTTTGCCGCCGCATGGTTGAATCGGCGTTACAGCGGCTTTTTCTTGATCTGCCCAAACGTGCGCGGATATTTTGGCGGCGTGGGCTTCACCTTGTCAATGACGATCAGCCGGTGCGTCACCTCGCTCGTCGGCACCGTATAGTCCTCCACGCGCGCCACGCGCCCGCCCAACAGGGCGATCGCGTGTTGGGCTGCGTCCAGCTCCTCGTCGCTTTGCGTGCTCTTCATGGCGAGCATGCTTCCGCCGACACGCACAAAGGGCAGGCACAGCTCGCACAGCACCGGCAGCGCGGCGACCGCGCGGGAGGTCGCATAGTCAAAGCTCTCGCGCCGCTGCGCGG
This sequence comes from Oscillospiraceae bacterium, assembly GCA_015068395.1. GTDB lineage: Bacteria > Bacillota > Clostridia > Oscillospirales > Oscillospiraceae > Hominicoprocola. The sequence goes on from SVKP01000037.1 coordinate 3,145, forward strand.
CAAGCTCCTCCGCCCGCGCGTGGACGCACTCAACGCCGTCCAATCCCAGCGTTTGGCATGCCTCGCGCAGGAAATCCACGCGCTTCGCCGTCGCGTCCAGCAGCGTCATGCGGGCAAGCGGGCAGAGGATGCGCAGCGGCACGCCCGGAAAGCCCGCGCCGGTCCCCACGTCGATCACGCTCTTGCCGTCCAGCTTCACCAGCTTGAGCAGCGCCGCGGAGTCCAGCAGATGCAGCCGCGCGAACTCCGTTTCGTCCGTGATGGCGGTGAGGTTCATCACGCGGTTGCGCTCCAGCACCAGGCGCGCGAACGCCTCCAAATCCGCCGAGCGCGCTTCGTCCAGGCCCAATTTGCTCAGGCCGTCGCGCAGAATGTCGCGCATGGCGGCTTACTTCCGCTCCTTGAGCAGGTCGCGGATCTCGGTGAGCAGCTTTTCCTCGGCGGAGGGCTCCGGCGGCGCGGCGGGCGCCTCCTCCTTCTTCGCGGTGAGCTTGTTCATTGCCTTGACGAGCCAGAACACGACGAACGCAATGAGGAGGAAGTTGATGATCGCGGTGATGAAACTGCCGTAGGCGATGGACGCGCCGCCCACCGTAACGGCGAGGCCGCTGAAATCAATGCCGCCGACAATGACGCCGATGAGCGGCATCAGAATGTCGTTGATAAGAGATGTCGTAATCGCGCCGAACGCGGTGCCGATGATGACGCCGACGGCGAGGTCCATGACGTTGCCCTTGAGCGCGAAAGCCTTGAATTCATCGAGGAACTTCTTCATGGTGTCATTTCTCCTTCCTGATTCTTTCCGATTCTCTCAGTTTTTTGGAACCAGCTTCTCCGTACCGCCCATGTAGGGTTGCAGCACCTTGGGGATCAACACGCTGCCGTCGGCTTGCAGGTTGTTCTCAAGCAGCGCGATGAGCATGCGCGGCGGCGCGACGACCGTGTTGTTGAGCGTGTGGGGGAGGTAGAGCTTGCCGTCCTCGCCCCTGACGCGGATTTTCAGGCGGCGCGCCTGCGCGTCGCCAAGGTTGGAGCAGGAGCATACCTCGAAATACTTCTTCTGGCGCGGAGACCACGCCTCGATGTCGCAGGACTTGACCTTGAGGTCGGCGAGGTCGCCGGAGCAGCATTCCAGCTGGCGCACGGGGATATCCATGCTGCGGAACAGCTCCACGCTGTACTGCCACATCTGCTCGTACCACTTCATCGAATCCTCGGGGCGGCAGACGACGATCATCTCCTGCTTTTCAAACTGGTGGATGCGGTAGACGCCGCGCTCCTCGATGCCGTGCGCGCCCTTTTCC
>SVKP01000038.1 GCA_015068395.1 Oscillospiraceae bacterium
ACGATCGTGCCCTCGGAGCTGATCTGCCCGAGGATGAAGCCCGCGCTCGCGAGGATCGAGCCGGAGGTCAGAATGGTGGGGAAGGCGAAGTTCATCGTCTCGATGATCGCCTCCCGCGGCTCCATCTCATGCTGAAGCTCCATGTAGCGGCTGGCGATGACGATGGCGTAGTCGATGTTCGCGCCCATCTGGATGGAGGACACGATCAGGTACGCAATGAAAAACAGGTCCACATGCGTGTAGACCGGCACGGAGAAGTTGATCCAGATACTGCCCTGAATGACCAAAATCAGCAGCACCGGCATGCCTGCGGATTTGAACGTGAACAGCAGCACCACCAGCACGATCAGGATCGACATGACGCTGACCACCACGTTGTCGCGGGCGAAGGATTTCTTGAACTCGTAGGCGTTGGTCGAGTTGCCGACGACGTAGATACGCCCGTCGGGGTACTGCTCCTGCGCGAGCTCCGCGATCCGGTCAGTGAAGGCGTAGGTCTCGTCGCCGCTTTCGGGCAGGTTGAGATAGACCAGCATGCGGCTGAACTCCTCGCCCTGAAGCTGTACCTTGCCGTTTCGCATCTGCTCCGCCGCGTCGTCGAGCTTCGCCTTCGTCTCGTCGCTGAGCGAGACGAGCCCCTGGTCCACATAGTCGCAGACATAGAGGAACATGTCGATCAGCGGCACGCTGTAGCCCGCGACGCCGCTGACCAGCTTGCCGTATTCGCCGTGCTCGGTGGCGTAGGCGGTGTAGACCAGCTGCGAAAGCTCGTAGTCGACGTCCGCCAGCTCCGCGAACTGACGCGGTGTGAGCTTGTCGGTCAGTGTGTAGCCGTCCAGCGCCTCGATGTTGGATAGACCCATCGTGGAGTTGACCTCCGGCATGGCGTCCAGCCGGTCGAGGATCGCGCGCTCCTTCTCGTAGTCCCCGGAGGGCACGACCAGCGCCACGAGGTTGGACGAGGTGAAGTTCTCCTTAATCATCTTCTCCGCCACCTGCTGGGTGTTGAGCTTGGGCGTGACGATGGTGTCATAGCCGTACACATAGGGGCAGTTGTTGGAAATGAAGTACCCCGCCACAACCAGCGCGGCAAAGAGAACCGGCACGACAAAGCGCGTGGCATAGTCGAACTTGCCGACGAAGGGGATCTTGGGAATGAAGCTCTTGTGGCGGGTCTTGTCCATCAGCGGCCCGAAGAGCACCAGCAGGCCCGGCATGAATACAAACACGGAGAACAGAGCGTAGAAGATTGCCTTGATGAGGCAGATGCCCATGTCGGGACCGAGGCGGAACTGCATGAACAGCATCGCAATCAGGCCGCCGATGGTGGTCAGGCTGCTTGCGCCGATCTCCGGGATGCCCTTGCTCAACGCAATGATTGCCGCCTCGCGGATCTCGTGGGTTTCGCGCTCCTCCTTGAAGCGGTTGCAGAGGATGACCGCGTAGTCCAGCGACAGCGCGAGCTGCAAAATGCTCGTGACCGAGTTGGACACGAAGCTGATCTTGCCCAGCAGGAAGTTGGTGCCCATGTTCAGCACCATCGCGCTCACAAAGGTCAGCGCCAGCACCGGGATCTCCGCATAGGTCTGGGAGGTCAGGATCAGCACCGAGACGACGATCACCGCCACGATGACCATGATGACGTTGACCTCGGACTGGATGATCTCCGCCAGCTGGTTGCCCAGCGACGTGCTGAGGTATGTATCATAGGCGGCGTAGCGCTCCAGGATCGCGCCCAGCGAATCGAGGCAGCGTTCGTCCTCCTCGGGATAGGCGAAGGTGACGTCGAAGAGCGCGGAGACATTGTTGTAATGGTCGGTGCTGCCGTCGAAGGCAACGCCCTGCACGCCCTCCGTCGCCGCGATCTCGTCCGCGATCTCCTGCGCCCGGTCGTAGGTGACGTTTGCCACCATCAGCTTTGCCGAGCCGAAGGTCGTGAACTGCTCCGCCATCACGTCGAGGCCCTTGCGCGTCTCCGAGGTCTCGGGCAGGTAGGCGGTCAGGTCGTTTTCCACCTGGACCCAGTTGCGCGCGACCACCGAGAAAATCAGGGAAATACCCATCAGCAAGAAAACCAGGTTGCGCTTATCGACAATAAAAGTGGCGAGCTTCATCATAAAGCTCGCTTGTTCCTTTTCACTATGGTTGCTCACGCAGTCATCTCCTTGGCACTGTTCCTGCACTTTCTTAGCAACACTCTATGATATCACGATTCTTTTCGATTGCAAGCGTCAAAATGTGAACTTTCGTCGAATCCTGCACGAATTATTTTGCGGTCCGGCCGGTTATTTTGTCCCTTCTGCCGCCTGCGCGGGGTTGACGCGGAATGGGCGGCCCGTCCGAATCCCTGTTGCTCTATAACATATGCGCCATGGGTAGAAAACAATCTGTTTTTGTGCTGATTGGCAGCTCTTATGATTACAACCACAAGTTGAAAAAATACAAAAATGCCTCCGTTGAAATCAACCGTAAGTTTTGCTACAATGCAAGCAGCATTCGAAAAACGGAGGCAATGCCATGGAGCTTGGAAAGAATATTGCCGCGCTGAGAAAAGAGCGGGGCATGACGCAGGAGCAGCTGGGGCAGGCGGTGGGCGTGTCCGCGCAGGCGGTGAGCAAGTGGGAAAAGGGCGGCGCGCCGGATACGGAGATGCTGCCGTCCATCGCCGACCGGCTGGGCGTGACCATCGACACGCTCTACGGCCGCGCGGACGAACCGACGGAGGATATGAGGGTGACACTGCTGCGCTGGCTTGCCGCGATCCCGGTGGAAAAGCGCATGGACGAGCTGTTCCGCGTGCTGTGCCAGCTGTTTCAGCTTCCGAATTACGTCGGAAACGAAGCGCTCTCCGACCTGTTCGGGGCGACCCAGTGGCCCGTCAAGACCTGCTACTCCGTAGAGCTGTCCGGCGGCAGAGAGGAACAGACCTGGCTGCGCTCCGCGCTGCTGCTTGACGCGGGGCTTCAGCTTGGCGTTACCGCGGAGGACTGCCCGATGTACCTGCTGATGCCGGAGCCGGGGGGCGGCTATGAGGCAAATTTTGCGGACAACGAAAGCTATCGCGCGCTGTTCGCCGCGCTCGCGCTGCCGGGCGCGCTGGAGCTCCTGCGCGCACTGTACGCGGCAAGGAAGCATACCTTTTTCTCCGTCGAGGCGATCGCAAAGGCGGCGGGCGTTGATGCGGGAGCGGCAAAAACCGCGCTGGAGGCGATGCTTACCTGCCATCTGCTGGCGAAGCACAGCGTGGAGACCGGGGAAACGCCGCTGGAGGCCTACGAGCTGCATCAAAACGTCTCCTTTGTCCCGTTCATGCTGTTTGCCCGCTGGCTGTGCACAAGCTACGACTCGTATTTTGGCTACTGGGAAACCCGTGAAAAACCGATTTTGAGACAGGAGGCCGCCGAACATGAAAACGACTGACACGAAGCGCGCGCTGCGCGCCGCCTTTTACGAAAACAACCGGGGAAACCTTTTCCTCGCCATGCTGTTCGGTATTTTACTGGCGGCGTACAACCCCTATATCTCCAAGGTGCTCGGCGACGTGATCGACGCGGTGAGCACGGGGAATTGGCCGGCGCTGCGCCGCACGGGGATCACAATGCTGATCCTCATACCCATGTTATTCTTCGCGAATATTGCGCTGTCCGTCTCGAAGGCACACTTTATCCACAAGGGACTGCGGCAGTACAAGGAGCGTGCGTTCGCCGTGCTCTCGCGCAAGTCCATCGCGGCGTTTACCAGCGAAAACACCGGCACCTACCTCTCCACGCTGACCAACGACGCGGCGTCTGTCGAGGCGAACTACCTCAACAACATGGTCCTTCTGGTCTACAACACGGTGATGTTCTGCATGGCGCTCGCCATGATGCTCTGGTACAGCCCGCTGCTGACGCTGATCGTCGTCGCCTTGAGCGCCCTGCCCATCGTGATTTCGGTGCTGATGGGAAAGGGGCTTGCCAGGCGCGAGCGTGCGGTGTCCGATGAGAATGAGGCATTCACGACGCGATTGAAGGATCTGCTCGGCGGCTTCGCCGTCATCAAGAGCTTCAAGGCGGAGGAGCGCACCGCCGACATTTTCCGCGCGGAGAACGACGCGCTGGAGCAGACGAAGAAAAAACGCCGCGTTTATGCAGGCTGGCTGAACGCAGCCTCCGACGCCTCCGCTGCCGTGGTGCAGCTCAGCATTTTCTTCATCGGCGCGGTATTTGCCATGCGCGGCAGCATTTCGGTCGGCATGGTGATGGTCTTTACGAACCTCTGCAACTTTATCAATATGCCCATTCGGGAGATGCCCGAGCAGTGGGCGAACCGCAAGGCGGCGCTCACCCTCATTGACAAGCTTGCCGCGCTGCTGGATGAAAACGCCGAGGCGGAGGGCGAAAATGCGCCTGAGACGCTGCGCGAGGGCGTCGCGCTCGACAATCTGTCCTTTGCCTATGAGGAGGGCAAGCCTGTCCTGCATGACCTGAGCTGCCGCTTCGAGGCGGGCAAGAGCTACGCCGTCGTCGGCGCGTCCGGCTCGGGCAAGTCGACGCTTTTGAACCTGCTGCTCGGCGCGCAACGCGGCTACAAAGGCTCGCTGACGCTCGACGGCGAGGAGCTGCGCGGCATGTCCGCCGACAGCCTGTACGACCTTGAAAGCCTGATCGGGCAGAACGTCTTTCTCTTCGACGATACCATCCGCAACAACATCACGATGTTCGCGCCCTTCCCGGACGCGGACGTGGCGCGCGCGATCCGGCTTGCGGGACTGGAGGCGGTCATCGCGGAGCGGGGTACGGATTACCGCTGCGGGGAGAACGGCGTCAACCTATCCGGCGGCGAGCGCCAGCGCATCGCCATCGCGCGCAGCCTGCTGCGCGGCAGCAGCGTCCTGCTCGTGGACGAGGCGACCTCCGCCCTCGACAACGAGACGGCGCAGCACGTCGCCTCCGCGATCCTCGACCTTGATACGCTCACGCGCATCGTCGTCACACACCGGCTGGACGAGGCGCTGCTGCGCCGCTACGACGGCATTTTGATGCTCAAAAACGGCGCGGTGTGCGAGCAGGGGCGCTTTGACGAGCTGATGGCGCAGAAGGGGCAGTTCTACGCGCTCTATACGGTTTCAAACGGATAAAATTTCTTTCCCAAAGCCCTTGACTATCGCACGGCGGAGGCATACAATAGACATGGTAGAAAAGATGACCCCTGCGTGGATGAAGGGAGCGTGACGGTATGTACATCAACCAGCTTGCCAGACAGCAGAAGATGATGTATCAGTTCATCAACCGCGGAACGAACAGCAGCTACCAGAACCAGATCAAATCCCAGTTCTCGTCCGCGAGCGGCTATTCGTCTGCGGGAAAGAGCGACGATACGGTTGCGGGCATGCTGCAAAGCATGGGCATCTCCGGCTTGCAGGGACGCACGGTCCGCGAGATGGCGCAGTATCAGATGCGCACGCAGAAGGAATCCGGCACAACGGCGGCGCAGCAGTCGTCCGAGCTGGACAGCGTGCTGCAAACGGCGCAGGCGCAGCGCTTCACCGTCCGCGAGCAGTATACCCCGATCTCCGACAAGGCGACTGAGGCAATGCAGAAGCTTGCGCTGGAGGACGCGAAGGGCAGCGCCACGGGCGAGACCACGAGCCAGGCGGAGCGCGCCAAGCTCATTCAGGAGCAGCTCAAGGACGTCGCCCCCTCCAAACGCTCCGCCGCGTTCAACACCATGAACAAGGTTTGGGAGAGCGAGACGGAGCGCATCGGCAAGTATATCAAGGAAAAGGACGCCGACTGGAACGACTGGGGCGACAAGTTTGACACCAAGCTGCTGGACGATTACAAGGCGGGCGTCAACGTCTGGGTGTAAAAAACAAAAAATCAGCGCCGCGGGAGAGCAAATCACTCCCGCGGCGCTGGTTTTTTTGATTAGGATGCGTACAGCCTGCCAATCAGATAATTGCGCAGGCGGCAGGGAAGCGCGTCGCAGAGGAAGCAGACGCATTTGTAGGAAAAGCCGATGGCGTAAAGCGGCTTGACACGCCGCCTTTGCGCGATGCGCGCGATGTACGCGCCCGCCGTCGCGGCGTCCATGCCGCCGCGCTCGTCCGCCTCCATTTTTGCAACGCTCCGCCCGAGCCGTCCGCCGTAGGCGTCGTCGCCCGCGGTGATTTTTTTGCGCGCGTCGGTGAAGCCAGTGCGGATGTCGCCGGGCATGACCGCCGTCACGCTGATCCCAAAGGGCGCGACCTCGTTGGCGAGCGCGCAGGTGTAGGCGTTGATCGCCGCCTTGGACGCGGAGTAATACGTCTGGAACGGGATCGCGGCGACAGCGGCGACGGAGCTGACGTTGACGATCCGTCCTTGCCCGGCGCGGCGCATGTGCGGGAGCACGGCGCGCGTCATGTTGTCCATGCCGAAAAAGTTGACGTCAAGCTGGCGCCTTGCATCCGCGCAGGCGGTGAACTCGACCGCGCCGGAGATGCCGAAGCCCGCGCAGTTGACCAGAAGGTCGACGCCGCCCGCTTCGCGGACGACGGCTTCGACCGCCGCGCGCGCGGCGCTGTCGTCGGACACGTCGGCGCACAGGTGCGCCATGCCCTCCTGCGTGAAGCTGCGGCGGCTGACCGTGTACACGCGGTATCCCGCAGCGCAAAGCGCCTTCGCGGCGGCAAGCCCGATGCCGGAGCTGCCTCCGGTCACAATGGCGATCAGGGATTCCATCTTCGGTTTCCTCAGAGCGTCGCCAGGACGTCTCGGATGATATCCATGGCTTCATCCAGCAGCGGCTCGGTCATGCTCGCCATGTAGCTTGTGCGCAGCAGGCACTCGTTGGGGGCGGTGGCGGGCGGCAGGACGGAATTGACGTAAACGCCCGCGTCGTACAGCGCCTTCGCCGTGCGCAGCGTGCGCTCCGGGCTGTAGGTGTAGATCGGGACGATGGGCGTCTCGGAGGGGCGGATCGCAAGCCCGCGCGCGGTCAGGCCCTCGCGCGCGTAGGCGGAGATATGCGCGAGCCGGTCCACCAGCTCGGGATGCGCGCGCAGATGGCGCAGCGCCGCAAGCGCCGCGGCGGCGCTCGACGGCGGGATCGAGGCGGAGAAAATGAACGGGCGCGAGTTGTGGCGGACGTACCACGCGGTCTCCTCGCTCGCCGCCATATAGCCGCCGAGGCTCGCGAGCGACTTGGAGAACGTGCCCATGATGATATCGACCTCGTCCTCAAGGCCGAAGTAGCTTGCCGTGCCGCGGCCGCCCCTGCCGATGACGCCGAGCCCATGCGCGTCGTCCACCATGACGCGCGCGCCGTATTTGCGCGCGAGCGTGACGATGTCGGGCAGCTTCGCGATGTCGCCGCCCATGGAGAATACGCCGTCCGTGACGATCAGGATGCCCGCGGTCTCGGGCACGCTTTGCAGACGCCGCTCCAGATCCGCCATGTCGCCGTGGCGGTAGCGCACCATCTTTGCGCTGCTGAGCTTGCAGCCGTCATAGATGGAGGCATGGTTTTCACGGTCGCAGAGGATGTAGTCGCCCCGGCCCGCGACGGCGGAGATGATGCCGAGGTTGGACTGGAAGCCAGTGGAAAACGTGATGACGCCAGGCTTCCCGAGGAAGTCCGCCAGCTCGCGCTCCAGCTCCAGATGCAGCGCCAGCGTGCCGTTGAGGAAGCGGGAGCCGGAGCAGCCGGTGCCGTAGGTTTCGATCGCCTGCATGGCGGCGTCCGTCACCTCCGGCGAGGTCGTGAGCCCGAGATAGTTGTTCGAGCCGAGCATGATGCGCCGCTTGCCCTCCATGACGACCTCGACGTCCTGACGGGATTGCAGCTCGTGGAAATAGAGATAGACGCCGGCGTCAAGAGCTTCCTTCGCGCGGGTGTCCTTGCTGAATTTTTCAAATATGTCCATATGGGTCCCCTTTAAATAAAATAGTAGTCTGCGCGATTATACTACGGCTGCGGGATGCTTGCAAGATAAAAATCTGCATCCGGCGGGGACAACGCCCGGATGCAAGATGGGACCGGACAACTTGCACAATTTACTATTGCATTTTCCCACTGTCTTCTGTTATACTCGACAAGGAAAATCTCCCGTCGGTCGGGCACAGCTGGTATGTCATCATTATTTGCATCTGGGTCTTGACAGACGCGGAGGGGAAGGACCATAATGTACGGGCGAAAAAGCGGCAGCCCTTGTCAGAGCGGGGGACATGCCGCGGGCGGATAAATATATCGGCGCTTGCACCGGTCACTTTTTGGTGACGAAAACGGAGGATGGCGTTTATGCGCAAGGACACAGCAGGGAAAAACGGCGTGGATGAGGCGGTTGCCGCGCTCAGGATCGAGGAGCTGACGCAGAGCGTCACCGCGTTGCTTGCAAACATGCCGGGGCTTTCCTTTTCCAAGGACGTCAAAAGCGGAAAATACCTCGCCTGCAATCAGGCGTTTGCAGAATACGCGCACAAAAAGGACATCAACGGCGTAGTCGGCCTGACGGACTACGAGATTTTCGACAAGACCACCGCGGAGCATTTTGTCAGTGACGACCGCAAGGCGATCGCGATGGACAAGCCCTACGTTTTCTTTGAGGACGTACTGGACGCCGCGGGCGAGCCCCGCCAGTTCCAGACAACGAAGCTCAAGTTTACCGACATGACCGGGCGATTGTGCCTGCTGGGCGTGTGCCAGGACGTCACGGAGCTGATGCGCGCCAAACGCGAGACGGCGGAGGCAAAGGCGGCGTGCGAGAAGGCGCAGAGCATCAGCGAGATCTACGCCCACATGGCGCGCGCGTTCTCCACATCCCGCACCCGGGTCTACTACGTCGATCTGGCGACGGATCGGTATACGTTCTACAACCTCGGTGAAAACGGCGAAACGACGGAGACGCAGGGAGAGGACTTCTTCACTGTGAGCCGGAGGGAAGCGCAGAACCTGATCTATGAGGAGGACCGCGACGCCTTCTTCCACGCGTTCACCAAGGAAAACATCCTGCGGGAGGCGCAGGAGCACGGGGGCTTTACGCTGAGCTACCGGGTCTCGCTGAACGGTGAGCCGCTCTGCGTCAGCGTGAAGGCGAACCGCGCGCCGGGAGACGACAAGCACCTGATCGTCGACGTGAGCAGCGGCGGCACGGAGACCGCCAAAAACGGGCTGACGGGGCTTTACGAGGAGGCGGCGTTCTATATCCTCGGCAAGGAGCTGCTGGAAAAGCACCCGGAGGGCTGGTGCGTGCTCGCCATCGACCTCGAGCACTTCAAGCTGTTCAACGAGTGGTACGGCAGAGAGGCGGGCGACCGTCTGCTGGCAATGGTCGGCGAGCGCCTGATCGAGGCGGAGGCGAAGAGCGGCGGCATAGCCTGCTATCTTGGCCAGGACGACTTCGCGCTGCTCGCGCCCTACAACGAACACGACATCAAGAGGCTGTTCCAAAATATCCACGAGTTGATCGTCAAGCAGGGCACCTCCGTCGGCTTTATGCCTGCCGTCGGCGTGTGTATGGCGGACGGCCGCACCTCGGTGGAGGAGCTGTATGACCGCGCCTCGCAGGCATCCCGGCACGCGAAGGAGGACTATCACCGCCGCATCCGCGTCTTTGAGGAGGCAATGTATAAAAAGACGGAGCTGGATTACCAGATCCTCTCCGATTTTCAGCAGGCGCTCAAGAACCATGAGCTCTATATCCAGCTCCAGCCGCAGTGCGAGCTTGCCAGCGGCAAGGTTGTCGGCGCGGAATCCCTCGTGCGCTGGAAAAAGGCGGACGGGACGATAGTCCCGCCGGGCGTGTTTGTCCCTGTGCTGGAGCAGTACGGCTTCGTCAGTGACCTCGACCAGGTCGTCTGGGAGGAGGTCTGCGCGTGGCAGAGAAGGTGGATCGACGGCGGGCATACGCCGCTGCCGATCTCCGTCAACGTCTCGCAGATCGACATCTTTACCATCGACGTGCCGGAGTTCTTCGACATGCTTGTGAAAAAATACGAGCTGCCGGTGGACGTAATCAAGATCGAGATCACCGAGTCCGCCTACGCGGGGGACGACGCCGTGACAGACACGGTGAAGCGCCTGCGCGAGAAGGGCTTCCTCGTCCTGATGGACGACTTTGGCAGCGGTTATTCGTCGCTCAACATGCTGCGCAGCCTGAACGTCGATATCATCAAGCTGGACGCAAAGTTCCTGCGCATGGACAACGACGACCGCAAGGGCGTGCAGATCCTCGAATCCATCGTCGGCATGGCAAAGAGCATGGAGGCGCCCATCATCGTCGAGGGCGTGGAGACCGAGGCGGAGACGCAGTTCATCAAGGACCTTGGCTGCCATTACGTGCAGGGCTATCACTTCTACAGGCCCATGCCCGTGATGGATTTTGAACAGCTCATCGGCAACGAGACAAATATCGACACCGGCGGATTTACCCTTTGACAGGCACATAAACGAGACCCGCGGGATCGGACGCAGACGCGCCCCGGTCCCGCGGGATTTTTTATCGGTTCAGCAGCCAGACGCCGAAATTCAGATAGCCTGCAAAGGCGACCCAGATCAAATACGGGATCTGCAACAGCGCGGCGGGGCGGTCGACCCTGCCGAAGGCGAGCGCCATCATCAGGATCAGCGCCCACAAGATCACCAGCCAGACGAACGCGACGCCGAACGCCTGCAAATTGAAAAAGAGAAGGCTCCACACAAAGTTGAACGCAAGCTGGAGCAGGAACAGCCGCAGTCCCCGCGTGCGCAGTACGGAGGGGGGCGAGAGCGCCACGCGCGCGGCGCCGACGCCCATCAGCGCGTAGAGAATGCCCCAGACGATGGGGAAGACGAGGGCGGGCGGAGAGAGCGGCGGCTTCGTCACGGACGCGGCGTAGAGCTTTGTCCCCTCCCGCGTCAGGAATCCGGCGAGCGCGCCGACCGCCTCCGCGATCCCGATCCAAAGCGCATAGATTTTCCAGGTCTGCTTCATTCATATCACCCGGAGCCTAGTTTACGCAGGCGGGAGGGAAACTATGCCGCGCTGCTTATCTATCGCATCGGACCAAATTACGCGCCTTCGGTCATGGCGTATCCAGAATTTGATCGATCTGGTCAAAGTTGAACTCATCGACCGCGAGCCGCAGCGCGTCGACGCGCGCGCGTTCAGCCTCCGGGATGCGGTAGTGGGCAAGGAACTCCAGCGCACGCTCCATGCGTTCTTCGTTGAGGTCGGCAGCGAATCGGCGGATGACCTCATAGGTTTCGCGCAGCTCCTTGTCGGAGATGAGCGGCAGCGACTGCTCCTCCGTCTGCTCCGCAGTATACAGCGGCGCAAGCGCCTCGCCCAGCGCGCGGAAACGCCGCAGCAGCTCGTCGCAGCCGTCAAAGAGCGTTTGCGAGTCGCCTGCGACGCCTGCCGCCTCCAGCTTTTCCGCAAGCGCGCCGAGCGCCGCCGCGCCGACGGCGCGGGACGTGCTTTTTAGGGCGTGCACCTTGGTGGTGGCGTTCGCCGCGTCGCCCGCGCGGCGGTAGCGCTCGATCTCGTCCGCGCCGGACGCCGCGCTCCGCGCAAAGACGGTCAGGGTGTCGAGATAGGTTTCCACCGTGCCGCAATGCGCAAGCCCGGCATCGACGTCCAGCTCCTCGATCTCACGCAGATACTCCGGCAGCTCGGCGGAGGGCTCGTCCGCCGCTTCAACGTTCGCGGCGTTCACCTTCTCCACCTTTTCCGGCGGAAGGCGGTCCATCAGCATTTTTTCCAGCTTGATGCCGTCCACCGGCTTGGAGAGGTAATCCGAGAAGCCCGCCTTCAGGTACATTTCCCGCGCGCCGGAGATAGCGTTTGCCGTCAGCGCGATGTACGGCTTATCCGCAAGACCCGGCAGCTCCTTGAGCGCGCGCATCGTTTCCACGCCGTCCATTCCCGGCATCATGTGGTCGACAAAAAAGATGTCGTACGGCCTCTGCGCCGCCATGACAAGCGCCTCCCTGCCGGACGCCGCCGTGTCGACCCGCACCTGGGTCCTTTTGAGAAGGGCGCAGATCATGGTGAGGTTGACCTGCGTGTCGTCCACGACCAGCACCTGCGCCTCCGGCGCGTGGAACAGCTCGCGGTATGCCCTGCGCGGCGCACCGGCTTGGCGCTGCTCTGTGAAGCTGCTGATCGGCTCCCAGTGAATGACCTCCTGCTCCACGGCGAAGGAAAACGTCGAGCCCACGCCGTAGTCGCTTTCGACCTCGAGATGACTGCCCATCAGCGAGAGCAGCTTCCAGGTGATATTCAGGCCGAGACCCGTGCCCTCGATGCTGCGGTTGCGCAGCTCCTCGATCCGCTCAAAGGGCGAAAACAGCTTCTCCATCGCTTCGGGCTTGATGCCGATGCCCGTGTCGGCAACAGAAAACAGGAGCGCGATCTTGTCTGCTCCGCGCTTCTCATAGCCGACGTGCATCGTAACGGAGCCCTTTTCCGTGTATTTTACGGCATTGGTGAGGATGTTGAGCGCACACTGACGGATACGGATCTCGTCGCCGAACAGAAGATGCGGTATGCCGCCGTCCACCTCCACCACGAAGCGCAGGCCCTTTTTTGCCGCGCCCGGCTGGGTCATATTGACGAGGTCGTTGACCAGAGAGCCCAGATCATACTGCGTGGGCAGGATATCCATCTTGCCCTCTTCAATCTTGGAGAAGTCCAGAATGTCGTTGATAATAGACAGGAGCGCCCGCCCAGCCGACTGGATATCGCTGGCATAGGAGAGGGTCCCCGGCTCGCCGCTTTCGCGAAGGATCATCTCGTCCATGCCGAGGATTGTGTTGATGGGCGTGCGGATCTCGTGCGACATGCTGGCGAGGAACGTGGATTTTGCCTGACTGGCGCGCTGTGCCTCCTGCACGTACTGCATCAGGTCCCCGCTCATCGCCTGCATGAACTTGAGCGTGCGCTCAGACAGCGGGCGCATCCCAGCCGCGTCGGAGAAGATCGGCTCAGTCTCCGCGGCGTCCGGCGCGGACGCCCTCGGCTTGCCCTCGCGCATGCCGATGGCGACGAGCGCACTGTTGAGCAGCTCGCCCCGGCCGTGGTGATAGTAAATTTCGCCCGCGGCGCTGCAATGGAGTACGTCCGGCACGAATCGGCGGAAGCATTCAAGCTCCAGCAGCGCGTCCTCGCGCAGCATGAACGACCGGTTGCCGCACGCGAACAGCTCAAGCGCCTGCGGCGCGAAGTCCAGCATCTCGCGGCTGCGTTTATCGGTGTCGGCAAGCAGGTCCCCACGCACCGTGTAGGAGAAACGCAGCGTCTCCCCAGGGCGGACGGAACCCATGAAGACCAGACCGCCGTCGTCCGTGCGGGTGAACGGCGTTCTGCCAATCAGCAGGCCGTTGCGCTCGACGACCAGCGGGAACTCACAGCAGTTGACGGTCAGATAATCGTCGAATCGGATGCCCAGATACTTGTGATAGATCATCTCCGGCGTGAGGCCGTCGATGGCGGCGACGGTCGCGTCGCCCGCGGGAAACTCGTGCTCCGACAGAGTGACGGGCATCGCCTTGCCGATCGGCTTCCAGCCGAAAATATACTCGGCGTCGACGTGCAGGTCTTCGCCGGTGTAGAGCAGAAGCGAAATGCACTGCTGGTACGAGCGCTGCGCGTCAAAGACGAACGGCACCGCCTCCCGCTTCGCGATATGGTACACCTCTGCGACGGTGCCGAAAAAGGGAATGTCCTCAAAGCCCTCGGTCAACTGCTCGAGCAGGGAGGAAATATGTTGGTAGAGGCCTGCGAGTGTCACGCACACGCCCTTGACGTGCGGCGTGGCGGCAATCTCGGCGCGGATCGCGCGGCGGATTTTCTCCGGAGTGCCCGCGTCGGGTATAAAGTGGAGCAGACGCACCTGCGCGCGCTCGAAAAAGAAGAAACCCAGACGCAGCACAGGGGTTTCGTCGAAGATGATCCGGTCGAAGCTGCTTTTCGGCGGCCTTGCCATGTGTATGGTCAAGCCGGTGACGATCAGCTGCGGAAACGCTTCGCAGATCGGGCGGATCAGTTCCCTCGTCTCGTCGTAGGAAAAGGCAAAGACGAAGACCCTCAGCAGGGAGCAGCCGGCGGCGGCAGCCTCCGGGATGTCACGCAGGGTCTCCACGACGCGCTGGGCGTCGCTTTGCGTCGAAATCTCAAATGTCTTTTGCAGCATATCTGTCCCCGCCTTTCTGCGAAGGGGCTTATCGCTCCAAAATCGCGCGTCTTTTCGGCTGAGTGAAGGACTTCGTTTCCAATTGCTTCATGAGGAAATTATAACCAGACTGCCGGATGCTGTCAAGACAGCCCTGTGCAAACAGGCGTCGATGTATGGGTTTCGCATCAAGCCTTTTCATATTCCCCGATGACGAACTCGATCTCCGTGGTCAGAGTCTCCAGCCCGTTGAGCTTGTCCCTGTCCTTCTGGCTGGTATGGTAGTAATACGGCGTCATGCGAAAGACTGCGTCGATATCCTGCGGACTCTTCAGCGTGATCTCGGCGGCGAGCTTCTGCGTGCCGTTGAGCTTCAGCGTGCTTACGGCGGGCAATTCCTCGTCGTTTGGGTACGGGGCGTCGTACAGCCTTTCCTTGAGCGCCCAAAGATGCCTGCCGCCGGGGACGACGCTGTAAAGCGTGCCGCCGGGCCTGAGAATGCGCGAAAACTCCCGTTCATGGAACGGCGCAAACAGATGCGTCGCATGATCGAAGCTTCCGTCCGCCACGGGGATCGCCGCCAGATTCGCCACAAAGCAGGTTGCCCCGCCGCGCTTTGCGGCGAGCCGCACCATTTCCTTGGAGAGGTCGAAGCCGTACACGTCAAGCGCGGGATTCTCCGCCAGAGCGGCGGTATAGTACCCTTCGCCGCAGCAGATATCCAGCACGGTCCCGCGCTTGTCGGAAAACAGCGCGGCCAGCGCGTCACGCAGCGGGCAGTAATACCCCTTGTCGAGAAAGTCGCGCCGCGAGCGGGCGGAATCCTTGCTGTCGCCCATGCGGTCGCCGCTCTTTTGGGAGCGCAGCAGATTGATGTAGCCCTCGCGCGCGACGTCGAAGGAGTGCCCCCCGGCGCAGGAAACGGCTTTCCCGCGGAGGGCCAGGCTGCCGCCGCAGACCGGGCAGCGCAGCGGATCGGTATTCAGCATCATGTTCCTCCCGCCTTATTGGATCAGCACCGCGCGGCAGGGCGCGCCGTCGCAGCCGCCGAGGTTCAGCGGCGCGGCGCTGAGCAGGTATTTACCCTCCGCGACGCCGCCCAGCCGGATACCCTCGAGCAGCACCACGCCCGCGCCGAGCAGGATCAAATGCACCTCCGCGGGCGCGTCCTCCGGCCCGACGGTCTGCGATTCGTTGCCGAGCAGCCTGATCCCCACGTCGGCGAACACGCGCGCCGCCTCCGCCGTGACCGCCGCCCTGCCCGCGATCAAGATGCGCTCCGCCGCGTTCTCTGCCTCCGCGCGGGCAAGGATGCCCCGCGCGTCCGCCGCCGTCACGTCGCCCTCGCAGCGCGCGACGTAAGCGTCGCCGACGAATACGGCGGCGTCCAGCTCGTCGACGCGCCTGCCGTTTTCGATAAAGTGGTAGGGCGCGTCGATGTGCGTCCCGTTGTGCGCGCACATCGAAAATGCGCTCAGGTTGCAGACGTCGCCGTTCGCGACGCGCAGCAGCGCGGTCTTTTCCGGCTTGGGGTCGCCGGGAAATACCTGACAGGAGAAAACCTCCTGCGATATATCAAGGACGGTCATGCTCGTCGCCTCCTGTGGGGGATGTTTCCTCTTGGCTTTAGGATAATGCAAACAGCTGAAAATAGCAAGCGCGGCGGGAAGATTTTGCCGCCGCGGATCAAACGTTCTGTCAGAAAAAAGAGCAAATAGCCGCCGGGAGCGCCATTACGACGGCCGCGGGGGCTCCAAAGCAAAATATGAAACGCCATTTTTTGATGCGAAAAGAGAGACTGCCACAAGGAGCACCCTTTTGTCAGGTATAAACTTTTGCAGCATAAAACAGACCGTTAAACACAGAAATTGACAAAATTTGCGCCAAAAATAAGAAAATGCCGGGGGCTTAGGAATATGGTGCTTTGAATGCAAAAAAAAAGCCTTGCTTTTCCATACTTCCGTGCATATAATAGGTCTAATGTATAAAATGTCCTTGTTATGTGCCTTGCGTGGAGACAAGGGAGCTGCTTTGTTGCAAAAGCTGGCAGATACTCAAAATGAGGCCGTGCCAATGTTGCCAGGGGCAGTAGGGCTCCAAGGCGTTTATCGATGGGTTTCCTCACAACCGCAAAGCGCGCCGACCGCGCGGGCAAAAACGTCCGTGCAAGTCTGTAGTATGAAAGCGTATGAAAAAACTTCTGATGACCGCATCGGTCTATTCACATATCAGCAACTTCCACCTGCCATATCTGCGGGAGTTCCAGCGTCTTGGCTGGGAAACGCACGTCGGCTGCCGGGACATCCCCGCTGACGCACCGTACATAGACGAGGCTATCGAGCTGCCTTTTGAAAAGCGGATGCAGTCGCGCGAAAACTTTCGGTTGGCACATCTGCTGCGCAGAAAAATCGCCTCGGAGGGCTATGACCTCATTATTACGCATACCTCGTTGGCGGCGTTCTTTACGCGCTTAGCGGTTAAAGGCGGCAGGACGGCAAAGATGATTTACGTCTGCCATGGCTATCTGTTCGACGACGATACGCCTCTGCTCAAACGGAGTATCTTGCTGAACGCGGAGCGGCTTGTCGCGCCGCAGACTGATCTGCTGCTGACCATGAACGCATGGGATTACGAGGCGGCGAAGAAAAACCGCCTGGGACTGTGTGTGAATAATATCCCCGGAATAGGGGTCGACTTTGCAAGGCTCGATAAAGTGACGCTGGAGGACGGCTTGCGGCTGCGCAAGGAATTGGGCGTTCCCCGGGACGCCTTTGTCCTGATTTACCCGGCGGAGTTTTCCAAACGCAAGAGCCAGCATGTGCTGATCGAAGCGATGACGAAGCTCCCGGAGCGCGTGGTTATGGTGCTTCCGGGATATGGGGATTTTTTGGATGACTGCAAGAAACAGGCAGACAAGCTTAATCTTGGGCAACGGGTACTTTTTCCCGGACAGGTGGACGGTATTTCGGACTGGTATCGCATGGCGGATGCGTCGGTGAGCGCAAGCCGCAGCGAGGGACTGCCATTCAACGTGATGGAAGCAATGTACATGGGACTGCCGGTCATTGCGAGTGCGGTAAAGGGACATCTCGACCTGATCGACGACGGAGAGACCGGACTGCTGTATCCGTATGGAGATGCGGCGGCATGTGCGGAGCAGATCCTGCGGCTGGCGGACAATGCCGCGTTGCGTGAGCGCATATGCATGCGGGCAAGAACCCGCGTATCGCAGTACGCTTTGGACGCGGTGCTGCCGGAGGTTATGCGGCAGTATTTGGGTAATGAGCCTGAACCGGATTATCAGGAGTATGCCTTGAATGGATGATTATCATATTGGATGGCGTTGAGAGAGAATGATACGCGAGAATCAGGAACTGTTAAATCGGCTGAATGTGCTTAGCGACGGCGTCGTGATCTATATTATGCTGCCGGTGGCATATTTCCTGCGTTTTTATGTCATGCCGGGCGGCATTGAGGTAATCCCGTTTGCAAACTATCTTCGCATGGGTGTGATAATCACGCTGGTGCAGCTTTTTACCAATGCTGCGTTTGGCTTGTATCAAACCTCGCGCAAGACAAGGATTCGCGACGAGCTGATCCGTCAGCTTCGCGCAAGCCTGCTGGACATGCTCCTGCTGCTGAGCTGGCTGTTCATCGGACATGAGACGCACTATTCCCGCTGGACATTGGCGCTGTTTTTTGCGTTGAGCGTCTGCGCCTTGGCAGTCAAGCGCGTTGTGGTACGCAAATCGCTTCGCGCGATCCGCCGCAGCGACAAGAATCTCAAGAACGTGATCCTGATCGGCAGCGGCGAAAGTGCAAAGAAGTATTTGTCCGAGCTGCGCGCAGACCGCGAGCTGGGATACCGGGCGGTCGGATATGTGGCGCGGCATACGGCGAAGGGGTTCGACGCGCCGTATCTTGGCAGCTACGAAGCACTGGAAAACGTGCTCAAAAGATATAACCCGGATGAAGTCGTTTCAGCTATCGAGATGGATGACTACGGTTTTACGCCGCATATTATCTATGCCTGCGAGCAGGCGGGCGTGAAGCTGTCTATTATTCCTTTTTATGCGGATTACATGCCATCGCATCCGCAGTTCGACGATCTCAACGGTATTCCGCTGATGAACATTCGGCGCATTCCCTTGGACAACTTTGCCAATGCGTTTATGAAGCGCGCAATGGATATCGTGGGAGCTTTGATTTTGTTGCTTTTGTGTTCTCCTGTTTACCTGATCTGCACGATCGGGGTCAAGTTCTCCTCGCCGGGGCCGATTATGTTTCGACAGGAGCGCGTCGGACGTAATAAGAAGCTGTTTTTTATGTATAAATTCCGCTCGATGCGGGTCAACGATGCGCAGGACAGCGCATGGAGCACTCAGGTTGACAGCAGGCGCACGAAGTTCGGCTCGTTTATCCGAAAGTACTCTATTGATGAATTGCCACAGTTTTGGAATGTGCTCAAGGGCGATATGAGCCTGGTGGGACCGAGACCGGAGATTCCCCATTTTGTGGAGCAGTTCAAGGACGAGGTCCCGCTGTATATGATCCGGCATCAGGTGCGTCCGGGCATTACCGGCTGGGCTCAGATCAACGGCCTGCGCGGCGATACGCCAATCAAAGAGCGCATCCAGCATGACATTTTTTACATTGAGAATTGGAGCATCTGGTTCGATATCCAGATTTTATTGACCACAGTGTTTGGCATGAAGTTTATTAACGACGAGGAGCTGTGACGTAGATCGATGGGCTCGAAGCAATATGACTACCTCATTGTTGGAGCTGGACTTGCCGGAGCGACGGTCGCGGAGCGGTTGCAAAGCGCTGGTGCGCGTTGAAATGAAATACAACCGCGAAACGTGTAATGTGGTGGAGCAGGCGTTGAGACTTGCGTGGGTTGATGTCTACGAGAAGCCGATTTGCAGTCGTTTAGAAACCACTTTTCGCTTTAACAAGATAAAGAATTACACTGTGATAGCAAACCGTCTGCGCAACAGGAAACTTTTGCTGGAAGCGAAGAGGCTGCTGTCGCTGACTTTCTAGAAAGTGCAATATGCAAAATGAGAGAAGATAACAAAGCGTCGCATAGAAAAGTCATATCAGATGCAATAAACATCAAGCAAATCTTCCTGACGGTACTTGCAGTCTATGTTTTCTTGATTGTAAGCTTTTTTTTCTTGGCGGGAGAACAACTACTTTTTCGCGAATCTCGTGGAGATATTCCTTTACAGACCGCTGATAGCGGTGCAACGGAACTTGTGCAAGGCGTGACGGTGGAGCAGGTCTTCCATGCTCGGATCCAGCGTTTCCAAGGTGTGTCTGTGCAAATTGGCACATCTTATCGTTCGAACTCCGGAACAGTATTGGTAGAACTGCTACGTCAGGATAGCGGCGAATTGTTGATGTGCGAAACATTTGATGCTTCCTCGATTGACGAGGGTCAGGTTCTTTCTTTGACGGTTGAAGAACCAATTGAAACGGTCTATGAAGTACCACTTGTTCTTCGCCTGACAGCAGATTCGATGCCGGGCAGTGCAGTTACGCCGTTAATCAGCACACAGACAGAGAAAGAGAATTTCTTTCTTTTGGTCAATGGAGAGATTATTCCTGGGATGCTCTGTTTTTCAGCCGAGGGGACGGACAATATCTGGACCGGCTTACATTACTGGCCGATTTCTGCAGGAATGGGGCTATTGCTTTCATTACTGCTTTTAGTTGTTTGGTTTCGTTGGCATTACGGAAAGCACAGCTATATTGTCAATGCGCTTGTTGCGATGAAGAAATATCGATTCTTGATTCAGCAACTTGTTAATCGTGACTTTAAGGCGAAGTACAAACGGTCAATTCTTGGAGTATTCTGGAGTTTCCTTAATCCGTTGCTGATGATGATGGTGCAGTACTTTGTGTTTTCAACGATTTTTAAGAGCGATGTGCCGAATTTTGCGGCCTACTTGATCATAGGCACGGTTATGTTTAACTTTTTCTCCGAGTCCTGTAGCATGACACTCGGCTCTATCCTTGGTAACGCGGGACTGATTACTAAAGTCTACATGCCAAAGTATATTTATCCCCTGACGCGCACGATGTCGTCAATGGTCAATCTGGTGATTTCATTGCTTCCGCTGATGATAGTCTGCCTTGCGACGGGAGTTCAATTCAGAAAGGCAACTGTGCTGGCACTTTACTTTTTTATTTGCCTTGTAATATTCTGCCTCGGTCTTGGCATGTTACTTGCAACGTCGATGGTTTTCTTCCGCGACACGCAGTTTCTCTGGGGTGTGTTAAGCATGATGTGGATGTATGCAACGCCAATATTCTATCCGGAAAAAATACTGCCAGATAATTTGAGGCTTGTTTTGCAGATTAATCCGCTGTACCACTTTTTGAAAAACGCTCGCATGTGCATTTTGGAGGGGATTTCACCGGAACCGGTTATTTATTTCCAATGCCTAATGATTGCATTTGCGATGTTGCTGGTCGGTGCAGTTGTATTCTATAAGAATCAGGATAAGTTTGTCCTTTACTTGTGAGGCGCCGACATGAGCAGAACGGTGATAGAAGTCAACAATGTGTCCATGCGGTTTCACATGAATGCAGATAAAATCCTCTCGCTCAAAGAGTTTGTGACGCGTAAGTTGAGAGGCAAAATTCAGTATGAGGATTTTACAGCACTGGATCATGTGTCATTTTCAGTTCAAAGCGGCGAAACGCTGGGCCTAATCGGTCATAACGGTGCGGGCAAGAGCACGATGCTCAAGGTGATCTCCGGTATTTTGAAACCGACGGAGGGCAGCGTGACCACAAGGGGTAGTGTGGTTCCTATGTTGGAGCTTGGTAGCGGGTTCGATATGGATCTGACTGGACGGGAGAATATTTTCCTTAATGGAGCGATTTTGGGCTACAGTGAGGAATTCTTGCAGGAGAGATACGATGAGATTGTCGCGTTTGCTGAACTTGGGCAGTTTATTGACGTGCCTATCCGCAACTATTCCTCTGGGATGATGGCGCGTTTGGCGTTCAGTGTGGCTTCGCTGGTGGAACCGGAGATATTGATCGTGGATGAAATATTGTCTGTCGGTGACGCACCGTTTCAGGAAAAAAGCCGTGCGAGGATGAAAGACCTAATGGGGGGGGGTACGACAGTGTTGTTTGTTAGCCACAGCCTTGATCAAATCCGCGAGATGTGCAAACGTGTAGTGTGGTTGGAACACGGGCAAGTGAAGATGGTTGGAAAAACTGAAGAGGTGTGCGATGCCTACAATAGTTTTCAGGGAGTACCGTGTTGAGAAAAAGATCAATGAACATGTAGTTACAGACGGTGCGAAAGTATAAAGAAGGAGCACCCTTGACCATTTGCGGTGAGCCGGTATGGAGGAAATGGAGAGACGAATGGATTTGATTTCGGTTCTCATGGGTACAAGAGCGGACGCAGCGCAGTTGGAAGCATTAAAAAGGGCTGTTAGTTCAGTTTTGAATCAGGAAAAGGTAGAAGTTGAACTGCTTATCTGTGCAGCTGGCGCTGATACGACTGTACAGGATTGGCTTTGGACTGTGAGCGATTGTGAGAAACGGGTTCGTATAGTTGAGCGTGCGAAAGCGATGCTCCTAGGAGAAAAAATAAACGCATGCCTGAATTGTGCCAACGGACGTTGGATTGCACGGATGGATGATGATGATTACAGCTATCCTCTACGTCTTAATAGACAACTTGCTTTTTTATCTGACATACACAACTGTTATTATGTTGGAAGCTGGGTCAGAGAGGTTGGCTTATACGGCGCGAGAATAAGAAAACTGCCCCAATTTCCGACCCTTAATGATTTTCGAATGACTCAGCCGTTTGTTCATCCGACGCTTTTTTTTAAGCGAGAAGTATTGGAACGGGTTGGTGGGTACAGCGAATCACGCTGGCAGGATCATTGTGATGATTACGATCTTCTTCTTCGCCTGTATCAACAGGGAATCACTGGTGCAAATATTCAGGAAGTATTAATGGATTACTCGGTTGCGAGAAGCCTTGAACAGCGAAGACCATACCGTTTTTTTGTTAATGAAGCGGTAACGAGAGCTGCACGGTTTTCTGCACTGAAAAAGCTTCCAGCCTGGACATTCTATGTCGTTAAACCGTTAGTTGTTGGACTGATACCGCGAAGGACGCTATACTGGCTGAAAACAAATCAAAGGAAGAATTAGAGTGTTGAGTAAAAGCAAATCGGTTTCCTGGCCTGGGGAAAAACTTTTACCGGCCCACTCGGAACCTGAGGTGCCAGTAGTGCTGATTTCAAGTGAAAAGTATGCTCTGTATACTAGCGTAACTCTGTTTTCCTTGTTACAGAACCGATCAAGTGAGAGATTCTATGACATTATTATTTTGTTTAGTGAGATGTCAGAAGAATCAAAGCAAAGACTTTGCTTACTCGCGGAGGGAAAAGAGAATGTTACTATACGATTATGTCATGTGAAGAATTGTCTGACCTCAAAAAAGTTGGATATTTCAGGTGTGCCACATACAGGGGTGGAGACATATTTACGATTGCTGATTCCAGATATCTTTTGTTCATTTGAACGTCTTATATACTTGGACAGTGATTTAGTTGTATGCGCTGATATCGGCAATCTGCATGGAATAAATATGCCGGATAGCGTATACATTGCGGGTGTTCCGGACATTGATATTGTTGGGCAGTATTATTCCGAGCCAAAGTCAGGGAAATACTATTTTAATAAAATCTTGGGTTTAAATACCATAGAGGATTACTTGCAAACTGGTGTTCTTTTGCTGAAACCAGGAAAGATACATGAACAATTTCCGGGTTTCTCATTGATGCAATTGGCCATGGACTCAAGAATGAAATACGCGGATCAGGACATTTTGAATATCGCGTTTCTGGGTGAGACTTTACATATTGATATGCGATGGAATGTTGTGAATGACTGTGGAGGCTTCCGCGTATCTGAAATTGTATCGCGTGCTCCAACAAATTTGCAGGCGGAGTATATGCGCGCAAGAGACAATCCATGGATCGTCCACTATTCTGGATATGAGAAACCATGGGATTGTCCTAATACGGATATGGCGGGCTACTTTCACTCATATGCCAAAACACTGGGATTATCTCTGCCAATCAACTTGGGGATGATAAAGCAAAAAAACCCATTTAAATGGATAAAAAAGACTATACGCAGAATCTGCCCAAGGGGCTCGTATGCGAGTGATGCATTTAAGCTTATTCTGTTTATGCTTCGGTACCGAAGACCGAATAATAGAAAGATAAAGAGGGCTGAGACAGAAAAATGAACAAGACGCTGACACATACACTGGATGAGTTTGACATTGAGGAGTCCGGAGGCAAGCAGTGGGCGGAAGAGATTAAACCGGCGTTTCCTGTGAACAATGTTGCAATCTGCCTTGTTTCAAGTGATGAGTATGCACCGTTTGCAGCGGTCGTAATTTCTTCTCTTATTATAAATGCAACGCCTGATAATAATTATGATATCGTTTTGATGACAAACGATATGCTGATGCAAAACAGATGGCGGATTGAGAGACTCGCAGACGATCACAATAATGTTTCGGTCCGTGTTGTAGACATCTCGAAGATTATAGAGAATTTCTCCTTCTATACATGGGCTCATTTTACCAGCTATACCTATTACCGGCTTCTGACTCCAGATCTGTTTGCGGCATACGAAAAGGTGATTTACCTTGATTCAGATATTGTGGTTAACCATGATATAGCGGAGTTGTATCACACGGACATACGAGGAGCATATCTTGCCGCAGCCTATGATACCCATGTTGTAGCTTACTGTACAAGAACACCTCCGCTTGAGCAGCGGCAATATAATAAAGATACTTTGGGACTGAAAGATCCTGAACAGTATTATCAGGCTGGCGTATCTCTGTTCAACGTTATGGAAATACGCAGGGACTTCGGTGAGGGGTATCTAATAAAACAGGGCTTGAAGCATAAGTTGCGCTGGCTGGATCAGGATCTTCTAAATATGCTGTTTCAGGGAAAAATCAAACGAATACCAAACCGGTGGAACGTCATGGTCAGCAATGTACCGGACCTACTGGATGAGTACGATCTTCCTGAGCAGTTGCGCCATGAGTACTTCGAGGCAAGGCGGAATCCTTATATTGTACACTATGTTGGCAAGTCCATGCCCTGTTATGTGACGACGTACCGTCAGGATATGTATGAGTTTTTTTGGAAGTATGCACGTCAGACTCCCTTTTATGAGGTACTGCTACTCCGAATGAGCGTAGATTACTCTGAGAAACTTGCGGAGAGTATACGCATCCAACTGCGTCAGGAGATTGGTCAAGGGAAGACCACTGAATCTTTCCGTCAAAGACTGAAACGTCACGCGATGAGCATCTGCAACTTCTTCTTTCCGAGGGGCAGCAGACGCAGGGTATACCTTAAACGTTTTTTGTTTCGATTCAGACAGTGGAATTAAGAAAAAACGGGAGTGTAAATGAATCACGAATTGATTGCACCGGACCGGTGTACTGGTTGCGGGGCATGTGCTTCGGCATGTGAGCGCGGGGCTGTTGCGATGGAACAAGATAGGCTCGGCTTTTTAAAGCCGACCATTGACGAAGTAAAGTGCACGGACTGCGGCGTGTGTGCCGCTTTATGCCCGGAGCTGCATCCTGTTGTCAGAAGGAAGGCAAAGCGATGTCTTGCAGCACAGGCGACACGCTGTGTGCGGCTAAGAAGCTCGTCTGGAGGCATTTTCCCTCTGCTTGCCAGACAGACACTGAATGCAGGGGGCACGGTTTGCGGCGCCGTCTGGAATGGACTCACATCGGTGAACCATGTTTTAGCCGAAACGTGGGAACAAGTGGAGAAAATGCGCGGCTCAAAATATTTGCAGAGCGATTTGACAGGGTGCTATGAGAAAATCAGGCGTTGCCTTGATAGTGGACGGGAGGTTTTGTTTACCGGAACACCCTGCCAGGCAGCAGCTCTAAGATCTTGGCTGGGAAAAGAGTATGACAATCTCATCATTGTGGATTTCCTGTGCATGGGGATTCCGTCTCAAGCTATGTTCCAAGAAGCTGTCGAAACAATGTATCCGAAAGAATCTGTCCGAGAGATTCGATTTAGAGATAAAGAATTTTCGAATTCTTGGACCGGATATGTATTGACTGCTTTAACGAATGACGGCGGCGTGTATCAAACTACGGTGGAAAACAATGCCTACGAAGCCGGTTTTCATGGCGGGATTATATGGCGTGACTGTTGCTATACCTGCCCTTATGCCGCTACTGACAGAGCTGGGGATATCACGCTGGGAGATTTCTGGGGCGTTGAAGCGTACCACCCGGAGCTGAATGATCATACTGGGACCAGCCTGATTCTGATTAACACGGAAAGGGGAGCAAAAGCACTACACGGAATAGAGTCACAGCTGGACTTACTGCAGGACGTTCCGATAAGCGTTGCAGTAAAAGGAGGACAACGTCTCACAGGAAGACCAGTCGAAAAAACGTTGCTTCGGCGGAGATTTGAGGCACTTCTTGAAAAGCACGGACTGTACAGCGCAATGGACTATGCCGCATTCCAAAAATATGACATCGGGATTGTCGGCCCGTGGAGTATCGAGAATTATGGCTCAAACCTTTCTTACTATGCACTGTATTGTACGCTAAGTGACATGGGGCTGGAACCTCTGATGATTGAGCGACCCGCTGATGCGCCGTGGAAACCAAATGAAAAGCCTACAGGGTTTCGTGAGAATCCATACCCGGAATGGGCGCTCTCGCCGATTTTTGCGACGAGAAATGAAATGCGTGCACTGAATCGTAGGTGCAACAAGTTTTTACTTGGCTCTGATCAGCTTTTTTATCATGACCTATATGAGTCACTGGGACGCTTTGCTACTCTGGATTATATCGACTCTAACCACATAAAGGTTGCTTATGCTGCGTCGGTTGGAAGAGCCATATTTGAGGGAAACGACCGCCAGCGGGCAGAAATATCTTTTTTTCTGAGGGATTTTGATGCAGTGTCCGTGCGGGAGCAGGATGCTGTGGAGCTGTTTTCAAAGGACTTTGGAGTGGAGGCACAATATGTGCTGGATCCTGTGCTATTGTGTGACAGAGAGCACTATGTTCCGCTTGCGGAAAAGGGAAGCCAATCGAGCGCTTCTCCGTATATTGCGGTATATATGCTTGAAGTTACAGAAGAGAACAAAACAGCACTGGATGTAATCTCAGGAATACTTGGCATTCCCTATATTCTCATTGGCGATGCGGTAAAGCAGCGAAAGACTGCGTCTACGGCTATTGCCAGCAATGAGGATTGGTTGCGATTCATCATGGAATGCGAGTTTTTTGTTACGGATTCGTTTCACGGAACATGTTTCTCGCTGCTGTTTCATAAGCCGTTTCTGACGGTTGTAAATCAATACCGCGGGAGTTCTCGTTTTACCTCGCTCGCTGAAACGTTTGGACTGAAAGACCGGATGGTGGACAGCCTGAACAATTTGGAGCTAGTAAAGACTATCGTTGAAGAAAGCATTGATTTTGATCGCATAGACTTGACTCTTCGGACGGAAAAGGAGAGATCTCGTCAATGGCTGAAAACCGCAATTGGAGCGAAAAAGAAAAAACCGCTTGCAGCTTATAATCTGGCCGACGAACGGATCAGCGGATTGGAAAACCGCTTTTCTGATGTTTCGGAGAGAAGTCTGAATAACGAAAAGTGGCTTGCCAATATGCATCAGCGCGTCAATACGCTGGAAGGCTTGTATGGGCGCGTGGATCAACTGGAAGGCTTGTATGGGCGCGTGGATCAACTGGAAGGCTTGTATG
>SVKP01000039.1 GCA_015068395.1 Oscillospiraceae bacterium
AGGGCGGCGCTGCCGGCGGCGGCTGGGCACAGGTAGTGCCCATGGAGGATATCAACCTCCACTTCACCGGCGACTTCCATGCCATCGGCGCAGCCAATAACCTCCTTGCCGCCATGCTGGACAACCATGTACAGCAGGGCAACAAGCTCGGCATCGATGTCAAGCAGATCACCTGGAAGCGCGCGGTGGACATGAACGACCGCCAGCTCCGCAACATCGTCGACGGTCTCGGCGGAAGGATGCAGGGCGTGCCGCGCGAGGACGGCTTCGAGATCACGGTGGCGAGCGAGGTCATGGCGGTGCTGTGCCTGAGCTCCAGCATCACCGATCTCAAGGAGCGCCTCGGCCGCATCATCGTCGGCTATACCTATGACGGGAAGCCCGTCACCGCCCACGACCTCAAGGCGGAGGGCGCGATGGCGGCGCTTTTGAAGGACGCGATCAAGCCGAATCTGGTCCAGACGCTCGAGGGCACGCCCGCGTTCATCCACGGCGGCCCGTTCGCGAATATCGCCCACGGCTGCAACAGCGTGATGGCGACGCGTATGGCGCTCAAGCTGGGCGACTATGCCGTGACCGAGGCAGGCTTCGCCGCCGACCTCGGCGCGGAGAAGTTTATCGACATCAAGTGCCGTATGACGGGTATCCAGCCCTCCGCGGTCGTCATCGTCGCCACGGTCCGCGCGCTGAAGTACCACGGCGGCGTGCCGAAGGCGGAGCTGAACGGCGAGAACCTCGAGGCGCTGGAAAAGGGCCTGCCGAACCTGCTGCAGCACGTCTCCAACGTCAAGGACGTCTACGGCCTGCCCTGCGTCGTCGCGATCAACGCGTTCCCGACCGATACGCAGGCGGAACTGGACCTGGTGGAGAAGAAGTGCCGGGAGCTTGGCGTCAACGTCGCGCTCAGCGAGGTCTGGGCGAAGGGCGGCGAGGGCGGCAAAGCGCTCGCCGAGGAGGTCGTGCGCCTGTGCGAGCAGCCCAACCACTTCAGCTATACCTATGACCTTGACCAGCCGGTGGAGGAGAAGATCCGCGCGATTGCCAAGCGCGTCTATCACGCGAAGCATCTGCTGATGCTGCCCGCGGCGAAGAAGAAGGCCGCCGAGATCGAGAAGCTGGGCTTTGGCAATCTGCCTATCTGCGTGGCGAAGACCCAGTATTCCTTCTCCGACGACCCGACGCTCCTCGGCGCGCCGCAGGGCTTCACGGTCCAGGTCTCCAATGTCAAGGTCTGCGCGGGCGCGGGATTTATCGTGGCCTACACCGGCGACATTATGACGATGCCCGGACTCCCGAAGGTACCTGCCGCCGAGAAGATTGACGTCGACGAAAACGGCGTCATCTCCGGCCTCTTCTAAAGGAGCGCGGCATGGATCTGCTGAACGCTTCCGTCACCGGCTTTACCGAGCAGCTTGCCTCTTCCGCGCCCGTTCCGGGCGGCGGGGGAGCCAGCGCCCTCGTCGGCGCGATCGGCGTCGCGCTGGGCGATATGGTGGGCGAGCTGACCGTGGGCAAGAAGAAGTATGCCGACGTGGAGGACGAGCTGCGCGCGCTGATGGCAAGGGCGCAGGAGCTGCGCGTCCGTCTGCTGCGCTGCGTGGAGAAGGACGCGGAAGCCTTTGAACCGCTCTCCCGCGCCTACGGCATCCCCAAGGACGACCCCACCCGCGGCGAGGTCATGGAAAAGTGCCTGCGCGACGCGGCGGCGGTCCCGCTGGAAATCTTCGACCTGTGCTGCGAGTGCATCGAGCTGCAGCGGGAGTTTGCCGAGAAGGGCAGCAAGCTCGTCGTCTCCGACGCGGCGACCGGCGTGGTGTTCTGCTGGAGCGCCATGTACGGCGCGGCGGTCAACGTCAAGGTGAACACCAAGCTGATGCAGGACCGCGCGTACGCGGAAAAGATCAACGCCCACGTCGACGAGGGAATGGCGAAGTACTGGCCCATCGCCGAAAAGGTCTACGAGGATATCTACCAAAGATTTTGTTGACAACAGGCCG
Source organism: Oscillospiraceae bacterium (assembly GCA_015068395.1). Lineage (GTDB taxonomy): Bacteria > Bacillota > Clostridia > Oscillospirales > Oscillospiraceae > Hominicoprocola. The sequence continues at coordinate 1,998 of SVKP01000039.1, forward strand.
CAGACGTGGCAATATACGAAATGTCAGAGTAGGGAATGGCGCGTCAAGTGCCGCCGGATGGGAAGTTGCCGGCGGACGAAGGGCGAAACCCGCGGTGCCGTTCCCGCATCCGCTGCCGAAAAGGGAAAAAACTCCTTTCACAGCGGTTGCTGTGAAAGGAGTTTTTTATGAGAGAAATGAAAACGAAAAGGATGGCGGTCGACGCCATGCTCGCCGCGATGTGCGCGGTGCTCGGCTATCTCGCCATCGACCTCGGCAATCTCAAGATCACCTTTGAAAGCGTGCCCATCCTCGTCGGCGCGCTGCTCTTCGGGCCGGTGGACGGCGCGGCGGTCGGCTTTGTCGGCACGCTGCTCTATCAGCTGCTGCGCTACGGCGTCTCCGCGACGACGCTGCTGTGGATCGCGCCCTACGTGCTCTGCGGCTTTTTGGTGGGGCTCTACGCCCAGCGTCGGCAGTTCCGGCTGACGCAGGGGCAGGTCATCTTCATCGTCGTCGCCAACGAGCTGCTGATTACCGCGCTCAACACGGGCGTGCTGTATGTCGACAGCAAGATCTACGGCTACTACTCCCCGGCGTTCATCTTCGGCTCGCTGGCGATCCGCTTCGCGATCTGCATCGGCAAGGCGCTCGCCTACTCCTTCGCGCTGCCGCCGCTGCTGCGGAGCGTCCGCATGAGGGAGGCGTAAGGCATGACCGCGCAGGAAGCCATCGACTATATTGAGCACTACGGCTGGAGCACCACGCGCCTCGGCCTTGACCGCACGCGCGAGCTGCTGCATCGGCTGGGAGACCCCCAGCGGCGGCTGAAATTCGTCCACGTCGCGGGCAGCAACGGCAAGGGCTCGACCTGTGCCATGCTGGACGCGATCCTGCGCGCGGCGGGATATCGCACGGGTCTGTACACCTCGCCGTACATTCAGGACTTCTGCGAACGCATCCAGATCAATGGCGAAAACATCCCCGGCGAGGCGCTGGCGGGCGTGACCGGGCGCGTGCGCGATGCGGCGGAGGCGATGGAGGATCATCCCAGCCAGTTCGAGCTGGTCACTGCCGCCGGGATGCTCTATTTTGCCGAGAGCGCCTGCGACGTCGTGGTGCTGGAGGTCGGCATGGGCGGCGCGCTGGACTCGACCAACGTCATCGATTGCCCGGAGGCCGCCGTCATCACGAACATCGGGCTGGAGCACACGGAGTATCTGGGCAGTACGCTGGAGGCGATCGCCGCCACCAAGTCCGGCATCATCAAGCCCGGCTGCCGCGCCGTCTGCTACGACGGGGCGCCGGAGGTCACGGCGGTGGTCCGCGGCGTCTGCGCGGAGAAAAATGTGCCGCTGCGCTTCGCGGACTTCGGGAAGGTCACGCCGCTCGGCGAGACGCTGGACGGGCAGCGCTTTTTGTGGAACGGGACGGAGTACCGCCTCGCGCTGCTGGGCGAGCACCAGCTTCACAACGCCGCGACGGTGCTGGAGACCGTGGCGGCGCTGCGCGAGGGCGGCTGGGCGATCCCGGAGAAGGCTGTTCGGACGGGGCTTGCGGAGGTCAGGTGGCCCGCGCGCATGGAGGTCATGCAGCGCTCGCCGTTGTTTCTGATTGACGGCGGGCACAATCCCCAGTGCGCCGAGGCGCTTACAAAGAGCCTGCGCGGTCTGCTGCCGGGGCGGAAGGCGGTCTTCCTGCTCGGCGTGCTCGCGGACAAGGACTACGCCGCGATGATGGAGCTGCTTCTGCCGCTCGCGCAGGAGTTTGTCTGCCTCACGCCGCTCAGCGCCCGCGCGCTTCCGGCGGGCGAGCTTGCCGCGTATCTCAGCGGACACGGCGCGCGCGCAAGGGCGTTTGACGCGATCCCGGAGGCGCTGCGCGCCGCCTTCGACGCGGCGGGCGCGGACGGCGCGGTGGTCGCCTTCGGCTCGCTGTACCTTGTCGGCGCGGTCCGCGGCGCGTATCAGGCGCTTGCGCGGGAAAAAGCATTCTGATTCTTGACCGAGCGGGAAAAAACGTGGTATAATCGCGAAGAGGAGGGGATCACATGGTCATCACAGTCGGAAGACAGTACGGAAGCGGCGGGCGCGAGATCGGCACCAAGCTTGCCGAGCGTCTTGGCATCACCTATTACGACGATCTTTTGCTGAAAAAGGCAGCGGAGGAGAGCGGGCTTTGCGAGGAGCTGTTCCATTCGTTTGACGAGCGGCCTAAGAGCTTCCTCTACTCCATCGCGCTGGACCCGTATTCATTCTCCATGAGCCATATCACCTCAAAGGGCTCCATCGAGCAGCAGGTCTATCTGGCGACCTATGACACCATCAAGAAGATCGCCGACGAGGGGCCCTGCGTGCTCATCGGGCGCTGCGCGGACTATGCGCTCAAGGACAGGACGGACGTTATCAACCTGTTCATCACCGCGCCGCTGGAAAACCGCATCAAGCGCGTCGCGCGGCGCAACGGCATCTCCGAGGACGAGGCGAAGGAGCGTATCCGCCGCCGCGACAAGGACCGCGCCGCGTACTATAACTTCTACTCCGCGAAGGAGTGGGGCGACGCGAAGAGCTACGACATGTGCATCGACAGCATGCTGCTCGGCATCGAGGGGACGGTCGACCTGCTGGCGGAGATGCTGCGGCTCAAGGGCATGACAAACGAGAAATAAAAGAATATCCGGAGAAATCGCCCTGTTTGAGCGGATTCTCCGGATTTTTCGTGATTTGCGGGTTACGGATTCTGCGCGGGCTCCTGCTCGCCCTCCGCTTCGGCCTCTCCGCCCTCGCTGGATTCGCCTTCGCCGGACTCGCCCTCGGCGGCTGTATCGCTCCCGGCGCTCTGCGGCAGCTCGGGTGCGGAGGAGGCGGAGCCGGTGGTGCCGTCGGCGTGGACATAGGTGCCGTCCGGGGTCTGGAACCAGGTCGTGCCGTTGATCGTCTCCTCAATGACAGGGACGTTCTGCATCGCGATGTTGTCGCGCTCGACGCGCTTGGTGTAGAGGATCGCGTAGATGGCGAGCATCATGTCCAGCACGCAGAGGACCAGCAGAACGGCGATCATAAACGCCACGGGGCCTTCGGAATAATAGAGCCAGTTGTCCTTCTCCGCCGCTTCGGCTACTTCGGCGTCTTCAGCGCCTTTTTTGCCTCTCCTGCGCTTCTTGACCTTTTTCTCCTTGCCCTTTTTGCCCTTCTGCTTCTTTTCGTCCTTGTTCTTTTTTTCCTTCTTCGCCATAAAGCAGCAGCCTCCCGCCGCATGGAAGCGGCACGTAAAAGAAAACCTTAATCAAGAAAAGTGTACCCGATTCCGATGGAAAAAGCAATATCTAAATACAGAATTCTTATGCTTTCACCCGGCTGTCCAGCAGGGAACAGAACGCACTTGGACTGAAAACAATGAACTTGTAGCATTCTCCGTCCTTCATTGTGATCGAAACAAGCGGAAAGCAGAACACCCTGCTTCTGGAATAGCTTTGGATGTTATCATACTTCATTTCGATTCTTTTGAGACGAGGGGAAACGGTGGTTTTTCCCGTTTGGTAAACAAGCCCTTCGTCATCAGCGACGATACCGCCGCCGAGAACTCCCTCGCGGCAGAGGCTTACCATAAAATGCTGCTTCATTTCCGCCACCTTCATATTTTTTGCCCGAAATTGTCAGGATGATTATATTACAGGTGCGCAAAACGGGCAACAAGAACCGTTCGGAAAAGTTTTGTCAGCCGTTACTAATGACGACCCCCCGGAAGAGTCGCCGCTCTTCCGGGGGGTCATTGTTTGCTGTGTGAGCAATCTGATAGCCCTGACTGCCTATATCCATGATACGCCCGGAGGGTGGCTTTGTCAACTGCGTTTTTGACGGAGTAAAAGAAAACCAGCCGTTTCTGGCTGGTTTTCTGGCGCGGAAGAGAGGATTTGAACCTCCGCGGCGCTTTTTACACGCCCTACTCCCTTAGCAGGGGAGCCCCTTCGGCCTCTTGGGTACTTCCGCAAGCCGAAAAAGATTAAATAATGTGATTGGCGGAGAGAGTGGGATTCGAACCCACGGACGCTCGCACGTCGCCGGTTTTCAAGACCGGTGCCTTCAACCGCTCGGCCATCTCTCCGTGTCTTGTCCCGCGCTTCCCCAAACGCATTTGCTATGCTACCATATAAAGTGCATGCTTGTCAAGTATAAAATCGCTTTCGGACGGATGTTTTTTTGCAAACCCGGCGGCGCGGCGGTTGATTGCGGCCTGCGCGCCGACGCGCCGCGGCATTCGCTCTTGCTTTTTCCGCTTTATCGGGTTATGCTGATGCCTGTGAAAATCAAGAGGACCGAAAAGGAGGAAAGACAATTGAAGCAGCTTTTGAAAAACGCAAAGCTCTATGACGGCACGGGCGCGGCGCCCATGACCGGGGATATTCTCATCGAGGACGAGCGCCTCGCGCGCGTCGGCGGGACGATCGACGAGGCGGCGGACCGCGTGGTCGACCTTGTGGGCAAGTCCGTCGCGCCGGGCTTTATCGACGGGCATTCCCACAACGACTGGTTTGCCATCAAGAAGGACCCGCTGCCGTACTTCGAGTCGTTCATCCGGCAGGGCATCACGACCTTCGTCACCGGCAACTGCGGGCTTTCGACAATCGGCTTCGAGCCGGGGTGCCCATACATCGACAAGATCGGCGGCGGGCTGTTCGGCTTCCGAAACACCGTCGGGGAGTACGGCACGGCGGAGGAATACTTCGCCGCGGTCGATCGGAACATGCCCTGCAACATGGCGCTGCTGGCGGGGCACTGCTCGGCGCGCGCCGCCGTCGCGGGCTATGAGAACCGCCCGCTGACGGACGCGGAGGAAAAGCAGATGCTCGCCATCCTCGAAAAGGCGCTGCAACAGGGCGCGGCGGGGCTTTCGCTCGGCCTGATGTACGAGCCGGGACTGTACGCGAACACGGAGGAGTTGAAAAAAGTCGCGGCGCTGTGCGTCAAGTATGACCGCCCGCTGACCGTTCACCCGCGCGCGGAGTCCAAGGTGTCTATGTCCTATCCGCAGCTGCTCGGCCGCTCGCACCTGCTGCGCGCGCTGGACGAGCTGGTGGAGATCGCGAAGGGCACGCCGCTCAAGCTGCACTACTCCCACGCGATCTTCGTCGGACGCAGCTCCTTCGGGGACAAGGACGAGTTTTTGCGCATCATGCACAAGCTCCGCAACGAGGGCGTGGACGCGATGTTCGACATCTACGACGAGTGCCTGGGCGTCTCCGTCATCACGGTCATCCTGCCGACATGGTATCAGGGCATGAGCCCGCAGGAGCGCGCCAAGCCGCTCAACCGCCTCAGACTGTCGGCGCAGATCCAGGCGACGAGCGCGCTGCTGGGCTTCGGCTTCAAGGACATCCAGATCGCTTACATCGGGCCGGGCTATGAGGAATATGAGGGCAGGACCGTGCACCAGATCGCGCAGGAGAAGGGCATGAGCGATCTGAACGCCTATCTGATGCTCTGCGAGAAGAGCAATTTCCAGGGCCGCGTGAACATGGGGCCGTACTCCACGCCGGAGATCATCTCGGCGTTCGAGCGCGAGGAGCACTGCCTGTGCATGACCGACGCGTGGGTGGAGGAGCACGGCGTCCAGAACCCCGCTATCTACGACTGCTATCCCAAGTTCCTGCGCGACGCGCTGCGCGGCACGGGCGACACGCTGCCGCGTACCGTGCGGAAGATGACCGGCGCGATCGCCGACCGATTCCGCCTCCCGGAGCGCGGCTACCTGCGCGAGGGATACTACGCCGACCTGACCGTGTTCGACGAGGACGCCGTGAAGAACGCGACGCCGGACCAGACCCGTGCGTTCGGCGTGGAGCGCGTGTTCATCAACGGGCGCGAGGTGCTTGACGGCGATACGCTGGACAAGGAGGCGCTCAAAACCTCCGGCCGCGCGCTTCCCGTGACCTGATTATAAAAGCTCCGGCGCTTCCGTAATGGAGCGCCGGAGTTTTTATGAAGGTATCAGATTTCAAAGTGCGTCAGGTCAAAGCGGCGGTTGTCGACCAGACGGAAGAAGTCCAGATAGACGCGCTGGAGCAGCATGTCGACGCTGCTGTCCGAGGTGTCGTAGAGCAGGGCGAGCAGTTGGTTCCCGCTGCAATAGCTGCACACGCCGACGCCCTCAAGCGCGTTCTTCGCGGCGAAGCCGGTGGCGGCAAGCGCCTGCTGCTGCTCCGTCTTGGAGATGGTGACGCCCTCCTTGGGGACCAGCGTGATGACGACGAGCCCGAAGCGCTGCGAATATTTGAGCGCCAGCGCGGATTTGGCGCTTTTGAGCCGCGTCGCCGCGTCACAGCTTGCGGAGGTCAGCGGCATTTTCGCGTTGATAATCTCCCTTGCCTCCTCTTCCAGCTGCTCTTGCAGCTTGACGCGGAACTCCGCCTGCGTCCCCTCGATGCGCATGCGGGAGGACAGGCTGAACACGGGATCGAGCTTTCCTTTCGCCAGCAGATCGAGAAAGACGTCGAGATACATCGGGTCAAACTGCGTTCCGCGGCCCTTTTCCAGCTCGCCGCGGATGACGTCCGGCGGAAGCCCCTTGCGGAAGGTGCGGTCCGAATACATGGCGTCGAAGGAGTCGGCGACCGCGACGATCCGCGCGTGGGCGGGGATGGCGCTGCCCTTGACGCCGGAGGGGTAGCCGCCGCCGTCGAACCGCTCGTGGTGATAGCGCGCCACGGCGGACGCGCCCGGAAGGCTGACGAGCTTGCTGAGGATGTCGCCGCCGAGCGTGGTGTGGGACTGGACCGCCTTTGCCTCCTGCTCGGTCAGGCGACCGACCTTATTGATGACCGAGTCCGGGATGCCAATCTTGCCGACGTCGTGCAGCAACGCCTCGCGGCGCAGCGCCTCAACCTCCGCGGAGCTGAAGCCCAGCGCTTCGCCCATGAGCCTGGCGTACTCCGAAACGCGGTAGGAGTGCCCGGTCGTATACTCATCCTTCGCGTCGATGGCGTCCGCAAGCGTCTCGATGACCTGCGAGGTCAGCTCGTCGGACGAGTTGATCCGCCGGATGGCGATGCCGCTGCGCCGCGACAGCTCGCTTTTATAGAAGGAGGAATATGTGTCGTGGAACTGGTCGTTCCTGCGCTGCTGGAACAGGATGATGTAGCCGAGCAGGATGCTGGTCAGCAGGGAAAGCACGGTCAGCACCCGTGCGCCGAAGCCCTCCGCCAAAAGCTCGGAGACCGCGAGCGCGGCGATCATGACGACAAGGGCCAGCATTGAGGCCGTCAGGGTCCGGGAGGTCTCCCGGAAGCGCTCGACGCTTTCAACGTCGGGCTGCTGCGTTTGATTAGCCATTGCACTACCTCCGTGACAAACGGGCTTTCGCCAAAACTCTTTTGTCATTTTATGCGAAATCCCGCAGAATTTCAAGTGTATTTCCCACGTATTTCGGAACGCGTGTGAAAAGGGCTTAGGACGGCGAAAGAAAACTTGCGCCGGGCACAAAAAATACTTGACAGGGAGGGGGCAAAACGATAGACTAAATACACAAAAAGAAACCGGGCTTTTGCCGGGCGGTTGTATAAAACGCATGCGCCCCTGCACTTCAAAAACGCTCCGGGAGGGTCAATTTTATAGTCGGATGATGGCTCCGAGAGAGGCTGTGCACGGCACAGAGCCGAAGGGGAAGGCAAAAACTCTCAGGCAAAAGGATCGGAGCGGGACGACACTTCGGAAAGGGCGCCGCGCCATGCAAAGCGGTGCGCCAAAGGGGCAACCGAACGCCGCGACGCGGCGAAAGGGAATCTCTCGGGGAAAGACGGAGGCGGAAAGACATAATTAAGGGTCTTTCTGCCCTTTTTATGTGAATAAGCGGATTTTCGGTACAATTTTAACAATACAGGAAAGGAACAAAAATTATGAGCGAACTGAAACGGACCCAACTCTACGACACGCACGTTGCCGCGGGCGCAACCATGGTGGACTTCGGCGGATGGGAAATGCCCATCAAGTACCCGAGCGAGATCGTGGCGGAGCACCTCTACACCAGACACTTCTGCTCCCTGTTTGACGTTTCGCACATGGGACGCATCCTGGTCGAGGGCCCCGAGCGCGTCGAATTCCTGCAGCACGTCCTCACCAGCAACGCCGGCGGCCTTGACCTCTACAAGGCGCAGTACAGCATCATCCCCGACGAGAACGGCTGCGCGATCGACGATGCGTATCTCTACCGTTTCGAGGAGGACCGTTTCCTGCTGGTCGTCAACGCGGCGAACACGGACAAGGACCTCGCGCACCTCATGCCCATTGTCAAGAACTACAAGTGCACGCTCACGAACATCACCGCCGACTGGGCGGCGATCGCCGTGCAGGGCCCCAAGAGCAAGGAACTGATGACGATCCTCTCCGGCGGCGAGGCCGTCATCGAGCCGATGAAGAACGCGCTCAACACGCTGGAGCTGGAGGGCCACCTCGCCCGCGTCGCCAAGACCGGTTACACCGGCGAGCCTCTGGGCTATGAGGTGTACGTCAAGTCCGAGGACGCCAAGTGGCTGTGGGACCGCCTGATCGAGCTGGGCGCGCGCCCCGCCGGTCTCGGCGCGCGCGACACGCTGCGCCTCGAGGCGGGCATGCCGCTGTACGGGCACGAGATGGGCGTCGACCCCGACGGCGTGCCGATGCCGATCTTTGCCGTTTCGCTCGCCAAGTTCGCCGTCAGCTTCTCCGACCGCAAGGGTGACTACATCGGCCGCAAGGCGCTCGAGGCGCAGAGCGAGGCGTTCAAGCGCATCCAGAACCGCGACTTCTCCGATATGAAGGCGCTGCCGAAGAGCATCCGCCCCATCACGCTGCTTGACCGCGGCGTCATGCGCGCGGGCATGGAGGTCTATCGCAACGGCGAGAAGATCGGCTGGGTCACGAGCGGCACGATGGTGCCCTACTACAAGGCGGAGGGAGAGGGTCTTGAGACCGTCATCACCGACGAGGTCGTCAAGCGTGCCATTGGCACCTGCTACATCGCGAGCGACGTGCTTGAGGACGACGTCGTCGAGGTCGACGTCCGCGGCAAGCGCCTCAAGGCGGTCATCCCCGAAAAGCACCTCGACAACATGGCGCCGCCGTACGCCCGCCCGATCGTCTATGGCTTCGAGCTGAGCAAGCGCGCCGAGAACGCCGCGGAACGTCCGGTCAAGGCGCTGGAGCTCCTCAAGCGCGCGGAGGAGTATCACCTCTGGCGCCAGAA
>SVKP01000040.1 GCA_015068395.1 Oscillospiraceae bacterium
GCCTTCCGTCCCACCTCCGAGACGATGTTCTGCGACCATTGGCACAGCGTTTTGCAGAGCTATCGCCAGCTCCCCATGCTCTACAACCAGTGGTGCTCCGTCATCCGCTGGGAAAAGTCCACCCGCCCGTTCCTGCGCTCGCGCGAGTTCTGGTGGCAGGAGGGCCACACCATCCACGAAACCGCCGAGGAGGCGCAGGCGGAGACTGAGCAGCAGCTCAACTGCTACGCCGACTTCTGCGAGAACGTGCTTGCCATGCCCGTCGTCAGGGGCCGCAAGACCGACAAGGAGAAGTTCGCCGGCGCGGAGGCGACCTACACCGTAGAGTGCATGATGAAGGACCGCAAGGCGCTGCAATCCGGGACCAGCCATTATTTTGGCGACAAGTTCTCCCGCGCCTACGACGTGACCTTCACCGGGCGCGACAACACGCTGCAATATCCGTTCCAGACCTCCTGGGGCGCGTCGACCCGGCTTATCGGCGGCATTATCATGACCCACAGCGACGACAACGGCCTCGTCCTGCCCCCGCGCATCGCGCCCGTGCAGCTCGTCGCCATCCCCATTGCCGCGCACAAGAAGCCCGAGGTGCTCGACACGGTAAAGAGCATTCTGGAAACTCTCAACGCCGCCGGTGTGCGCACGAAGCTCGACGATTCCGATCAGTCCATGGGCTGGAAGTGCGCCGAGTATGAGATGCGCGGCGTGCCCATCCGCCTTGAGCTCGGCCCCCGCGACCTCGAAAACGGTCAGTGCTGCCTCGTCCGCCGCGACAACGGCGAGAAGGTCTCCGTACCCATCGACGGCATTGCCGACACGGTCAAGGCGCTGCTCGACGCCATCCACGACAACCTGTACGCCATGGCGAAGAAGAACCTTGAGGACAACACCTTCGACTTCACCAGCTGGGAAGAGGTGCGCGACATGGCGCAGGGCAAGGGCGGCTTCGCCCACACCAAGTGGTGCGGCAGCCTCGAATGCGAGCTTGCGATGAAGGAAAAGGCGGGCGTCTCCTCCCGTTGCATGCCGCTTGCGCAGAGCGGGACCACCGGCAGGTGCCCCGTCTGCGGCAAGGAGTGCACGACCGACATCTATTGGGGCGTCGCCTACTGAAAGGAGAGAAGAAATATGAAGAAGAAAGCTATCGTTTCCCTGTTCGCGGCCTGCGTCCTTCTGCTTTCCGCCTGCGGCGGATCGGGCAACAAAACCGAGCCCGCGGTGCAGGCGCCGTCCGACGATTCCTCCCTGGCGATGGCGTCGCCAGGCGGCTCAACCACCTCCACGCCCGCCGATACGTCAACGGCAGCAGCAGCGTCCAATCCCGCCGAGACGCAGCCGACGGCGCCCGCGGCCAGCGCCGCCGACGTTCAGGACTTTGTCGGCCTCTGGGCATATGACGGCGAGAGCCTCTGCATGGAGCTGCGCGAGGACGGCACCTGGGCGCTCTACAACGAGCTGGGCGGCGCGGTCTCTGAGGGCACGTGGATGATGGACAGCGGCGCCGCAAACCTCTACAACGAGGGCGGCAACTATTACGTGACGCTGGAAATCGCCGGGGACGGCATGCTCTCGGACGGCTTTGACAACACGCTCCTCTCGGTGCAGGAGCTGACCTTCTTCCCGTCCGCCGCGGACGCCCCGACCTATGACGAGGATCTGCCCGCAATGGTGGGCTTCTGGTATCCCGACGGCAAGCTGGACGCCGAGAGCTACCTCTACATCGAGGAGGACGGCAGCTGGTCCATGTATCGCCGCGCGCCCGGAAAGGAGCCGTGGATGGAGGACTCCGGCACCATCGTTTCCGCACAGGGCGAATACCACGCCTACTACGCCGAGAGCGCCGGTGGGCAGAGCGCGTTCTACTTCCAGTTCACCCCCGCGTCCCAGAGCAGCTCTGGCTCCCCCGAGATCCTCTGGAACAACGGCGAGGCGCTGTACATCTGGTGCGAGTGATCCGGCTTCCCTTCCCCGCTTACCATCAGTAGAATCAAACAGGCGGCGGCATTCCGTTTTCCGGAATGCCGCCGCCCGTTTATTGTGTCTCGCCGCTGTTCAGGAAATACGCATAATAACCAATGCTTTAGGCTTTTGCGAGTACGTCCTCCACTTTTTTGAGCAGTTCTGCATCGCTCACGGACTTGAGCAGATACCCAGCAGGGTGCAGCTCCAACACGCGGCGGATGCTCGCCTCGTCATTTTTACCTGTCAGGAACACGATGGGCAGATCCTTGCCCTGTGGCAGGGACTGGATCATCTCCATCACCTGCGGTCCGGACACGATGGGCATTTCATAGTCCAGCAGCACCAGGTCGCATTCCTGCGCCGTGAGCAGCGCGATTGCCTGCGGCCCGCCGTTTGCCATGGAAACGTCGTATTTTTCCTTCAACCAGCCGCGGACGAGCTGGCGCTGGCGCACATCGTCGTCCACGACCAGAATGCGCTTCTTGCGATTGGGATTTCCCGGCCCTTCGACCACGCACTTCAGGAAGAGCTCCATATTCAGCGGGCGCTCAAAAAAGCCGGCCACGCGTGTGGGCGTGAAGTCCCCCAGAAAGACGTCATACTGCTTCTGCGAACCGACGCAGATGACTTTTTTGCCGTATTCCGCGCACAACGCGTCCAATGTGGCGTGCAGCTCCCCGAGGCCGGTCACGTCGTCGTCCATATAATATATGATGGCGCAGTGATTTTCCTCCGAATGCGCAACGAGCTGCTCCGAATTGTACACATAGTAGGGTTCCAGCCCCGCGCCCTTGAGCTTGTTGATTAAGCCGTTCGTAATCAGCGTCTCCTTTGTGCTGATGAACATGACTTTTTTTGTGGTTTCCATGCTGCGCTCCTCCTTCATCTTTTACAAAGCGCGGTGACGCGCTTCCAATCCAATTCGATCATGGCGTTGCGGATATTTCCGATACGTTTTGCATCCTCTGCGGGCAGGCGGTATTCATTCAGGGAATCGATCGCCGACTCCGTCATATCATAATCCATCATGGCGGCACACTCGGCAATCGCGTCATAGGCGTCGGAGAGTGCGCGTTCGTCGATCATCGGGCGTCCGTCCTCCCCGCCGTTTTCGAAGATCGGCCGCAGCTTTTCTTCAAAAGCGTGGTACAGCTCCAGCAGCTTCGGCGTCTCCGCGTCGATCCGTGCCGTATCACCGGCGCCGCCCGCTTCCTCCATTGCTTTTGCCAGTTCGGAGAGCTCCCGCGCGCCAATCGTCCGCGCGGCGCTTTTCAGCGCGTGGACCTTGATCGTATAGTTTTTGAGGTCGCCGCTGCGCCGGCTTCTCTCAATCGCGTCGGCGTCACGCGCGATGGATTGCCGAAACACATCCAGCAGCTGGTGATACGATTTCCGGGAGCCGCAGTAGGCAAGCCCTTCGTCATAGGACAGACCCGGAATGCTCCTGAGCCAGTCATCACCGGCCGCCTTGTCCGCCCCGTCAAAGCGCAGCTCCTCTATCCTGTACTCGACGGCAAAGCGGTCATGACGCGCCGTCTTCCGCCACTGTTCCAGAACGCGCTCAACGGTCTCCCTGCCGCGCTGCAAGGGTTGACCCGGAAGCAGCACGAAAAACTGTGTCGGTCGGCTCTGCCAAACGGCGTCCTGCGCGCGAAGCGTCTTGCTCAGCACAGCTCTGAACTCGTCGGAAGCTTCCGTCAATCCGTTGTCAATGCCATTTGAAGACAGCTGAAACAGCAGCTTCACGGCAGCTTCCCCAGACTGCTTCAGCGAGCGGATCACAAAGCGGTAAACCGGCGCAAACGCATCCTGTCCAAGCCACATTGCCGTGTCGGTCCCGCCGCCGCGCTCCTCCACGACCTGTGTGATGCGGGCAAATTCCTGATCGAGCGAACCGGCTCCCGTTGTCTGGCTTTCCGCGAAGAGGCTTGCGTCATAGAGCGCATAGCCGTGCTTCCCATTCTGCTTGACCTGATAGAGCGCTTTGTCCGCGAGCGGGAACAGCAGCTCGTAATCCCCGTCCTGCTCCGGCACCGCCACCGCGCCCACCGAAACGCCGATGGGAATGCAGAAGTCCTTTCCCATCAGGAACTTACACTCTGACAAAAGCTGCTCGTTCAGTCTTTTTGCCAGCGCAGCCACGGTGCTTTCCTTCGCCGCGTTTTGGAAATAGACCAGAAATTCGTCTCCGCCGATCCGGCAGCGCACGTCGTCAGCGCGGGTATTCCGCCGTATGACGTCCGAAAAGGCCTTGAGCACACGGTCGCCCATGTCGTGCCCATAGATGTCGTTGACCAGCTTAAAGTTGTCGAGATCAAGGATCGTCAGCATTCCGGAGCCGTTTCGGCAAAGCTTTGTCATTCTTGCCGTCGTGCCCGCTTTGTTCAGAAAGCCCGTCAGCTTGTCGCGCGTCGCTTCCTCCGTCAGGGTTTCAATGATTCTGCTGTTTTGAATGGTATTGTGGATGCGCCGCAGCAAAATGTCCCGGTTAAAGGGCTTTCTGATGAAATCGGACGCGCCCATCGTCAGCCCGCGCCGCTCCGCCGCAGCATCGTTTTCGCCGGACAGGAAAATCACCGGCGTCTCCCTGCGGCCGGTATGCGACTCGTACTCCCGCAGCAGCTGATAGGTCTCAAATCCGTCCATCTCCGGCATCAGGATATCCAGCAGGATCAGGTCCGGATCGCTTTTCTCCATGAAGGTAAGCAGCTCGATGCCGGAGCGCGCCGTACTGACCCGCATCTGATTCTCTTGCAGCAGGTTCCGCGCGTTTTGCAGGCTGACCGCGTCGTCATCCACCACCACGATCCAGTCGTTTTTCATGCGGCTCTCCTTTCCTGCGGCTTTACTCTCCTGCCAGTGCTGCGACGCGCTCCCAATCCAGCTCCATCATGGCGTCGCGGATATTCTCGACACGCTTCGCGTCCTCCGGGGGCAGGCGATAGCCCTTGAGCGAGTCGAGCACCGACTCCGTCATGTCGTAGTCCATCATGGCGGCGCATTCGGTAATTGCGGCATATGCCTCCCGAAGTGTGCCCTCGTCGGCGGGCGGCAGGTTCTCGTCCTCGCCGGTTTCAAAGATTGCTTGCAGCCTTTCCGCAAAGGCGCGGTACAGCTCCAGAAGCTCCGGCGTCTTTTCGTCGATCAGCGCGGTGTCCTCCGCGTTGCCCGCCGCCTCCATCGCCTTCGCCTTTTCGGAGAGCTCGGATGCGCCGATCGTCCGCGCGGCGCTTTTGAGCGCGTGTACCTTGACGGTGTAGTTTTTCAGGTCGCCGCCGTGCCAGAAGCCCTCGATCACATCTGCGTCCGAAACGGCGGAGCGGTAGAACAGCTCCATCGCGCCGCGGAAAGCGTCCTCGCTGCCGCAGTTCGCCATCCCCGCCGCGGCGTCCAGCCCGTCGATTCCCTGTGCGAATGAGGGCGTTTCGGGCACTCTCTCCGCTGTGGCTTCCTCTTGCGCCTCGCACAGCTTTTCTTTCGGAAGGTACTGTATCAGCATTTCTTCGAGCTTGGCTGAGTCAATGGGCTTGGTCAGATAGTCGTCGAAGCCCTCGGCAAGGTACTTCTCCCGCGCGCCGGAGATCGCGTTCGCGGTCAGGCAGACTGTTGGGGTCTCCCGGTTCGGGTCCTTTTCCCGCGCACGCAGCTCGTGCAGCGTCTCGATGCCGTCCTTCTCCGGCATCATGTGGTCCAGGAAAATCATATCATATTTTCTGTCATATGCAAGTGCAAGTCCTTCGTCGCCGCTCGCCGCCGTGTCGATCTGCACGCCCGTCCGCTTTAAAAGGCTCTTGAAGACCATTAGGTTCATCGGCGTATCGTCGACCACCAGCACCACCGCGCTTGGTGCAGAGAACTTCGCAGACGACTTTTTGCGCTGCGAGAGCGAAGCGCGGTAGGACTCCTCATAATCGCCCAGCTCTTCCCACTTCACAACGCGCTGCTCAAGGCGGAACGAGAAGGTCGAGCCCTCGCCGTAAACGCTTTCCACCTTGAGCGAAGAACCCATCATCTCCATCAGGCGCTTTGTGATGTTCATGCCGAGGCCCGTTCCCTCGATGTTGCGGTTGCGCTTTTCTTCAATGCGCTCGAACTCCGAGAAGAGCTTTTTCATGTCCTCCGGCTTGATGCCGATGCCGGTATCCCGGACGGACACCTTCAAAAAGATGCCGTCATCGTCGCCCGGTATCCGCTCAAAGCCCATGGCAAAGGTCACGCTGCCTTTTTCCGTGTACTTGACGGCGTTGGTCAGAATATTCGTGACGACCTGCTTGATGCGCACCTCGTCGCCGTGGAGCAGCTTGGGTATATTGCGGTCAAAGTCGAGCTTGAGCAGCAGTCCCTTGTCGTCCGCGCGGGTCTGCACCATGTTCACCAGGTCGTTGATGACCGAGGAGAGGTCATAATCGACGGGAAGGATCTCCATCTTGCCCGCTTCGATCTTCGAGAAGTCAAGGATATCGTTGACGATGCCGAGCAGCGTGTTTCCGGCAGTTTTGATGCTCTCGGAATAGGCGAGGACGTTTTGATCCTCGCTCTCGCGCAAGATCATCTCGTTCATGCCGAGCACGGCGTTGATGGGCGTGCGGATCTCGTGTGACATATTTGAGAGGAACGAGGATTTCGCCTCGCTTGCCGCGATCGCGCGCTGGGACTCCTCGACAAGCGCATCCCTGCGCCGTTTTTCCTCGTCGATGCTCTCAACCAGCCAGAGGACATGTGTGATCGTGCCGTCCGGGTCGCGCTTGGATACCACAAATCTCGTCCGGCACCAGATGTCCTTAGAGTTGAGGAACTCCTCCGTGACGGTATTGGTGTTCTTCATGCGCTCTGCCAGCGTGGAGAGGTCGACGAAGGCGTGGATCGCATCCCGCGATTGCTCATTCGTTGTTTGATCCATCATCGCGTAGATCGACGCCTGCGCGTGCTCCATCGTATCCTCAGCCATGCCGGATGATTGCTGCGTATCCGTTCGCAGCTCGCAAAAGCCGTCGTTGGCCAGATCCACGTCGTACATGGAGAAATAAATATTTGCGACAGACGAGATCTGCTCGTTCATCTTCGTGATGGTCTCGAACATCCGGTCGCGGCGGCGCTTCTCCGCGTCAATGTCCTCGACCATCCAGAGGACATGGGAAAGGCGCCCGTCCGCCGTGCGCTCCGACGCGATGAATCTTCCGCGCAGCCAGAGGTTTTGCGTGTTCAGAAACTCCACTGTGATCGTTTTCTGATCTCTCATGCGCTCGTTCAGCGTCGAAAAGTCAATAAAACGGAGGATCTCATCTTTGGAGGAGGGATCGGTGAGCTTATCCATGACCATGTTAAAGGTCTGCTGGATGTTCTCATGGCTCGTTCGGCTCGCTCCGATCGCATTGGTAATTCTGCTCTCATTGGTCTGTATTTCGCTGAACGTGTTGTGAAGAAGATCCAGATCGTGAACGGAGCGGTAGATCTCGGCGGTCGAGGAAAGCTGTGCGTTCAGCTTTTCCGCGACCATGGTATTTTTGCTGGAGTTGTGCAGGATCTGTGAAAGCACAACGACAATCAGCGCGACGACGGCAATGGTTCCGGCAAGCAGCAGCTTCAAGGGGCCGAACGCGCTTGTCGCGTCCATAACAGAAAGGCATTGCCAGTCGTTCTGCATCCGCGCCTGATAGGCGATGTACCGGGTTCCGCCAAAGTCAAACTCAAAATAATCCCCGTCGGATTTGTACAGATGCTCCAGAAGCGCCGCGCCCAGCGTTCCCTGTTCTTCGCTGTAATTCTTCCCGATCTCGCCCTCGTCCGAATGCGCAATGACAGCGCCGCGATTGTCAAGGATCAGCTCCATGTCGATGGAGTTTTCTCCCACGGCGTTGCGAACGATCTCCTGCACGCGCGAGAGCGAAACGTCCAGACCTATGACGCTCTCGCCGTCGCAGAGCTTTTTGGTAAGCGCCAGCATGATATCGCCGCCCTGAACGTCGAGGTAAGGGTCGATTACCGTGATATCCTCATTGCTCGCAATCGTCTTCGTGTACCACGGACGCTCAACGGCAACGTAATCGGCCGGGGGCGTCCAATTTGTACCGCTGACAAACCGTCCGTCGATCCATCCATACAGTCCCGTGGAGTTTTCCAGGATCGCGGCCTTGACGGCAACGGACTGCGCGACCATAAACGCCTGTATTTCTTCGTGTGTCGCGCCCTCCGTCAGCATATTGTCAAGCGTATAGGCTGCCAGCTTGACGGTGTCGATGCTGGTGGAAAGATAATCGTTGAGCTGCGTTTCCGCCTGCCGCGCCGCAATCTTTCCGTCCTTGATGATGCCGCTTCGCCTTTCGGCGACCTGCGTATTGTAATACACCAGTATGATCGCGACAAAAAACGCGATGACGAGGATCGAAATCAGAACGTTTTTATAAAGCGCGGGCTTTCCCGCCGCCGTTTTGCTATTCATCGTTCCCGTCCTTTCGCGCCGATTCCCCGTCGTGCTTCGCGGCGTAGGCCGCCACGTCCTCGTTTCTCATGCTTTCGGCGCGGCGAAACACGTCCATGTATTCGTGATCTGTCTCGGGGTCAAGAACAGCGTAGCCCATCGACAGGCTCAGGTGCAGCTTGTAGGGCTTCTCTTTGACGTTTTCCTTTGCCACACGAAGCTCAACACTTGACAGGGCGCTTTGCATGTCGCTCTTTGATGTGGTTTCCGCAATCACGATGAACTCGCCTCCGCCGATGCGGAAGACACGGTCCCTGCCGAAAACGGAGCTGAGCACATCCGCGGTGTCCTTGACCGCCATGTCGCCGTACGCGTGGCCGCAGGCTATGTTGATCTCGATCAGCTCGTTTAGGTTAAATATCAGGATCGAAAACTCCGCCAGTCCCTCCCGGACCATATCGTCCATCACCTTTTGGGTGCTCAGATAGCATTCCTTGTTCATCACGCCGGTCGCCGGATCGTAATACGCCTGCTCGTGCACCTTTCCAATCTGATAATTCAGGTCCGCCTTCATGGCGGCGAGCCGCTGCGTCAGAGATTCGAGGTCGTCGATGTCGTACTGCTCCATTTCCACGCCGGAGCCGGGCGCGTCAACGCCGGCAAGGTTCCTGACCTCCAGCATCAGCGCTTCCATGCTGACCGAAAGCTCGCCGAGCTGTTCGTTTACCGTGTGGACCCGCTTCCTGCTCCTGTCGATCAACACCAGTGCGACCGCGACGCCCACCACAAGAGACGCGGCGCAGGTGAGAACTGTTGTCCGAAGCATCGCCCCGGATTGCTCGTCATACCACTCTCTGGTAAAATCCACGCCGACGATACCCGCCACCTTGCCTGAGGAATCGAAAACCGGGCTGTACGCGCTGTAGAAGGCGCCCCAGTCGTCCACATGCGGGACCTCGTCAACGGCGCTCGTTCCGCGGCTTGCCTGATAGAGCGCGTCGGTACACTCTACGGGGGCGCCAAACTCAGCCGGGTTCTCCAACGCCGGGTCAAGACCGAATGTGAAATTGCCGATGCCCTCATCGCGAATGCAGTAGATATAGGAGAGGCCGATATTGTCCTGAAAGCTCCTCAGCGTCTCCATCACGGACCGGTATTCCGCAGTTCCCTCGTCCGCCGGGGATATATCACGCAGGATATCTCCATCGAGCATATCGGCGGCGGTATTGGAAATGTCCAGCATTCTCGAACGCATGAGGCTTTTGATCGCCGCATTCGACTGCCTCGTCAGCAGTATGCCGAGAATCGTGTTGGCAAGAATAGAGAACGCCGCAAGCAGCAGAAGATACCTTGTCGTCGTGCTGAGCTTTCTCGTCCTGTTCTTCATGGAAGCACCTCGTTCCTCACCTGTGGAGTGCGCTGATCGCGTGGTCGTTTATACGATCTCGCAGTAGGTCAGCGTCTGGTTGAGCAGCTGATAAGCGACCTCGCCAAACGTAACGGGTCCTGTGTAGGGGGGCGTCTTCTTCCCCTCCAGATTGCCGTAAAGATAGTTGAGGATGCAGTTGCAGGAGAAAACCGGCTTCTCCGCCCCCGCCACGGCGATCCTGCTGTTGAACTCCTCCACGTAGTTGGAGACGCGTTTGGCAAAGCGGTATTCGATTCCCTTGAATACAGGCGCGTACAGTCCGACTCTGCCGTTTTCGACCGATTTGATGGAGATATTGATGTAAACGCCGTTGTAGTCCGCCACGAGAGGCATCTGCGTGTCGACAGAATTCGTCTTGATATAATCCGCGAAATTAAGCTCTCGACCGTTTACCATGCACTTATCCACATCCAATGCGTTTTCGGGGAACGTGATGACCGGGTCGTCCTTGTCGTCCTCAAAAATATTGACGATATTAATCATGGCGGTTTTTCCCTCCGGTAGCTTGAGATACATCGCCACCGCTTTGTCGGTATAGGACTCCCCCGTCGTACCGTCGTAGACCTTCGCCGCCTCAGCCGAAGCCAGATCGTGGCCGGACACCCAGCCGACCGTCGGGTGCAGCAGCAGCTCCTCCACGTCCGGCGCTTCCTTTGCGTACTTCTCCGCCACCTTGGAGCCATAGGGCAGAATGAGCATGGTCAGGCCGTTGTCAAAGCAGTCCTCGACGATCTGAAAAATATTATACTTGCCGTAGACCGCCACCTTGACGTCCGAGGCAAAATCAATTTCATTGACAAAGAGCTTGTCCTTCGTAAAGACGCCGCCGTCCCCGCCGATGAAGTACGGCGTAGTGCCGCCGATCCACTTGCCGGTGGGAAGCTGGGCAAGCAGAGAATCGTCGGCGGCAATGTGCAGGGTCCTGCCCTCGTTAATCAGGCTGACCGCTTTTTCCAGAGTAACGAGCATGGATTATCCTCCTTTTCAAAAAAAGCAAATGAAATCAGAATCAAATCGCCCATACTAATATGCGGCTGAAAGTGGCATATTAGTATCAGAGCGCGGCAATTTTGGCAAAGTCCGCGTTGACCACCGCGGGGAACTTTGCCGCAAAATCGTCCACCTCCTGAATACAGGCTGCCATACATCCGGGGTCGCTTGCCACCTTCCTTTGCAGCTTGCTGATAAGCATATTGAACCCGAGATTCGCGGATGTATACTTCAACTTTTTCTGTAAAAGCAGTTCAAACTTGGTCTGAACAATCGGCGCCATGGTTTCATCTCCTTCTCTTGTCGTTTTCTATTGTTTGCACAGCGCTGCGACGCGCTCCCAATCCAGCTCCATCATCG
Source organism: Oscillospiraceae bacterium (assembly GCA_015068395.1). Taxonomy (GTDB): domain Bacteria; phylum Bacillota; class Clostridia; order Oscillospirales; family Oscillospiraceae; genus Hominicoprocola. Next base: position 11,160 of record SVKP01000040.1, read on the forward strand.
CGTCGCGGATATCCTCGACGTGCTTTGCGTCCTCCGGGGACAGGCAGTATCCATCCAGTGAAGCAAGCACCGACTCTGTCATATCGTAGTCCATCATGGCGGCACACTCGCTGATCGCGGCATATGCCTCCGCGAGCATTCCCTCGTCTGCCGGCGGGCGGGCATCCTCCTCCCCCGTCTCAAAGGACGGTTTGAAGATCTCGGCATAGCTTCGGTACAGTTTCAAAAGCTCCGGCGTCTTCTCGTCGATCGACACGGTATCCCCGGCCTTGCCCGCGTCCTCCATCGCCTTGGCGCGTTCGGAGAGCTCCAGCGCGCCGATCGTCCGCGCGGCGCTTTTGAGCGCGTGGACCTTGATGGTATAGTTTTGCAGGTCGCCGCCGTGCCAAAGGCTTTCGATCGTGTCGGCGTCCTCGCCGATCTTCTTGTAGAAAAGCTCCAGCGCGGAACGGAGGATCTCTATTCTGCCGCAATTCTTCATTGCCTCGGCGTGGTCGATGCCGTTCACGCCCGCAAGCCACGGGTCCTCGGGCTCCGGCTGCGGCTGCGGCTCCGGCGCGGCCGCAGGATTGGCTTTCGCCGGGGCCGGCGTCTCGACGGGCGCGGGACGCTCTTCGTCAGTCTCAGCGCTTGCGCGTTCCTCCGGGATCAGCGCATCGAGGTTATAGCCCCGCTCGCCCTTGTCCAGGAACAAAAGGCCGAACGTGCCGGGGCCGCAGTTTGAGGAGATCGCGGCGGACGCCTGTTGGAATACGATGCGGTTGAACGCGACGCGTCCGCGGATGCGTCCCGCGATCCAGTTGAGGTCCTCCTCGGGAATGTCCGCGTAGGTGACGAACAGAAGGTCGGTGTCCGGGTCTGCCGACGCTCTGAGCGCGCTTTGGATATAGCGGTCGTAGCAGTGGCGGGTCTTCCCAAGCCACGCGCCGCCGATCCCCGAGCGGTCATCCCTGATCTTGAGGCAGGGACGCAGCTCCAGCGCTCTGGCTATGGCGTTGACGGTCTTGCTGACGCGGCCGACGCGCGCCATGTAATCCGTCGTATTGATGATGAAGCTGCAATGGATCTGCTTCTTTACGCGCTCCAGCTCCTCCACGATCTCCGCGGCGCTGCGGTTCTGCTTCACCATCCTGCACGCGATCAACACCAGCAGACCGGTAGCGCTGGAAATGCTCTCGGAGTTGACGACCGTGACGTTTTCAAACGATTTTGCCGCCTCGGTCGCGCGCTGGACCTCCACGCTCATGCTTGTGGTAAGCGCGATGTGGATGACCTGATGCGCACGCTTGAGCGCCGCGCCGAAAAACGCGGTGTAGTCCGACACCTCGGGCGGCGCGGACCTTGCATCGCCCCGATTGGAATTGATGTAGCGGATCAGCTCGTCGGCGCCGATGTCCACGCCGTCCTTAAACACGCCGTCCGCCGTGCGGACGTTAGAGGGGATGATACCGATCCCGAGCTGTCGGATGACCGCGTCCGGCAGATCGCTCATGCTGTTGGCGGTGATCAGGATGGGCAGCTTCCGGCTGTAGCCCTTGCCTGTGTTCATCTCCTCGCCGGTCATACTGCTGCTTTCGGTGCGGAACACCTTTTCCGCAGGCAGATGCTTGAGCAGCATATCCTCCAGCTGCCGCCCGGACACAGGCTTGACCAGATAGCCGTCAAACCCCGCGTTGTTGTAAAGCTCGCGGTTCTCGCCGCCCGCGTTCGCGGTCAGCACGATGATGGGGATATTCTTGTTGAGGCCGCCCGCCTGGCTTCTGATCCGCTCCAGGCATTCTATGCCGTCCATTTCGGGCATCAGATGGTCCATGAGAATGATATCGTAGCCGGTGAGAAGCGTCTTTTCCAGCGCCTGCGCGCCGCTCGACACGGTGTCCACCGTCACGTCCGTGTCGTCGAGGAGCTTTTTTTCAACCTCCAGATTCATCTCATTGTCGTCAACAATGAGGATCCTTGCCTCCGGCGCGCTGAACAGGCGCTCATGCTTCTGCCGGACGACGCCGATCTCGCTGTTGGTGATGCTGATATCGCCGACCACCTTTTCGTCCACAACGGTCTGCCTGAGATTCACGGTAAAGGTCGAGCCCTGCGTGTAGACGCTGTTCACGGTGATCGTACCGTCCATCAGCTCCACGAGCTGCTTGACGATCGAAAGCCCGAGGCCCGTACCCTCGATCATACGGTTCTTCTCCTGATCGACGCGCTTGAACGCGTCGAAGAGATAAGGGAGCGCCTCCTGCTTAATGCCCATGCCCGTATCGGACACGGAAATCTTGAGCAGAACGCTCTTCTCCCCGGCGGCTTCGCTTTCAATATGGAGCCCCACGGAGCCGGAGGGCGTATATTTCACCGCGTTGTTGAGAAGGTTGACCAATATCTGCTTGATGCGCACCTCGTCGCCAAACAGCACGGCGGGTACCTGCGGGTCGATGTCGACGTTGAACTTGAGCCCCTTCTCGTTGGCACGCAGCCAGATCATGTTCACGATCTCGGAGATCATGTCGCCGACGCGGTACTCCACGGGAACGATGTCCATGCTGCCCGCCTCGATCTTGGAAAAATCGAGGATATCGTTGATGAGGGCAAGGAGCATCTTGCCCGCGCCCTGAATGTTGCGCGCGTCCCGCGCGACCTCGTCCGAGGTGTCCTCCTGCCGCAATATCAGCTCGTTGAGGCCGAGAATGGAGTTGATGGGCGTGCGGATCTCATGTGACATGCTGGAAAAGAAACGGTTTTGTGAGCGGTTCAGCTCCTCCGCCTTCTTTGTCTCCGCCCGCGCACGCCTGTTTTCTGCGTGGAACATCCGGTTCTGGAACATCACCATGACAAAACAGACAAAGCCGACCACAACCATAGAGGCATAGGAGTCGGCATAAAACATCCATCTGGAATGCTGGACGATCCATTCGGGGTGAAAATAATCGATCAGATAACCGATAAGGGAAAGCGCAGTCAGCGCAATCAGGAAGAAAACGCGCCATCCCCCTGTCAGCACGAGGCCGACGTAGAGGTAGGAAAACACAAACCAGAATACGCCGCCGCCTTCCACGCCGCCGCCGAAAACAAAGACCGTCGGCAGAATCACAAAGACCAGACCGATCACGATCAGGCGCGTGGCAAGGTACACATTCTTTTTCCTGACGCACAGGAAGGTCGTGACCGGCACCGTGATCTCCGTCGCGACGAGGATGCCGATCTCGACCGGGCTCTCGCCGCGGGCAATGTTGACGATCAGCATAATCAAAACGCCGATGTCCGCGATGATGGTGAGCAGCACGAAGATGCGCTCCGTGAAGTCGACATTCTGATCCGACAGCCATGTTGAGAGCTTTTGAAGCATATTCTTCATTTCGCGTCGCTCCCTTCATAACTGACCATGTCCTCCGGCAGCACCCGTTTCATCACGCGTTCAAAGTCGCCGATGTCGATGGGCTTCGCGATAAAGCCGTCGAAGCCCTCGCGCAGAAACATCTCCCGCGCGCCGCTCACCGCGTTGGCTGTCAGCGCGATGATGAGCGGCGTCCTGCCCGCGCAGTCCATCTCCCGGATGCGCTTCATCGCCTCCACGCCGTCCATCTCCGGCATCATGTGATCCATGAAGACGACGTCGTATTCGCTGACGCCGAGCTTCTCGATCGCCTCTTTGCCGCTGCCCGCCGTATCCGTAACCATTTTGTAATCGCGAAACAGCCCCGTCGCAACCACAAGGTTCATCGGCTCGTCATCCACCACCAGCGCGCGCAGACCGTCAAATACCGGCTTGCCGTTCTGGTGAACCCCGTCCGCATCGTGGTATTCGCGCTCGCCGTTCAGGATACGCGTCACAGGGATGCCGTACAGGGGCTTCGGCATCACGATCACATTGCTTCCCGCGCTTGCGCGGAAGCCCGTGCGCGCCGAGACCGCCACGGCGACCCCGTTTCGGCTCAGCTCGTCGAAATACGCCGGGTTTGCCTCGTATTCCTCCTGTCCCATAAAGACATAGCGCACGTTCAGCTTCTTGCGCAGGCGCTCCACCTCCGCGACGGTCTCCGCCGAATAGAGCGGACAGCGCAGCCCCGTCGCCAGATGGACCGCCATGGCGCGGTTGAACTCGCGCACCTGCGGATTTTTATACTTGTCCGAGCGCACATGGAACAGTATGTCGCCGGCAAAGGCGTCGCCCAGCATCAGACAGGGCGTGCCGTCGACCACCTTCTGCGGAATGGCAATATGTACTGAGGTCCCACGCCCCAGTCCGCTTTCGATCTTGACAAAACCGCCCATGGCGTGCGTGAGCCCGTAGACCACGGCAAGCCCCAGGCCGATGCCGCCCGTGCTGCGGTTGCGCTTTTTGTTCGCCTGATACAAGCCCTTGCTTGTGGAGGCGATGTCCTTCCTCGTCATGCCGTGACCCGTGTCGGTCACTTCAAAGCACAGATTGACGCCGTATTCCTCGAAGGAGGCGTACACATGGATGTAGATGCCGCCGTGCTCGGTGAACTTCACGGCGTTGTCCAGCAGGTGCCGGAACAGCTTGTGGAGCTTGCGGATATCGCCGCACATCATACTCGGCACGCTCGGCTCTATATCCACCACCAGCTCCAGGTCGTCTGTATCCTCATAGCGCCGGTAACTCGCAACGACGTCGTTGACGAGGGAGTCTGTCCTGTAGTTTTCCTCCTCGAGGATGATGTGCTCACGCTTGCATTCCGTATAGTCCTGAATATCCTCGACCTGGCTGGAAAGGCGAATGCCCGCCGCGCGGATCGCCTCCGCCTTCTCGCCGGCGCCCTCCTTGATCATCAGGGTGGACATGCCGTTCACCACGTTGATGGGCGTGCGCAGCTCGTGGGAGATGTTGGAAAGGAAGTCCTCTATGTCGCTTTCGCTTCTCTCCGTCTCCGCTTCGTGCCTTGCAATTGCCTCCGCCGCCTCCAGCCGATTGGCGACGGACCGCCTGCAAATGAGATAGACGCAGATGACCGCCGCGGCCTGAAGCGCGATGCTTGACACGCCGAGCTCGCTGAGGATCGTGCCGCCGCGCACTGCGAGAACCCCCTGTATCCCCATAATCATGACGTATTCCGCAAGGATCACATTGAGCATATACATGCGGTCCATCGCCGAATAGAGCGACAGCATCATCGCCGCGACAATGGCGACGTCAAAAAGGCTGGTCTCATGCACGCCGTGGAACAGGGCGGCGAACACCCCATACAGGAAATACAGGTTTTCGCGGGTGCTCTCGTCTCCACGCTGCGCAAAATGCATCACCCACAGCGCAACGGCGCCGACGATCAGCAGCGGCGAGACCCAGAACTCCCAGCTCTCCATCGCGCTCACGATCGTAAAACCGATGGCGGCGACAGAAATGATGGCAAGCACCATGCGATGTGTTTTGATACGGTTCATACGCATTCCTCGCTCACTTTAAAAGATCACGGGCATCGTTTCCGATTTGCGTCCGGCAAATGGAAGGCTCTTCTCCCGCGCGAGCCGCTATCTCCTGCTTCTGCTTTGCTGCGCTCCCATGTCGATTTTTCCATTGTATCTTACGCCGGTTCCCATTGTCAACAGCGGCGTCTTGACGTCGCCGGTCAAAACGGCATGATCTCTCAGCTCAACAGAATCCTGCACGAAAAGGTTCCCCCTGATCCTGCCGGAGCTGTCAAGCGTTGCCGCACGAATGTTTCCCTGGATCGACGACGCCTGATCCACCACAACGCCGCCGGACACGTTGACGTCCCCGGTCAGCGTGGAGCCGACAAGCTCCAGCTCCCGCGCCGCGATGGAGCTGACGGTGTTCGCGTGGATGATGACCTTGCCGTTTGAAGCGATCTCGCCGCTGAAATCGCCGACGATCTCCACATCGCTGTCGGAGCGAAGCGTCCCCTCAATGACGGTACCCGCCGCAAAATAGGTCGTGTTCTCCCTGCGCGGCGGTACGCCCGCATCCGCGAAGAACAACTCTGCCGCGGCACGGCCAAACCCATCCCGCTTATTCTCAGTCTTGTCCATTTCGAACTGTCCCTTCTGTTATATTTTCATCATGGCTGCCAGCAAGGCAAGCAGCAATACGCCTATCCCGCAGACCAGTCCCCACAATTCGGGGTGCTCGCCGAACCAGTCGTCGTTTTGTTTTTTGTTTTTCATTTTCAAGCTCCTTATTTTTGCTTCTCACCGATCAATGCGTTTCATCCGTTTCTCGCCCTAAAATACAAGCACGAGTACGGCGGCAAGCACGGCAAGCACGGCTGCCAGCAGCGCCCAGGGCGCGGGGACTCCGTAGAACACGCTCCATGGGCGTCTGCCGCGGAAATGATAATCGTTCCAGTTTCTCTCGCAAATGCGCATAACCGTGCGTCGCATGTCAGCTTGCTCCTTCAGCTCGTTTTTGCCCGGAATTACAGGCATATAAAAATTCAAGTATATTGTACTCCGCCAAGCGTTCATAACCGTTACAAAATTCGAGCTTTTTCAGCACCTTGAAAAAAAATACTGCACAAAAATATGAGGACGCAGGATGTTGCGCATTAAAAGGCCCAAAACTACATTTTGTCGTGATTTTTTGCCATAAACCGCCTGCCGCACAACTGGTTCCGCGGAAAAACGCTCAAATTTTCGGCACTATGCACAAGAAAAAACCGCCGAAGCGTCCGTTCAGACGCCCCGGCGGGCTGCTTTGCCTTACCTAATTCTTGCTGCTGTCTCTTATCGCCCGTTATTAAATTGCAGCCGCGCGTTGGTCAACTCAGCCCAGCTGTAGTCGCTCATATACTGCCCCGAAAAGGCGTTGACCGCACTCATGTCGCCGCCCAGCAGCCGATAATAGTCGCAGTCCAACAGCTCACGGCGGACGGCAAGCTGTCGGCGCTCCCGGATCAGGACGTCCTCCATGCCGATCTCCGCCAGCGTGACGCGAAGATCGTGGAGGATCAGCCGGATACGCCCCTTCACCGCTTTGATATCCGGGTCGTTTTCCCACAGCGCGGCGGCAATCTCCTCAGCGGTACAGGCATGGCCCTCACGGTCAATGAGAAATGCGAGCAGCTCCTTGCTCTGCCTGCGTTGAAAAAAGACCGGCTTGCCGTGCCAGAACACCTCGAATCGCCCGAAGCACCGCACGCGCAGCTTGTCCTCCGGCTCGGAGAAGGCAGGGGGAACGCCGAGGGCGTCCAACTCCTCGCGGATCTTTTCCGGCTCCGCGGGCTTCAGGATATAGCCGTTCACGTGGCGGCTGTATGCCTCCAGCGCATACTGCGCATAGCCCGTGACAAAGACGATTCCCGCTTTCGGCGCGCGTTTTTTGATCTGTACGGCAAGGCTCAGCCCGTCTATGCCGGGAAGCCGAATATCAGAAAAGACCACATCCGGCTTCTTTTCCTGCCTGTCCAGCGCGGCGAGCACCTCCGGCGCGGTTTCAAAGTCCATGATCTCCGCGCCCGGCTCCGCCCTGGCAATGGCGTCGTGCAGCTCCGCGAGCATCGCGGGCTCGTCGTCAATGGCGTAAATCAGCATGGGTTCTCTCCTCATGTGTGTGCCGCCGTGTTTTTCGGCAGCTCTATTGTCGCGCGGCAGCCCTGGCCGAGCATGGAGTCGAGGCGCAGCGTACCGCCGACGTGCCGCAGGCGCGTTCGCACGTTTTGCAGCCCGATGTGCGTTTCACCGTCGTCCGGCAGCGTCGCGCCGGGGTCGAATCCCGGGCCGTCGTCCGCGACGGTGACCTCGTAACGGTCCGGGTACTCGCGCGAGGACACCTTCACCGTGCCGCGTCCGTCCATGTTGCCGCGTACTCCGTGGAACACGGCGTTTTCCACCAGAGGCTGGAGCGTCAGCGTGGGCAGCAGGAAATCCGTTGCTTCCAAGTCGTAGGCGACGTTCAGCTTTTCCCGGAAGCGGAGCTGCTCCAGCTCCAGATAGGCCTTTGTGTGTTCCAGCTCGGTCACGAACGGGATCGGCTCCGTCTGCGAGAGGGAGTCCATGTTCCCCTGCAGATAGCGCGCAAATTTGTTGACGGCAGCCTTCGCCTCCGGGTTGTCCCGGCACAGATAGCCGATCGCGCCGAGCGTGTTATTGAGAAAATGCGGCTGGATCTGCGAGAGCATAATCTCCGTGCGCAGGCGCTCGTTCTCCGCTTCTTTTTTCGCGTAACGCTCGGTCTGCTCGCCTTGGATATCAAGGAACATGACCATTGCGCTCACCGACGAGCCCAGCACGATCACATATAGTCCAAAAAAGAGCAGTTGAAAAATCATACACGCCAGCGGCGCAAAGTTATAGGCGGCGAAGGCAAAGCGTTCCCGCTTGGACAATCGGTCGCGCCTGTTCCACAGCAGGTATAGATTCAGCGCCATGATGCCGATGGGCGGCGCCAATAGCAGGGAGTAATACGTTCCTCTGTGGTAGACCGCCTGCGCGTCGTAATAGTAAATAGCCGAAGAAAACTGCGTGTAGATCAAAAGCGCCATATAGACCAGCTCCAGCCCCAGCGCGATGTGAAATCCCCTGTTGTGCCGCCAGTCGGTCTCTCCGCTCTGTTCGAGCAGAAAGCACGTCAGCAAAGGCGTGAGCACGGATGAAAAAGCAGATTCCAGAAACAGGAGGAGCATTCTGTTGGCTCTGCCGCCCACAAAATTGCTGAGCAGGTCGGCGGTGACATAGGCCACCAGCAGGGAGAAAAATGCAATGAAGTATCGCCGCGTCCGCTTATGCATAGAACGGACGATGATTGCCTGCGCGAGTCCGAGGCCGCAGATGGACAACCCCGCAACGCCCATGGCAATGTTCGCGACCTGTATGCCGCCCAATATCCGCACCTCCCCTTCAAGTAATCGTCGTTTCGAGTATAGCAGATGTCAGCGTGAAAATGCAACCTCTTACTGATACCTGTGGCTTTCGGGTCAGAAACGCTCAGCAGACACAGCATAAGGTTTACGCCGACAGATGCTGGTACGACGCGGGCTTCACGCTGCGCACCTACACCCACGCGACAAACCGGATGCAGGAGCGGGCCGCGGCGACGATGGGAAACCTGATCTCACAGGCGATGTAAGCCGGAGCAGCGGCGAGGACGCCGGCCGAGCGATCGGCGGCGTCCTCCTCTTTTGTCCAAGCGCTGATTTTTGCGCCTTTCGCGTTGTGGGTCAGTTGGTGGGTCGGGGGTTGACCCACAAGCTGACCCACTCGTTTCGCGGACGTTTCTAACGAAAAAGTACCGATTTTATATCAGAAATCGGTACTTTTGGGAGCTGGTGGCCGGACTCGAACCGGCGACCGCCGGTTGTCCGTAAGGTAATATATTTTCAGAGCAATTTTCCACATTTAACGTGAATTGCCATCCTATTTCCATAAGTTTTTAAGGTTCAACCGTAAATACTCTTGATTTTGACAAGTTTTTTTGGTATTATCCCTTCAAAGGAGTGATGCGCATGGTCTACCGTCCTGACTATATCAACGCGATCGCGCCGTTTATCGACAAGCCGCTCGTCAAGATCCTCGCGGGCGTCCGGCGCTGCGGAAAGTCCACCATTTTTGAGATGCTCCGCCAGGAGCTTCTCCGCCGGGGCGTTGCCGAAGAGTGCGTCGTCTGCCGCAGATACACCGAGATGGAGCTTGCCGACGACTTGACCGCAAAGGCAATGTATGCGGATATCCGCTCCGCCATCAGCGGCAAAGGGCGCTGCTATCTGCTGCTCGACGAGGTGCAGGAGATCGACGGCTGGGAGAAGGCGGTCAACAGTCTGCTGGAAGGCGCCGACGTCGACATTTATATCACAGGCTCCAACTCCAAGTTGATGTCGAGCGAAATATCGACCTACCTGACAGGGCGTTATGTTTCGATCCCCGTCTATACGCTTTCATTCAAGGAGTATCTGGACTTCAAGGCAGGCAGCAAGCTGTCGCGTGACGAGCTGTTGGAGCAGTACATGCGCTTTGGCGGCTTCCCGCTGGTGGCGCTGGACGACTATGAGGAGCAGAGCGCCTACCAGATCGTCAACGGCATCTATCACACGGTCGTGTCCCATGATATCATGAGGCGGCACCATATCAAGCGGCAGGAGCTCTTTGACCGCGTGGTGAAGTATGTCATCGAGAACACGGGCAAGACCTTCTCGGCAAATACCATCGCAAAATTCCTCAAAAGCGAGCGCCGCACCGTTTCCGTCGAAAGCGTCTACAACTACCTCAAATGGCTGGAGCAGGCGTTCATCATCTATCCGTGCCAGCGGTATGACCTGCAAGGCAAGACGCTGCTCAAAACGCAGGAGAAATACTACCTCGCGGACGTGTCGCTCAAATATTCGCTGTTGGGGTACAACCGTAAAATGCTGGACGGCGCGCTGGAGAACATCGTTTTTCTTGAGCTGAAGCGCCGCGGCTACGATGTATGCATCGGCAAGAACGGGGCAAAGGAGATCGACTTTGTTGCCACGCGGCGCGATGAGCGCCTCTATGTGCAGGTATGCGTGCAGCTGCCGGGCGACTCCGACCGTGAGGTGAGCAATTTGATGGAGCTTCGGGATCACTATCCCAAGTACGTCGTAACGCTTGACCGCATGGCGACGGGAAACGAAAACGGCGTCAAGATCGTCCATCTGTCGGACTTCCTGCTGAGCGAAGCGTGGTAACGGGTCAAACCCGCTATACCTTTCCGATCCCGCCTTTTATTTTTATGGCAAGACATTAAGCCCAAGTCAGTAAATTCTGATACGGACAATCTATCTTTCATGATGTGAGGAATGATGATGAACAGGAAAACAGTTATGGCTGTGCCAAAAGCCTGTTTTTTGGCAGTTGTTGCGGTCTGCGTGATCGGAGTTGTGATCGGCTCGTTCTGCGATTTCGGCATAAATGAAGTGCTTGCGAATAAGACCGATATCGGCGCATTTTTTGCAACCTACGGTTCGTATTTTTCCTACTGCCTGTATCCGGCGGCGGGCGCCTGCCTTTTTGTCGGCTTGCGAGAGAAGGGCAAGCGATACCATATGCTTGCGTGGACGCTGCAGATCGTCGGTTTCTTTATGGCGGTTTACTATTCCAACAGCTACAACGGCAAGGCGGTGCGCGCGCTGCTTGGATACAAGGCGGGCGAAACGAGCGCGGCGCTTTCCGTACTCAGCTGGCTGTTCTGGGTCGTTCTTTACACATGGGTACCGTTCGTCATGGTGAAGCTGCTGGATCGAGCAGATCCCGACAAACTGATCGCGGTGGGCGCGGCGATTCTGGTCGCGGGTATTGTCGCGGACAACGTCAACCTTTGGCTCAAGCAGGTCGGTTCCCGTCCGAGGTATAAGTATCTCATTACGCTGGACGATCCGATTTCAGAGTTTCGTAACTGGTGGCAGATGATCCCGAATCTTGCGGGCGGCGACGATAACTTCAAGAGCTGGCCCAGCGGGAATATGACCATTGCGAGCATGATGTTCTCGCTTCCGATGCTGACCGATCTTTTCCGAAACAGGAGCGAGAAAAAGAATCTCATCGCGTTTGGTATTGCCTGCGCCTTCGTGCTGCTCTACGGCTACAACCGCATCCACATGACGAACCATTTTCTTTCCGATGTGTGCTTCGGCACGCTGATCACCTATCTCATTTACGCGGGCATCAGCACGGCTTTTCTGCGCACGGCGGAGAAATAAAAGCGGTACGGAAACAGCGAAGGAAAAGCGGTTCCAACCGATTTGCTTGTTTGTGATTGAGACGGTGCCAAATTTGGCACCGTCTCAGACCGTCGACAAATGCCGCCCAAGGCTCAGGCCAAGGACGGCATTTTCTTCGGGAAAGACAAAAATACGGCAAATATAGTCTGAACTGTAGGCGAAAAGCGTCTCTCTTTAGC
>SVKP01000002.1 GCA_015068395.1 Oscillospiraceae bacterium
CTCACCACGCAGCCCTACTCGCTGGGGGACTATGTCTCCATCGGCGGGCAGGAGGGCACGGTGGACCTGATCCGCCTGTTCTCCACAAAGCTTGTCACGGTGGACAACAAGCAGATCATCCTGCCCAACAGCACCGTCGCCGGGGCGACGATCGTGAATTTCAACCGACTGGGCCGCCGCCGCGTGGACCTGACCTTCTCCGCCTCCTACGACGCGCCAACCGAGGAGGTGTACGCCGCGCTGCGGGACGCCGTGGGCCGCTTCAAGCAGGCCGAGGGCGAGCCGGAGATCCACCTCTCCGAATACGGCGCGAACAGCATCTCCTACATCGTGCGTATTTGGGTGCGCGCCGCCGACTACTGGACGGTGTACTGGGGCGTGATCGAGGCCGTGCGCGAGACCTTCGCCGCGCACAAGGTCGAGATGACCTACGACCACCTCAACGTGCACATGCAGCAAAAGTAAAACGCATAAGAATACCCCATCCTCGCGCGCAGGTGCGTGAGGATGGGGTGTTTTTTATCCGGGGTAGTGGCCGAGCACGCGGCCGAGGGTGCGCATGCGCGTCTCGTCGTCCACCACGATGTCGGGGTAACTGGGATTCAGCGAGCGGAGCTTTGCCTTGCGCTCGCGGCGGTCGGCGATCAGCTTCTTGCAGTACGCCTGGCCCTCGAGCACGAAGATGCCGATCTCACCCGGCTCCACCGCCGGCGTCGGACGGACGAAGACCGTGCAGCCGTTGGGGATCTCCGGCTCCATCGAGTCGCCCGAGATGCGTACGCCGAATTCCGCGCCCTCCGGCGCGAGCGGCGCGGGGTACTGCTCGGTGGTGTACGCCGGCGTGTCGATGTAGTTCCCGAGCCCCGCGGCGGCGGGCTGTTCGTAGACCTTGAACTCCACGAAGCCGTCGCTCCGGCGCTTTGCCTTGGGGAACGGGACCACGACCGTCCGCGCGGGCTCCTTTCGGACGTAGCGCCCCGTGGAGACCAGGTCGGAGCAGTAGCCGATCACCTTGTCCTGCCCCTCGTCGTCAAGCTGCTCAAAGGGCTCGGAGAGCTCCGCCAGCTTTTCCGGCATCGCCGGGGCGCCGCCCTCCCAGCCGGTCAGGTAGGCGGGCGTCACCTCCAGCTTTTCCGCCAGCAGCTCCAGCCGGTCCAGCGGAATGTTGGTCACGATGCCCGTCTCATACTTAAAAATCGTCTGCTTGGTCGTGTTGCACAGCGCGCCCAGCTCGTCCTGTGTCATTTTCAGCCCCTCGCGGCAGGCGCGGATCCGTTCTCCCATCGTCATGGCAGTTTCCCCCAAACCTTTTTTAATCTGTAACCTTATCATAACACAATTTTTTTGCCTGTCAAGAAAAAAGCACTTGACAAGTTATGGAACATGTGTTACACTTCGGGTAGCTTAAAGAGTTTCACTTGAGAGATGCGGGGAAGCGACGGATTCAACCGCGCCGCAGGCAAGCGCGTAAGCGCACGATGCGGCAGAGTTTGCCGAAAACGCAGCGCAGCTGTGCGCTGCCCGTGCTTTCAAAAGCGGAACCTTGAGCTGAATCACGGTAGGGCCAAAGGGTGGTTGGGGCTGCGATCCCAGCAAAAAACGCTGAGCGAGGGGGTTATTCTACCCAAAAGGTCGCTCAATGCGTTACATATTATAGGGGACGCACATGGGGCCCGGCGGAAAAATCTGGAAACGGAGGGGGATGACGTGGCGGGAAAAAAGAAAAACAGCGCGGCGCAGATGACGCGGGAGGACCTGATCCGGGAGTATCTGTCGGTCTATCGCCGCTGCATGGAGGACGACCCGAAGTCCTTCGACGCGAAGGGCTCCCTGAGCGCGCTGGACCAGATCGCCAAGATGCTCGGTTACGACGTGCCGGAGCGCACGGAGGACAGCGGTCAGGTGATCCTGCGGCTGGCGGGGGAGGTGGGCGACCGTGGCGACTGAGATCACGTTCGCCCCGCCGCAGCCGCGGCAGGAGCTGTTCTTCTCCGCGCGAGAGCGCTACGTCTGCTACGGCGGAGCGCGCGGCGGCGGCAAGAGCTGGTGCGTGCGGCACAAGGCGGTGCTGATGGCGGCGCGCTGGGCGGGCATCCGCATCCTGATCCTGCGGCGGACGCTGGTGGAGCTGCGCGAGAACCACATCCGCCCCATGCGCGCGATGCTGCGCGGCGCGGCGGAGTACCGCGCGACGGACAAGACCTTCGAGTTTCCCAACGGCAGCCTGATCGCCTTTGGCTACTGCGACAGCGAGAGCGACGTGGACCAGTATCAGGGGCAGGAGTACGATGTGATCTTTCTGGACGAGGCGACGCACTTCACCGAGTACCAGTATCTCACGCTGACCGCCTGCCTGCGCGGCGCGAACGACTTTCCCAAGCGGATGTACCTCACCTGCAACCCCGGCGGCGTCGGCCATGCGTGGGTGAAGCGGCTGTTCATCGACCGGCAGTTCACGGGCAGCGAGAAGCCGGAGGACTATGTGTTCATCCCCGCGCGGGCGACGGACAACAAGGTCCTCATGGAGAAGGACCCCGGCTATCTCGAACGGCTGAACAACCTGCCAAAAGGGCTGCGCGAGGCGTGGCGCGACGGGAACTGGGACGTGTTCGTGGGGCAGTACTTCACCGAATGGGACCGGGAGAAGCACGTCGTCGAGCCGTTCCAACCGCCGGATGGGTGGCGTTGGTATGTGACGATGGACTACGGGCTCGACATGCTGGCGGCGCTGCTCATCGGCGTGGACGAGCGCGGCGAGGCGTACGTCGTGGGCGAGGCGTACGAGGGCCGGGACCTCGGCGACGGGCACGATGGGCTGATCGTCAGCGAGGCGGCGGAGGCGGTGAAGGAGCTGGCGGGCGGCCATGTGATTACGGCGTACCTTGCGCCGCCGGACCTCTGGAACGCGCGGCAGGAGACGGGCAAGAGCGTCGCGGACATCTTTGCGGAGCACGGCGTGTACCTCACGAAGACGAGCAATGACCGCATTGACGGCTGGATGGCGGTGAAGGAGTGGCTCAAGCCGCGCGTGTGCGAGGACGGAATCGAGCGGCCGCGGCTGCGGTTCTTCCCGAACTGCCGGAACATCATCCGCACGCTGCCGCTGCTGCAATACGACGAGAAGCGGCCCAATGATGTGAAGGATTCGCCGCACGAGCTGACCCACGCGCCCGACGCGCTGCGCGGCTTCTGCGTCTACCGCACGGCGGCGGGCAGCGAGCCGGACGCGGCGGCGAGGGTGAAGCTGATCGACAGGCTGGGGAAGCGGAAGCGCCGCAGGCAATAGCAGTCAGCCGCGACCCCTTCAGTCAGCTGCTGCGCGGCTGCTAGCTCCCCCAAAGGGGAAGCCAATAGAATAAATCAGGAGGTTTTTATGAGTATTTTCAAAAAGACGCCCGCCCCGGCGGGGTATGAGAAGGGGCGTATGTACGACTATTCGACCGCGGAGGGGCGCATCGCCACGGCGGAATGGCTGTTCCAGCAGGCGAGGGACGAGCGCGCCGTGCGGGAGGCGGAGTGGCGCCGATACAACGACTACTACAACTTCGCCCACGACGCGGCGCGGGAGATGGCGGAGGCGCTGGAGGACAGCGGGCTGCCCTGGACGCCCGCCTGCGTGCCGGACCCGTACATCATGGTGGAGAGCCAGATCGACCCGGAGCTGCCGCAGCCGGAGTTCCACGGGCGCGACGACGATCTGGACAGCGTAAAGGCGCACGAGCGCGAGCTGGCGGTGCGGTACATCGTGGAGGAAAACCGCCTCAGCGACCTCAACACCTCCAACGAGCGCCGCCTGCGCAAGCTGGGGGACGCCTTCTGGAAGGCGTACTGGGACGAGACCATGCCCTGTGGCGAGCGCAGCGGCAACATCCGCGTCCGCGACGTGGCGCCGCAGAACTTCTATCCGGACCCCACGGCGGAGGACCTGCAATCCTGCGAGTATGTCTTTTACGTGTACACGATGCACAAGCTCCGGTTCTGGCGGCTCTATCACGACGAGCTCAGGCGGCAGGGCGTGGCGCTGGACGACATTGTGTCCGGCACCGGTTACCGCGAGATGGACGACGCGCTCGACCCCGGCGCGCAGAGCGCGGCGGCGCGGGACGACCTCGTGCAGATCATGGAGTTCTGGTACCGTCAGCCCTTCGACATAAAGGACGCCCGCGCGGGGGCGATCGGGTGCAGCATCCAGGCAGGCGGCGTCGAGCTGCGGCACATCCCGAACTATTGGGAGAAGACGGGCCGCCAGTGCGAGCTGTTCCCCTTTGTACACTACTGGTGCATCCGCGACGAGACGCAGTTCTGGAACAGAAGCGAGCTGGAGCCGATCCTTCCCCTTGTGGACGCGGCGGACCGCGAGCTGGCAACTGGGCTTTTCAACGACGCCATGACAGCGAACGACATCATTATCATGGAGGACGGCGCGCTCGCCCCGGGCGAGGAGCTGACCAACGTGCCCGGCGCGGTGGTGAAGGTCAATCAGGGGCGCGGCGGCGGCATCGCGCGGCTCGGCGGACTCGGCGACGGCGGAAAGAGCCTCCACATGGTGGAGTGGCTGCTGGGCCAGATCCAGCGCGCGAACCGCAACTATGACAGCAACAACGGGCGCGAGACCGCGCGCGTGACCACGGCGAGCGGACTGTTGCAGCTGCGCAGCGACGCGCAGGCGCAGACGCAGATCAAGACCGCCGACCGCAACGCGGGCTTCTGCCGCCTCTATGAGCTGCTGGACGCGCTGGCGCTGGAATTCTTTGACGACGACCGGCTGCTGTTCATCGGCGCGAAGCAGAGCGGGAAGGAAGGCGAGAGCGTCCTTTACAACAGCGACCGCTATGCGCGGGCGACGCCGGAGCTGTCCGACCCGCTCACGGGCGAGACCGTGCGGGAAAAGCAGGTGTACTATCCGCGCGTGGACGTGACCGTGACCTGCGGCGACGCAATGGCAAAGACGCCCGGTGCGACCGTGGAGCTGCTGGACAAGCTGGCGGCGACGCAGGTGACGGCGGACAACTGGCAGCTGCTCGCGGCGATGCTGGATTATATGGACGTGCCGCAGAAGCATGAGATCGCCCGCGCGTGGCGGGAGAAGTTTGCCCCCGCGCAGGCGGCCGAGCAGACACAGCAGAGTTCGATACGCGGGGGAGATGGCGTGACCGGTCCCGTCGTCCCGGCGTGGAGATAAAAAACTGACAAAGGAGGAAGCAGGCAATGGAAGAAAACGAAGAGCTGGAGCGGCCCGGCGAGGAGACCGTCGAGGAGCGCTGCCGGGACTTCGACCTGGTCGAATGCCCGTCGGAGCCGGAGGAGGACGAGCCGGAGGAGAGAAGCGCCCCGCCGCGTCCCAAAACCGGGAACGGCAGGCCTATGCCCGCCGTCAGCGCGGCGCAGCGCGGGTTCATCGAGAGCGACGTGCGGGAGTTCACGCGACAATACCCGCAGTTCGGCACGCGTGAGCTTTCCGAGCTGGAGAGCAACCCGCAGTTTCGGCGCTTTTGCGGGACCCGCTTTGGACGCGAGCCGCTTGCGGAGCTGTACGGGGACTATCTCACGGTCGTCGGCGACGCGGGCGAGGCGGCGGTGAGCAAGGCATCCCGCAGGAGCGCGCGCTCCACCGGCGGCGGAGTGTCCGGCAGCGGCATGCTGACGGCGGAGCAGAGAAGGGTGCTCAAGGAGTGGAACGCGGAGCACCCGGAGATGGCCATGACGGCAAAAGAATTTTTGAGGAGGTAATTTTTCGTTTGAAACCCGCTTCGCCGGGCTTTCAAACGAGAGAGCCGCGCTGCGCTTCCCGCACGCCGATGGCGCTCGGGCGCTCCGCGAGAGGAGTTTTTCGGCACGCGCGTGCCGCGCCGAAAAAAGATTGGATTCATTCGCGCCTGCGGGCGCGAAATCGGAAAGGACAGAAAGGAGAATTGATCTATGAAGTTTTATCAGAAGCTGGACGGCGGCGTGCATGTGTCCGCCAGAGAGTATGACGTCGCCTACAACACCGCGATTACGGAGGGCCAGCTGGTCAAGCTGAGCGAGGGGCTGGTGGTCAGCGCCGCCGCGAACGAGACCGGCGCGGTGCTGGGCGTCGCGGCGGAGAACCACAGCGGCGCCGCCGACGTGCTGGACCCGCGCGCCAACGGCACGAAGCTCCTCGTCATCGACGATCCCGGCACCGTCTTCCGCTGTGCCGCGCCCGAGGTGACCGCCTCCGGCGGCAGCGCGACCACGCTGGTGTTTGCCGCGGGGCAGTACTTCGCCGCGGACGACTTTAACGGCGGTTACGTCAAGCTGATCTCAAAGGCTGCGGACAGCACCAACACCGATCTTGTCGGCACGGTGCGCCGCATCACCGACTACGCGGTCACGGCGTCCACCAGCGGCACGTTTACGCTGGAAAACGGCGGTACGCCCAACGCCGGCGACGTCTACGCCGTGTTCCCGCCTGTCGGCTTTGCCAAGGGCAACCTCAACGCGGCGAAGGACGGCCTGGTCCTGAGCGCCAGCGCCAGCCTGCCCCTGCGCGTCGTCGGCGCGGACGTTGGCGCGGGCAAGGTCCATCTGATGATTAAAAAGCACGCCTTCGCCGTGGACGCGTAAACAATCATCCATCATATTTCAGAAAGGAAGTTAAAACATGACTCACATGTCTCTCTGGAAGACCGACAACTATAAGCTCGTCGGCAAGGCGTTTGATTACGCCTATGCAAACCGTCTCAACAAGTTCCTCAGCATCGTCGGCGTCGCCAACAGCAGCAGCATCGACTACGAGCTGACCGCGGGCGGTGGCTACGGCGAGATGCCCGCCTACGACGGCAACAACCTCAACGAGGGCGTCAAGAAGCGCGGCTTCAAGACCATCATCACGCCGGAGGAGTTCTCGCTCTCCGAGTCCGTGGGCTTCAAGCAGGCGAAGGTGGACAAGAGCGGCGAGTGCGCCCGCGTGGGCAAGATGCTGGGCAACAGCGCCGCCATGACCGTGTACATGCACATGCTGCGCATGTTCTCCGGCGCATACGACGCGACGAAGCTCGGCGGCGACGGCAAGCCCTGGGCCGCCACCGACCACCCCGTCGCCTCCAAGGGCTCGCAGGGGCGCAAATTCATCGCGGACCCGGACAGCGGCACCTACTCCAACAAGATCACCGACGCGCTGAGCGTGGCAAACATCACGAAGGCGCAGGCGCTTGCCGGGCGCATGACCACGCCGGACGGACTGCCCTTCCTCGGCGATTACAGCCTGCTGCTGGTGTCGCCCGAGCTGGAGGCGGACGCCAAGAAGATCTGCGGCGACCACGGCAAGCTCCGTCCCATGAAGAACCCGGCGGACGACACCAATGCCGCCAACCCGCTCGCGGATCTTCAGTACATGGTCATCGGCGGCGGCGCGGACGGCTTCACGAAGAAGCAGTGGGCGATCTGCGACCCCACGCTCATGCGCGAGATGGTCAAGCTGGTCTACATCACCAAGCCCACCGTCATGCAGACCGCGCTGGACAACCCGCTCAAGGACCTCTATACGGGCTACGTGGACTTCGGCTGCGGCTGGGGCGACGCGCGCCAGATCATCTTCTCCGACCCGGCTTAATGCTACTCAAAAAGTAACGCTTGGAGCAACACAAAGAGTTCTCCTCCCGCGCTTTGCGCGGGAGGAGAGGAAGGAGGATGCCATGACTCTATCGGAGGGGAAGCGTCGGGTCCTCATGCTGCTTGACGAGTATTCAAGCGGCGGGACGATCACCGTGGACGAGGACATTGACGCGAAAATGAACGACTTTTTCGACATTGCGCAGAAGGACATCGCCCAGTGGCAGCCCATCATACGGCGCACCGAGGTAACGCTGGACGGGACCGGCGAGCAGGCGCTCCCGGCGGACGTCTCGCGCGTGCTGCGCATCACGCGGGACGGCAGGCGCGCCCGGGACGTCAGGGTGAGCGACGGGAAGCTGCGCTATCCCGCGGGAGACACAGATACGCTGACGCTGGACTATGCCGCCGTGCCGGAGACCATCACGCCGCAGACTGAGGACGCCCATGCCTTTGAGGTCAGCGAGGAGGCGGCAAGCTGCCTGCCGTTCTTTGTGGCGGCGCAGCAGCTGATCGCGGACCTCGTGGTGGACTATGCCGCATTCTACAATATATACCTGCAAATGCGCGGCATGCTCCCGCGCGGCGGCGGAGCGTTCGACGGCGGCGCGGGCGGCGTACGTCAGGCGCTTTACGGGAGGTGAGGACATGCCGGGGAAAAACGGCGTGAGCATCCACACGAAGCGGTATAACCGCTTCCGCGGCGTGGACTTCTCCACGGACCCGGCGCTGGTGGACGACACGCGCTCGCCCTGGGCGCCGAACATGGTCTCGGACCGCGGCGGCATGCCGGAGAAGCGCCCGGGCTGGCGGATGCTGAAAACGCTGGACGGACAGATCAACGGCATGTTCAGCGCGGAGTTCGGCGGTACGCGGCATCTGCTGGCACACGCGGGGACCAGGCTCTGGCGCTGGTATACGGACGAAACCGCGAGCGAAACGCTTGCAACAGGCTTGCCGAACGAGCGAAGCACGGCGGTGTTCATGGGCGGGTACCTGTGGATCTTCACCGGCGCGAAGCTCCTGCGTTACGACGGGACAGTCTGCGTTGACGCAAGCGCGGACGCCTATGTGCCGCTGACGATGATCTCCTCCGCGCCATCCGGCGGCGGACAGAGCTATGAGCCGGTCAACCTGATTGGCAACAGACAGCGCGTGGGCTTCCTCGCGGACGGAACGAGCACCGTGTACAAGCTTCCCTATGACAGCGTGGACGCCATCGGAGACGTGGAGGTCGACGGGACCGTGCTCGCCTCCGGGGTGACGCGGGACGCCGTGCACGGAACCGTGACCTTTGTGACCGCGCCGGCGGCGCCCGCGGCAGGCGCGGCGGACAACGTGCAGATCACGTTCACCAAAAGCATCGCGGGAAGCGCGGACAAGATCGCGAAATGCACCGTGGCGACGGTGTGGGGCGTGGGCGGCGCGAGCGACCGCATCATCGCGGCGGGGAATCCGGACCTCCCGAATCTGGACTTCATCTGTGCCTACGACGACGGGACATACTGGCCGGACCTCAATTACGCGGTGATCGGTACGGAGGAGACGCGGATCATGGGCTACTGCCGTCTGGGCGACCAGCTGGCAATCGTGAAGGAGGAGAACGGGCAGGACAGCTCGGTGTTCCTCCGCTCGGGGTATCTCGACGAGGACGGAGAGGCTGTGTTTGCCGTGAAGCCCTGCCTTGCGGGCGTGGGCGCGGTGACGCGCTTCGGCTTCGGGAACATCGGCAACGAGCAGCTGATCCTGACGGGCGGCGGCGTATACGCGCTGATTACCAACAGCCTTACAGCGGAGCGTATCGCGCAGAACCGCAGCTTCTACGTCGACCCGAAGCTCATACGGGAGCCGCTGGGGGAAGCGACGGCGTGCAGCTATGACGGGTGCTTCCTGATCTTTGTCAATGGGCGTGTCTACGGGCTGGACGGGCGGCAGCCGAAGAGCTATACCGGAAAAAGTGACGCAGAAGCGCTTTACGAGTGCTTCTATTGGGAGAACGTCCCGGCGCGCTGTGCGCTCAGGACCGTGGACGACGGTGTGGAGACGCTGTGGTTCGGCACGGCGGACGGGAAGCTCTGCCGGTTCAATACCGACCGCGAGGACCTGACGCGCTACAGCGACGACGGCGCGGCGATCGAGGCGGAGTGGTCGACAAAAATGGACGACGACGGCGACGTGACCGTGCTCAAGACCCTGCTCAAGAGGGGCAACGCCGTGGAGCTCAAGCCCTACATCAGCTCGAGCGCAAAGATACTGTTCCGCACGGAGAAGGACCCCTTTGAATGGCAGGCGGCGGAGGGGAGGATGGACCAGCTGTTCTGGGAGCGCATCGACTTTTCGCACTTCTCCTTCTATGTGTCCGACGCGCCGCGGACGGTCCCGTTCCGGCGGAAGGTGAAAAACTACAAGCGCCTGCAAATCGTGATAAAGAACGACGCCGCGGACGAGGGCTTTGGCGTGTACGGAATCGTGAAGCACTACGTTTTCGGCAATTATGCAAAGGAGTGAAAAAATGAGCTTAAATGGTTTTCAGATCACGGACGGCGGGATAGACGAATATGGCGTTTCCGGCGCGCCTGACCGCCTGAGCGGTACGGCGGCGGAAAACAAGCGCCTGTTCGACCGGCTGATCCGCGACTATGTGAAGGGCCTCTACAACGGGCTGCTTGACCGGCTCTCCGGGAGCGGCGGCGCCGCAGAGATCGGCGCTTCGGACATTGCGGGCGTGTCGGGAGAAAGCGTGCAGGCGAAGCTTGCGAGCCTCAAGACGCTGCTCGACGCCAAGAGCGACCAAAGCACGACGGACAAGCATTTCAAGGCGGTCGCGTACAACGGCTCGACGAGCGATCTGACGCTGACGACGGAGGATGGTTCTCACAGCGTTGTTATGCTGCCGAAGGTCTTGACCGCGGCGCAGTCGGACGCAACGCCCTGCCTGAC
>SVKP01000041.1 GCA_015068395.1 Oscillospiraceae bacterium
CTGGTGCTTTTCTTGTCTTCGTTGTTTAATTTACAAGGTACTCGTTCTTTTCGGCTCGGCGCTTGCCTCAACCGCGGAACAGTCGCTACTATACTCCCCCTTTACGGATTTGTCAATACCTTTTTTGACTTTTTTTGAAAAAATTTTTTAAAGCCTGCTAAAGACAAATGCTGCACCTTATGATATACTGGATTTTACAGGCTTTCAGGTGATGGCAGGGAGGTGACTGCGGTGCGGTTTTGCAGGCTTGACGCGACCTTTGGGCGGCTGGAACACCGATCGCTCGACTTCTCTCCCGGTCTGAACATCATCGAGGCCCCCAACGAATCCGGCAAGTCCACCCTCGCCGCGTTTTTGCGTGCGATGCTCTACGGCTTCCCGGCGCGGGAGCGCGGCACGCTCGCGGAAAAGAACCGCTATGCGCCCTGGTCCGGCTCGCCGATGCAGGGAACGCTTGAGCTGTGGAGCGAGGCCTATGGCGACGTCACGCTCCGACGTGACACGCCGCGCGCGGGCAGCCCGATGGAGCGCTTCGCCGCGACGCGCATCGGCGCCGCCGATTCGATTCCCGGTCTCAGCGCCGCCGACTGCGGGGAGCTGCTGCTCGGTGTTCCCCGCGAGGTCTACGAGCGCAGCGCGTTTATCCGGCAAAGCGGGCTTGCGGTGGAGGCAAGCGCGGAGCTGGAGCGCCGCGTCGCCGCGCTGGTCACGACCGGCGAGGAGGGCGTTTCGTACACGGACGCCGCTGCTTCTCTCAAAAAGCAGCTCAATCTTCGGCGCGCTAATTCCCGAAACGGCAAAATTCCCGCTCTGGAGCGGGAGATCGAAGCCGACGAAGCTGCGCTTGCCGAGATCAACACGCTCCTATCTAACCAGAAAGCATCTGAAACTGCGCTCGACGCGCTGTGCGAGGAGGAGACCGCTTTGCGCGGCGAGCTTGCCGCGCACGAGCTGGCGGATCGGCAGGAGCAGTTCGCCCTGCGCGAGCGCGCGAAACGGAGCGCCGACGAGGCGGCGCGTGAGGCGCGCGTGTTCCGCCGCATGCTGGCGGACCAGCACATCCCTCCGCGCGAGACGCTGGAGGAAAACCGCGTCCGGCTGCGCGCTGTCGAGGACCTGGAGCGGCAACGCCGCGCCGCCCGACAGCGGAGGGCCGACGCCGAGCTTGCGCTGAGCCAGTTCGACGCAAAGGCGAAGCCCTCCCTGCTGCGCCCGGTCGCGTGGCTTTACGCCGCGCTGTTGATCCTCTGCGCGGCGCTGGTCCCCGCCGTGCTCCTGCTCCGGCTCCCCATCCCACACGCCGCGCTGTACGCCTCCGCCGTTGGCGTGGTCCTGTTCACGGTGCTGCTTCTCTCCGAGGCGCTTCGCGCGAAGGAGAAGCGCCGCGAGCGCGCGCGGGAGCGCGACGCGCTGGACCGCGCGCTGGATGAAGAGGATGCCGCGTGCCTCTCTATTAAAGAAGAGATCGACCGGGTCCTGTTGGAAATCTACGCCGCCGTCCCCGCCGGCGACGCGGTCAGCGCCGCGGCGTTCATCCACGAGAATCTGGCGCGCTACGACATGCTCGCCCAGATGGAGGCGGAGGCACAGCGGCTGCGGACGCACTGCGAGGCGCTTCCCCAGCCGGACCTCAGCAGCGTGCCCGCACGCCCCGTGGAGCGCCCCGCGCGGTCCCGCGAGGCGGCGTGCGCCGCGCTGGACGACGCCGCAGCAAGGCAGGCGGAGCTGCGGAGCCAGATCGACTTCACGGCGGGCCGTCTGCGCGCCATGGGCAGCGCGGAGGAGCTTACCGCCGCGCTGGCGGGCAAGCTGGAAGCGCTCAGGCAGGCTACAGCCGAATACGACGCGCTCATGCTCGCAATGGAGACGCTGGAGCACGCGAACGCCGAACTTCAAAGCCGTTTCTCGCCTGAGCTCGGCAAGCGCGCCGCGGAATACTTCCGCCGCCTGACCGGCGGGCGGCACGACGCCGTGCTGCTGGACCGCGCGTTCCACGCGATGACCTCGGAGCTGGGGGACGCCGCCGCGCACGACGCGGCGCTGCTGAGTCAGGGCGCGGGCGATCAGCTCTATCTCGCGGTGCGTCTGGCGCTGTGCGACATGGTGCTGCCGGAGGAACGGCACATCCCGCTTGTACTGGACGACGCACTCACCAGCTTCGACGACGAGCGCTGCAAGGCCGCGCTGGAGCTGCTTGACTCGCTTTCGCAGTCGCGCCAGATCCTGCTGCTCACCTGTCAGAGCCGCGAGGCGGCCTATCTCGGCGGGCGCGCCAATGTAACGGTTACAACATTGTAATCCAGCGATGTAACAATATATTATGTCAACCAAAGGAGAAGTAAAAATGTCAGAATGCAACAGCAACTGCGCCGCCTGCGGCGAGGAATGTGCCTCCCGCACCGCGCCGCAGTCCTTCCTCAAGGAGCACCACCCCGACGCAGTGATCCGCCGCGTCTACGGCGTCGTGTCCGGCAAGGGCGGCGTGGGCAAGAGTATGGTCACCAGCCAGCTCGCCGTCCTGCTCCGTCGTGAGGGCTACGCCGTGGGCGTGATGGACGCGGACGTCACCGGCCCGTCCGTCCCGCAGGCGTTCGGCGTGCACGAAAAGGCGGTCGGCACCGAGGACGCCCTGCTGCCCTCTCTGAGCGAGGGCGGCGTCCAGCTCATGTCGATCAACCTGCTGCTCGACGACGAGACCGACCCCGTCATCTGGCGCGGTCCGGTCATCGGCGGCGTGGTACAGCAGTTCTGGACCGACGTGATCTGGGATGTGGACTTCCTGCTCGTCGACATGCCGCCGGGAACCGGCGACGTGGCGCTCAACGTCTTCCAGCAGATCCCGCTTGACGGCATCATCGTCGTCACCTCGCCGCAGGAGCTGGTGAGCATGGTCGTGGAGAAGGCGGTAAAGATGGCGGAGCGCATGAACGTGCCGATTGTCGGGCTGGTGGAGAACATGAGCTACGCCGTATGCCCCGACTGCGGCAAAAAGCTCTATCTGTTCGGCGAGAGCAAGACCGCGGACGCCGCGAAGCGCCACAACCTCCCCCTGCTCGCCCAGATGCCGCTCGACCCCGCGCTTGCAAAGCTCGTGGACGAGGGCAGGATCGAGGAGATGCAGTCCGACGCGCTCAAGGGCGTCGTTGAAGAATTGATGTCGAGATAAATACAGCAGTCGGCGCCGTGACGGGCGCCGACTGCTGTCGTTTTATGCCTTTATGCCGTTTGCTCAAATACGCTGTCGAATTCCTCGGCGGTCATGGTCTCGTTCTGGAGCAGGTACTCCGCCACGGTGGCAAGCTGGTCGCGGTGCTCGGAGAGGATCTGCTCGCAGCGCTCCGACGCCTCGTCGAAGATGCGCTTGACCTCCTCGTCGATGACGGCGGCGGTCTCCTCGCTGTAGCTCTTGGTCTGCCCGAAGTCGCGCCCGATGAAGATGCTGTGGGACGAGCTGTCGAACGAGATGGGGCCGAGGCGCTCGCTCATGCCGTACTGCGTGACCATAGCCCGCGCCAGATGGCTCGCCTGCCGGATATCCCCGCTCGCGCCGGTGGACACGTCGTCGAGGAACAGCTTTTCCGCCGTGCGCCCGCCGAGGGCGACGACGATGGACTCAAACAGCTCCGCGCGGGACTGGAAGGACTTGTCCTCCTCGGGCCGCATGAGCGTGAACCCGCCCGCGCCGCCGCGGGGGATGATCGTGATATAGTGCACGGGGTCGGCGTTTTCGGAAAACCGCGCGGCAATGGCGTGCCCCGCCTCGTGGTACGCGGTGAGACGGCGCTCGCGCTCGATGACCTTGCGGCTCTTCTTCTCCGGGCCCATGCTGACCTTCATGATCGCCTCGTCGAACTCCGCCTTGCCGACGAGCTTCTTGTCCCGCCGCGCGGCGAGCAGCGCCGCCTCGTTTGCAAGGTTCTCGAGGTCCGCGCCGGAAAAACCCGTCGTGCCGCGGGCGAGTTGCGCGAGGTCCACGTCCTCGGCAAGGGGCTTGTTCTTCGTGTGGATCTTCAGGATATCCTCGCGTCCCCGGATGTCAGGCAGGCCGATATAGACCTGCCGGTCAAAGCGGCCGGGGCGCAGAAGCGCGTTGTCCAGAATGTCGGCGCGGTTGGTCGCCGCCATGACGACGACGCCCTCGTTTGTGCCAAAGCCGTCCATCTCCACCAGAAGCTGGTTGAGCGTCTGCTCGCGCTCGTCGTGCCCGCCGCCGAGACCGCTGCCGCGCTGGCGGCCTACGGCGTCGATCTCGTCGATAAAGACGATGGCGGGCGCGACCTTCTTCGCCTGTTCAAAGAGGTCGCGGACGCGGGATGCGCCCACGCCGACGTACATCTCGACAAAGTCCGAGCCGGAGATCGTGAGGAACTCGACGCCCGCCTCGCCCGCGACCGCGCGCGCGAGCAGCGTCTTGCCCGTGCCGGGAGGCCCGACGAGCAGCACGCCCTTGGGAATGCGCGCGCCGAGGTCGGTGAACTTTGTCGGCTCGCGCAGGAACTCCACGATCTCGCGCAGCTCCTCCTTCTCCTCGTCCGCGCCGGCGATGTCCGCAAAGGTCGTGGGGCGCTTGCTGTCCGCGCCCTTGTGCACCGCGGCGGCGCCGAACTTCGCCATGCCGCCCCTGCCGGCATCGCCGCCCGCGCGCGCGGTCAGGAAATACCAGATCGCAAACAGGCCGAGGATCGCCACGATATAGGGCAGCAGCATGCGCATATAGTTCGGCGAATGGTCCGCGTGATAGTCGTAGTCCTCCAGAATGCCCGCCTCCTTCTGCGCCAGGACAAGCTCGTTCATGTCCCTGTAGAAGAGGTCGAAGTCATAGAGGTCCTTCGTCACGGTCTTGCGCCCGTCAGAGGCAGGCTCGCGAAGGATGAGCGTGAGCGTCGTGTCCGAGACCGTGAAGGAGCGGACCTTCTCCTGCTCGAACAGCTGCTTGACCTCCGCGTAGGACGGCTGCGCCACGCGCGGCTGTCTCAGATAGCTGACCGCCGCCGCAAACAGGAGCAGCAGCGCCAGAAACAGGATCATATTCGGGCGTTTTCCCTCTGTCAAATCGGGACGCCTCCTTTTTTCATTTATAGCAAGCGAATTGAATAAATACGCTTACTATATCAGCTATATTTTGCGGTTGCTATAATTACTGATAGAGCTCAGGGCGCATGACGCCGATGTACGGCACGTTGCGATACTGCTGCTTGAAATCCAGCCCGTAACCGACGACAAATTCATCCGGCGACTCAAAGCCGACGTAGTCTGCCTTGATGGGCTTCTCGCGCCGCGCAGGCTTATCCAGCAGCGTCACGACCGTCACGCTGTTCGCGCCCTTTGCCTTGAAATACTGCGTCAGGAAATAGAGCGTGTTCCCCGAGTCCAGAATGTCCTCGACCACGATCAGGTCGCGCCCTGTGATATCGTGCTGCAAGTCGCGCGTGATCTGCACGTTGCCGCTGCTTGCGAACCCGTCCCCATACGACGAGACGGCGATGAACTCGATCTCGCTTTTGATCTGGCAGGCGCGGACGAGGTCCGCCATGAACAGGAAGCAGCCCTTGAGCACGCCGACAAACAGTGGGTTTTTGTCCTTGAATTTGTCAAACAGCTCGTCGCCCAGCTCCTGCACGCGCGTTTTGATCTCCTCCTCGCTGAAGAGCACCCTCAGCAGGTCCTGATCCATCGTACTTTTTGCCATAGTTTCTCCCTCATGCTTTCTTTTTATAAATTTCAGCTTCCGCCTGTGAACACAGTGTCAACACACCGCCGCTCTTTTCGGCGCAGACGCCGTGCGGCAGGTCCAGGTGCGTGCCATATTCGCTTTTGCACAGCTTCTCGATGGCGTCGTAGTGCCGCGCGGTAAAATCCCGCTTGCCGACGCGCAGCGCGTCCAGCAGCAAGCGCACCATACGCCCCCGCAGCGCGTCCGGCGCGGCGTTGACCGTTTTGCAGGGCACAGTCGTCCGCGTTTCGCCCAGCCGCGCCCCGCCCTCGCGCAGGCGCGCGGCGGCAATCTCGTCCAGATATTCGCTCTCCGTGCGCAGCGTCTGCGCGGCAAGCGCCATATGCTCCGCCGCCGCCGCGTTCACCGTCCGCAGGCGCGGCATGATCTCATGGCGGATATAGTTCCGCGCGTAGGCATCGTCCAGATTCATCGCGTCGAGCCGATGCCCGAGGCCGTTTTCCGCGGCGTACGCCTCGATCTGCGCGCGCGTCACGCCGAGAAAGGGGCGGATAAAGCTCCCGCGCACGGGTGCGATCCCGCCCAGCCCGCTTCTCGCACCGCGCAGCAACTGGAACAGCAGGGTTTCGGCGTTGTCGTCCGCGTGGTGCGCGGTCGCGATCCGGTCCGCGCCGAGCTCCCGCGCCGCGCGCGCAAGGAAGTCGTAGCGCGCCTTGCGCCCCGCCTCCTCAGTCGAAACGCCGAGCTCCCGCGCGAGCGCGCCGACGTCGGCGTGCTCAACGAGAAACGGGACGTCCAGCCGCGCGCAGAAATCGCGCACGAACGCCTCGTCGCCGTCCGCCGCCTCGCCGCGCAGCCCGTGGTGCAGGTGCCCCGCGGCAACACGTACGCCGTGCGCGTGGAGCCAGTGCAGCAGAGAGATCGAATCCACCCCGCCGGACACCGCCGTGAGCACAAGCGTCCCCGGCGGCAGCATGTCGAAGCGCCGGACCAGCTCCTCCGCCGCGTCCAGCCTCACCATGAATCCTCCTCGTTATACCGCCCCTCATAGGTCGAAAAGGTCGTGTACTCGGGCGACCAGGTCAGATTGACCCTGCCCGTGGAGCCGTGACGGTTCTTTGCGATGATGCACTCGGCAATGTTGTGCTGTTCGGAATCCTCTTTATAGTAGTCGTCGCGATAGATGAACATGACGATATCGGCGTCCTGCTCAATGGCGCCGGAATCGCGCAGGTCGGAGAGCATCGGGCGCTTGTCCTCACGTTTTTCGTTCGCGCGGGAGAGCTGGCTGAGGCACAGCACCGGGACGCTGAGCTCCTTTGCCATGATCTTGAGCATACGCGACATGTCGCTGACGACCTGCTGACGGCTCTCTCCGCGTGTGGTGCTGTTTCCGCCCGGCGAGGTCATCAGCTGCAAATAGTCGATGACGACCAGCCCGAGGTTGTCGATGCGGCGGCACTTCGCGTTCATATCCGCCACGGTCAGCAGCGGGTTGTCGTCAAAGCGGATGTCCAGCGCGCCGAGCGCGCTGGTCGCGCTGGCGATACGCACCCAGTCGGACTCGCGCAGGTTGCCCGTGAGAAGGCGGCTGAGCTCGACCATCGACTCGCTGGACAGCAGGCGTGTGACCAGCTGCTCCCTCGACATTTCGAGGGAGAAGACCGCGACCGCCTTACCGCTGCTCTTTGCCACATTGCGCGCAATGTTGAGCGCAAGGCTCGACTTGCCCATGCCCGGGCGGGCGGCAAGCAGCACCAGGTCGCTGTCGCCGAAGCCGGCGGTCTTGTCGTCGATGGCGGAAAAGCCGCTGGGCATGCCCGGCTGCATCTTGCCGCCGCTCGCAGAGAGCTCGGCAAGGTGATCCAGCACCCCCTGGAGCACGGGTCCGATGCGCTCCATCTCCTGCGCGCTGCGCCCGCGGCGTACGGCGTAGATCTTCTGCTCCGCCGATTCCAGCACCGTCGTCGCGGTGCCCGTGTTCTCCTGCACAAGCGCGGTGATTTCCGCCGCCGCCGTTGCAACAGCGCGCAAAACCGCCTTGTCGAGCACGATGTCCGCGTATTCCAGCACGTTTGCGCTCGTCGGCGTGACCTCCATCAGCTCGGCGAGGTAGGCGCGCGTCGTCGCGTCGTCATACGTGCCGTTCCGCTCCATCTCGCTGAGCACGGTCAGCGCGTCGATGGGGCGGCTGTAGAGAAACATTGTCTGAATGGTTTCGAATATCTCCCGGTTCTGGCGCAGGTAGAAGTCGTCCGGGCGCAGCTTTGCCATCACGTCCTTGATGCAGTCGGCGTTGATGAGCATGGAGCCCAGCACGGCCTGCTCCGCGTCAAGGCTGTGCGGCATTTGTCGGTATAAGATTTCTTCGTCCATAATCGCCTCGCAAATCAAGCGCTTTCGCGGCCGCGCCGCATTCAGGTCGCCTCGACGACCTCGACCGAGAACGGTGCGCTGACCTCATAGCCGAGCTTCGCCTTGATCTCGTGGACGCCGAAGGTCTTGATCGGGTCAAGCACGAGCTGCTGCTTCGCCACCTCGATCCCCAGCTGGGCGGAGATCGCCTCGGAGATCTCCTTGCCGGTGACGGCGCCGAACAGCTTGCCGCCCGCGCCGCCCTTCGCGGCGATGCGGATCGTCTTCCCCCGCAGCGCGTCCGCAGCGGCGACGGCGGCGGCGCGGTTCTCCGCCTCTTCCCTGCGCTTTGCGCTGTCGCGCAGCTTCATCGTGTTGATTGCGTCAGGCGTCGCGGGGACCGCGAGCTTGCGCGGCAGCAGAAAATTGCGCGCGTAGCCCTCGGCGGCGTCGATCAGCTCGCCCTTCTTGCCCTGACCTCTGACGTCCTGCAGTAAAATGACTTTCATGGCATGTATCTCCTTTGTATTTTTACTCTTCAAAATATTGGTCGATCGCGGCGATCAGCCTGTCGTGCACGGCGTCCGGCGTCCCGTCCGGGATCTGGGCGCCCGCTGTCGTCGAGTTTCCGCCGCCGCCGAGCTTCTCCGCGATCATCTGGACGTTGATATCGCCCAGCGAGCGCGCCGAGAGATTGACGCCGCTGCCGTGACGGAACAGAACGAACGACGCGCGCACGCCCTGAAGCGTCAGCAGCTCGTCCGTCGCCTTCGCGGCGGTCACGCGGTCGACCTCCTCGTCGATTGCGGCGACGGCGATATCGTCGCGGTACATTTCTGCGTGGCGGATGATGTTGTAGCGCTCGATCATGTCGTTGAGGTCGCCCTGGAACAGGCGCTGCACGTCCGTGGTGTCCGCCCCGGCGCGGCGCAGATACGCCGCCGCCTCAAAGGTGCGCCCGCCCGTGCGCCGCGTAAAATTCTTCGTGTCGAGCACCAGGCCCGCAAGCAGCGCCTCCGCCTCCGCGCGCAGGATGTCGCCCGGGTCGACCAGATATTGCAGCAGCTCCGTCACCAGCTCGGACGCCGAGGAGGCGTAGGGCTCGTGGAAGTTGAGCGCCGCGTTTTCGATGTAGCTCGCCGCCCTTCTGTGGTGGTCGATCACGGCGACGCGGTTGCACGCGTCCAGCAGCGGCTCCGACTCCACGAAGTCCGGGCGGTTGGTATCCACGACGACGAGCAGCGCGCCGGAGCGCGCCATGATGAACGCGTCGTTCCCGCTGATGAAGGTGTTTTCATACTCCGGCAGCTCGCGCAGCCGCGAGAGCACCGCGCCGGAGGCGTTGTTGTCCATGTCGACGACGATCTGCGCCTTCTTGCCGCGCTTGCGGGCGATGCAGACGATGCCTGCCGCCGCGCCGATGGCGTCCATGTCCGCGTGCTTGTGGCCCATGATAAAGACCTGCGAGGCGTCGGAAATCAGCTCTCCGAGCGCGTTTGCCATCACGCGGGACTTGACCTTGGTGCGTTTTTCGGACGCCTGGGTCTTGCCGCCGTAGAATTCAAAGTCGATCTTGTTGCGCACGACGACCTGGTCGCCGCCGCGCGAGAGCGCCATTTCGATGGAGAGCGTCGCGTACTGGTAGAGCGTGCCAAAATCGTCCGCGTCCTTGCCCACGCCGATGGAGAGCGTCGCCGCGACCCCGTCCTCGGTCACGACCTCGCGCACGGAGTCGAGAACGGAGAACTTCGCCTGCGCCAGCGCGTTGTACTTCTCCTGTGAGATCACGAAGAGATAGCGGTTGCGGTCCAGGCGGCAGAACAGGCTGTCCGTCCCCTCAAGCCACGCGCTCAGCTTTTCGTTGATCCTCGCAAGCAGCCCCGCGCGCGACGCCTCCGTACCTGCCTTCATCAGCTCCTCGTAGTTGTCGACCATCACGATGCCGGCAATCGGCTTGCTGTTTTCGTAGGCGGCGCGCAGGGCGTCGGTCTCCGTCACATCGAACCAGTACGTCGTCGCAAGCATGGCGCCGCGCCGCGCTCCGCTGGGGTGGCTGATCGTGCCGTACACATGGAAATGCCGGTCGTTCATGACCACCGTCTCCGCCGCCACGTTCTTGCCCTCCAGCAGCCAGCGGTAGGAAAAATCGGGCAGCATCTCGTTGATGTTGTTGTCCAGCGCGTTTTCCTTCACGCCGGTCAGCTCGCGGAAGCTGTCGTTGCTCCAGAGCAGCTCCTGCGTGTCGGGGCGGAAGACCATCATCGCGATCGGCGCCGAGAGCATGGACGCCTTGTCCGCACTGGTCATATCGTCCGTCACGGTATCGATATACCGCTGGATCTCCTCCCGGCGTTTTTTCGTCGTGGAGCGAAAGTAGAAATAAAGTCCCGTCACGGCCGCGACCTCCGCCACCGCAAGCGGAATGCGCGGGATCGGCGTACAGAAGGTCGCGACTGCGAAAACCAGCGTGCAGATAAAGTAAAGCCGCATACTCGGCTCCGTAATCCTTGTGATCCGTTTTGCTGCCAATTCGATCAATCCCCTTCCGCATACGCCACACACCGACTCAACGCCAATAGATAGAGGTATTATAGCACAAGCCGCCCTTCTCTTACAACCGTAAATCTGTTCAAATATGAAATTTTGAAAAAGCTGTATACTTTTTGCGCAGAAGCTGATATAATAGATAGAACTGGATATTTACCTCGCGGGTGTGACGCCGCGCGGTACATATAAAAAAGTCCATAGAGAGCCGCTTGGGACGCTGCCGGTGCGCAAACCGTTTCGTGATTCAGGACGACGCGGGGCGCGGGGAGACGTCTTTGGTTTTGTATACCCATGCAGGTCTGTCGCGGCTCGGACGAAACGATATTTATTTCAAACAGGAGTGTAACACAAATTGGCTGAACAACTGAAAATCATTCCCCTCGGGGGACTGGATGAGATCGGCAAGAACATGACCGTATACGAGTGCTCGGGAGAGATCATCGTCGTGGACTGCGGCATGGCGTTCCCCGACGAGGAGATGTACGGCGTCGACTGCGTCATCCCGGACGTAAGCTATCTCGTCAAGAACAAAAAGCGCATCCGCGGCCTGTTCATCACGCACGGGCACGAGGATCACATCGGCGCGATCCCCTACGTCCTCAAGCAGGTCAACATGCCCATCTACTGCACCCGCCTCACCGCGGGACTCATCCGGCTGAAGCTGGAGGAGCATGGCCTTGCGAAGACGACGAAGATCGTCACCGTCGAGCGCGGCATGACCGTGAAGGCGGGCAAATTCTCCGTGGAGTTCATCCACGTCAACCATTCCATTGCGGACAGCGTCGCTTTTGCTATCCACACGGCGCTCGGCTGCGTCGTCCACACGGGCGACTTCAAGATCGACTCCACGCCCATCGACGGCGAGGTGATCGACCTCGCCCGCTTTGGCGCGCTGGGCAAGGAGGGCGTGCTCGCGCTGTGCGCCGACTCGACCAACGTCGAGCGGCCCGGCTACACGATGAGCGAGAGCATGGTCGGTAAGACCTTCGAGCGCCTGTTCGTCGGCTGCAAGCAGCGCATCATCGTCACCACCTTCGCCTCCAACGTCCACCGCATCCAGCAGGTCATCGACGCTGCCGCCGCCTGCGGGCGCAAGGTTGCGGTGTCCGGGCGCAGCATGGAAAACGTCACCAAGGTCGCGACCGATCTTGGCTACATGAAGCTGCCCAAGAACACGGTGACGGACCTTAACAAGCTCAAATCTCTCCCGCTCGACAAGCAGGTGATCGTCACGACCGGCTCGCAGGGCGAGGAGATGAGCGCGCTGTACCGCATGGCGTTTTCCCAGCACAAGCAGATCGAGGTCGGTCCCGGGGACAAGGTCATCATCTCCGCCTCCGCCATCCCCGGCAATGAGAACACGATCTCGCGCGTCATCAACGAGCTGTTCCGCAAGGGGGTGGACGTGGTCTATGACCGCGCGCACATGCTGCACGTCTCGGGCCACGCCTGCCAGGAGGAGCTCAAGATCATCCACGCGCTCGTCAAGCCCAAGTACTTCATCCCCGTCCACGGCGAGCAGCGCATGCTACAGCTGCACAAGGACCTTGCAATGAAGATGGGCATGGAGCGCAACCACATCGCTATCTGTGAAAACGGCGACGC
>SVKP01000003.1 GCA_015068395.1 Oscillospiraceae bacterium
GCCGAGCACGGCTGGCTGTATCTGGACGCCGCGCGTTACGCCGCCCCCAGCGAGCGGGATAGTCTGCACATGGAGGCGGAGAGCCATCTCGCGCTGGCGGAGGCCGTCGAGCAGGCCGTCCGCGCGGCGTTTGAGTAAGGATCATTCGGCAAAAGCACGGTTTCAAATTCCGTGCGCAGGAGGTCACTGGTTCGAGTCCAGCAGTCTCCGCCACACATGGCTGTCGTCTATGGATATCCCATAGCGACCGCAAAGCCTTTAGACTAAGGAACACCCCTGTGAATAACAGGGGTGTTCCTTAGTCTTGGCGCTCATTTTTATAATGTAGCTAGTCAAGACATGCGGTTGACGCAGCAGTTTCGAGGCTGGTCCGTTGAGCAGAATACCGCTTCATATACACCATGCACCACTTTGTCACGGATAGACACGGATAGGCACGGATAAATGATGTAGCACCAGTTTTCAAATCGGAACGGATAAGCTGACAGGCCCAGTCATTTCAACGAGTCATGAAATGGAATTAGAGCCATGTCAGCGTTTTTTCGATCTAGAGTCGACCAACAGGCTCTCGAATTTGATCGGTTTCCCTTTTTCCCAATCCATGACATAGACTGGTTTTCCAGCCTTTTCCTGTGCCTTTTTAACAGTTTTCTTGTAATCGGCACCGAAAAAGGCGAACATCGGCGGCACTTCCTCAACTTTTTCCTTTTTACCTGTGCCGCTCATCGGGATGATATACTTCAACCCGTCCATCTGGAAGATGTTCCAAGAGATAATAGTTGCAATTTCCTTGACTATAGACAGTTTCTCGTCTGATACCTTTCTATCTAGGTTGATTTTGTCGGTCAGAAACTTTGCGTTCCAATAATCGATAAAGGTATAGAGAAGATTCTCGCGGGCGATGAGGAGATTATCACCCTGCCATTCATACCCATATGAGGCTTTGTATGCTCCCCCTATAGGAGACAGTGAAAAAGAAAACTGTCACCTATGGAGGGAGCATAAGAAATCGATATATCCCCACGCGGGGCAGGACGGCGGCACCGATCTGCTCACGTCATAGCCCTTCTGCCGCGCGTAGCGATAGAGGATCACGGCGAATTGTTCGCGGATAATGGCAGGCGAAAACGGGCAGAACGGTAAGACCGCTTTGCCCGAGGCATCGAAAAAACCTCTTGCATTTTACAAATAACGGGTGTATGGTAGTAAGCGAGGACTAACATTCACCTAGAAACGCTTTCCTGCCTCAGCGGCTGTCGGCTGCGAACCGGCTGATAGAAGCATTTCTTTTTGAGCGGTTGTTAGCCTTACCTAACTCTGCGAAGGCGCATGGATGACCGTTTACGAATACAGAGAGGAAGAACAGTATGCTTTTAACCGTTTTTCTGGCAATCGTTTTTTGCGCGTCGATCACGCTGATGCTGTTGTCGGCGGTGGCCTTTATTCAGGATAAGAGGTTCTTTTCCTCTGCCCCCAGGGAGGCGCAGGCAGTGATCAGGCCAAGAGACAGGGAGCTGTTTTACGGCGCAAGGGTCATCGGATGGACGCTCATGGCGTTCAGCTTTCTCATGATACTGGGCGTCGGGGTCATATCGGTCTGGGACGGCCTCAGAAGCGGGTATACCTTCCTTTCGTTTTTTCTGCGGTTTGTATTCATCTTCACTGTTTACAAGGTCTATGACATGATCTGCTTTGACTACTTTCTGCTGATGCGGTTCAAGTTTTTCCAGCACTATTTCCCGGAGGTCGAACGCGTATATGAGGGCAGAAGGTACGGATACAACATCAAAAGCCAGTTGCTGAAGCTGTTGGTCATATTTCCTGCCGCATCCGCGCTTGCGGCGTGGATCTGCGTGTCAATATAGAAAACCATTTTAAGATGATACTCGGGATGCTCCCCTACATCTGCATCTGGCTCGCGGCTCGCGATCTCATTGCGGTCGCGCCGGACTGGACGAGGGCGGCGGGGATCGAACGCTACGGGTGGATGGCGTTTGCCACCGCGGTGGGCGGCATTGTCGTCTACTTCTGCGCGCTGATGTGCACGCACCTCGCGGCATTCCGCACGGCAAGCAACATTCGCAAGACCGGCATGGCGCATCTGATGAAAACGCCGCTTGGGTTCTTTGATTCCAACGCCTCCGGACTTCTCCGCAACCGGCTGGACGGCGCGGCGGGAGAGACGGAGACGCTGCTTGCGCACAACCTTGCGGATATCGTGGGAACGGCGGCGATGTTCCTTTCGACGCTCGTGCTGATGCTCGTCTTCGACTGGCGCATGGGGGCCGCCTGCCTGCTCGCGGCGGTGGTGTCCGTCGCGGCGATGTTCTCGATGATGGGCGGCAAGAATGCAAAGCTCATGGCGGAGTATCAGGCGGCGCAGGACACGATGAGCAAGGCCGGCACCGAGTATGTGCGCGGCATCCCCGTCGTGAAGGTGTTCCAGCAGACCGTGTACTCGTTCAAGGCGTTCCGCGAGGCGATCGAGGACTACAGCGCAAAGGCGGAGAAGTACACCGTCGGCGTTTGCCGCCTGCCGCAGGCGGTGAACCTGACCGCCACCGAGGGCGCGTTCATCTTCCTTGTACCCGTGGCGCTGCTGCTCGCGCCGGGCGCGCTGAAGAGCGGAAGCTTTGCGCTGTTTGTGACCAACTTTGCTTTCTACGCGGTCTTCTCGGCGATCATCTCCACGGCGCTCGCGCGCATCATGTTCGCCGCCAGCGGCATGCTGCTCGCGCACACCGCGCTCGGACGCATCGACGAGGTGATGAACGCGCCGACGCTGGAGATCACCAATCACCCGCAGACGCCGAAGGACAACGGCGTTGAATTC
Source organism: Oscillospiraceae bacterium (assembly GCA_015068395.1). Classification (GTDB taxonomy): domain Bacteria; phylum Bacillota; class Clostridia; order Oscillospirales; family Oscillospiraceae; genus Hominicoprocola. Next base: position 2,834 of record SVKP01000003.1, read on the forward strand.
AAGGACGTCTCCTTCACCTATGACGGCGCGGAAATCCCCGCGCTCGACCACGTTTCCTTCCGCGTGGAGCCGGGGCAGACCGTCGCGCTCGTTGGGCCCTCCGGCGGCGGCAAGACCACGGCGGCGAGCCTGATCCCGCGCTTCTGGGACGTCAGCTCCGGCATGGTGGAGGTCGGCGGCGTGGACGTGCGGCAGACCGACCCCCACGTGCTGATGGACCGCATCGCCTTTGTGTTCCAGAACAACCGCCTGTTCAAGGCTTCGATCCTCGACAACGTCCGCGCGGCTCGCCCGGACGCGACGCGCGAGGAGGCACTGGCGGCGCTGAACGCCGCGCAGTGCGGCGACATCCTCGCGAGCCTCCCGAACGGCGCCGATACCGTGATCGGCACGGAGGGGACCTACCTCTCCGGCGGCGAACAGCAGCGCGTCGCGCTCGCCCGCGCCATCCTTAAGGACGCGGGTATTGTGGTGCTCGACGAGGCGACCGCCTTTGCCGATCCCGAGAACGAATCGCTCATCCAAAAGGCGTTTGCGACGCTGACGAAGGGGCGGACGGTCGTCATGATCGCGCACCGGCTCTCCACCGTCGTGAACGCGGACAAGATCATCGTGCTCGACGCGGGCAAGGTCGCGGAGGAGGGCACGCATGACGAGCTGGTTGCCGCGGGCGGTCTCTATGCCCGCATGTGGGCGGACTATCAGAAGGCGGTCTCGTGGAAAATTTCGGCGTAAGGAGGGCGGAGTGATGTTTGGAAAAGAGTTTCAACGCAAATACGCTTTGACCGAGCAGGGCGTCAGGAACGTCAAGACGGGCATGCTCTGGACGATTATCGTCAATCTGCTCACGATGGGCGGCATGGGCATCCTCTATGGGATGATGGAGCGCTATATGGCGACTCTGACCGGCGGCGCGCCGCTGCCGGTCGCGGCGACGTTCCTCGCGCTGACGCTTGCGTTCGTCGTGCTCTCGCTTCTCACGCATGTGCAGCAGTACAAGGCGACCTACGGCCTCGTCTACGGCGAGGTCAAGGCGGCGCGCATTTCGCTCGCCGAGCGCCTGCGGAC
>SVKP01000004.1 GCA_015068395.1 Oscillospiraceae bacterium
CGCGTTTGAGGAGGCGGAGCACGCCGCCAAGTTCGCCGAGCTTCTCGGCAGCGAGCTCGAGGTCAACATGACCGACAGCACGAAGAAGAACCTCGCCTGGCGCGTCGACTGCGAGTACGGCGCGGTGCAGGGCAAGTTCGACCTCGCCGCCTGCGCGAAGAAGAACAACCTCGACGCCATCCACGACACCGTGCACGAGATGGCGCGCGACGAGGCGCGTCACGGCAAGGCGCTCGAGGGCATGCTCAAGCGTTTCTTCAAATAAACCGCTAATCAGCCAGAGATAAAAGGAGGCGTTATTCTATGCTGTTTCGCGCAACCACGGAAATCGCGGACGTGTTTGAAAAGGAAGACCTGAAGTTCGACATCTCCGATATGGACGACTCGTCCCTGGTGGAGGCAAGATTCAACACCAAAAAGGCGGGCTCTCTCCGAATCCTCTTTATCTCCCACGATGACGACAGCGACGTTGCGATCCGCGCCTTCAAGGTTGTCACGGGAGTCCCGGACGAAAAGCGCGCGGCGCTGCTCGAGGCGGTGAACAGCTGCAACGACCAGTACCGCTTCGCCAAGTTCATCCTCGACGAGGATGGGGACATCAACATGGAGTATGACCTCCCGGTCGAGACCAACGACGTGGGCGAGATCGCCCTGGAGATCGCGATCCGCTTTGTCCAGATCGCCGACGAGGCGTATCCGACCATGATGAAAGCCCTCTGGGGCTGAGCCGCGCGTCAGCGCGTCTTGAAATCAACCAAACAGACAGGGAAAGCGCTTCACCTTCCGCCGGAGCGGACGCGACCGAGCGAAGGCGAGGGAGCCGCGCGTCAGCGCGTCTTGAAATCAACCAAACAGATACAGGGGAAGGGCTGCAAAGCCCTTCCTCTGTATCTGTTTGTGCAAAATGCTCTATTTTAGGCTGGACAAACGGTGGCTTTTCTGCTATACTACCGACAAGACTGCTGTAAAGTAAACTGAAAATCATGAAGGAGGTCATTCCAATGGACGTCAAGGAAATCCTGCGCCACGTGGACCACACCCTGCTTGCGCAGGGGGCGACGTGGGAAGAGATCAAACAGATCTGTGACGACGGCATGAAGTACGGCTGCGCGTCGGTCTGCATTCCGCAGAGCTACGTCAACCGCGCCGCGCGCTACATTGCCGACAACTGGCGCGAGAAGGGGAGCTGGCTGCCCGTGTGCACGGTCATCGGCTTCCCCAACGGCTACAGCCCCACCACCATCAAGTGTCTTGAGGCGGGCAACTCCGTCGCCGACGGGGCGGGCGAGGTCGACATGGTCATCAACGTCGGCTGGGTCAAGGACGGGCTGTATGATCTGGTCGAGAAGGAGATCAACGAGATCAAGGTCGCCTGCCGCGGGCGCATCCTCAAGGTCATCATCGAGACCTGCCTGCTCACCGAGGAGGAGAAGATCAAGCTCTGCGAGGTCGTTTCCCGCTCGGACGCGGACTATATCAAGACCTCCACGGGCTTTGCCGGCGGCGGCGCGACGCGCGAGGACGTCAAGCTCATGGTGGAGCACACCAAAAACGGCAAGCTGGTCAAGGCGGCGGGCGGCATCGCCGACCTCAAGGACGCGGAGGACTTTCTTGCCCTCGGCGCGGACCGCCTCGGCACCTCCCGCATCGTCAAGGCTGTCAAGGCGATGGAGCAGACAGCGGAGCCCAGGAGCGTTTCGCCCCGCGCGGCGGGAACGCAGAGCAGAATGTGATCGTGTAAAGGAGAACTGATTTATGGCAACGCCCCACAACAGCGCCGAACCCGGCGCGTTCGCAAAGACCGTACTCATGCCCGGCGACCCGCTTCGCGCGAAGTTCATCGCCGAGACCTTCCTCAAGGAGCCCAAGCTCGTCAACAACGTGCGCGGCATCCAGGGCTACACCGGTACCTACAAGGATACGCCCGTCTCCGTGATGGCGTCCGGCATGGGCTGCCCGTCCATCGGCATCTATTCCTATGAGCTCTTCACGCAGTACGGCGTGGACAACATTCTGCGCATCGGCTCCGCCGGTGCGATCAGCGCCGACCTCAAGCTGCGTGACGTCGTGGCGGGCATGGGCGCGTGCACCAACTCCTGCTTCGCCAACCAGTACCGCCTGCCGGGCAACTTCGCCCCCATCGCGAGCTACGACCTGCTGTCGCTGGCGGTCGAGTCCGCGGCGGAGCTGGGCGTTCGCATGCCCGTGGGCAACCTCTTCTCCTCCGACACGTTCTACGACGCGGCGTCCTCCACGATGGAGTGGGCGAAGATGGGCTGCCTCGCGGTGGAGATGGAGGCGGCGGCGCTCTACTGCAATGCCGCGTTCACCCACAAGCGCGCGCTGGCGATCTGCTCGATCTCCGACAGCCTCGTCACCGGCGAGGAGCTCAACGCCGAGGAGCGGCAGAACACCTTTACGAGCATGATGAAGATCGCGCTCGAGGTCGCCGTCAAGGCGACGAAGCTGCCCGAATGCGTGCTCGCCGACCACGGCGCGAGCAAGTGAGCGGGGCCGACCCGTCAAACCAGTGAGAAAGAGGAAGCAACATGCGTGTTATCGACATTGAAGACATTTCCGAGGCGATGAACGACCAAACCCGCTTTGTCCTGCACTGCGAGGAGGTCTACCGCGACAAGATCAGTACGGCGGCGGCGAAGATCCTGCACAACAAGGAGGACCGCCCCATCGTCTGCCTGACGGGGCCCTCCGGCTCCGGCAAGACGACCACCGCCATGCGCCTCAAGGCGTATCTGGAAAACATGGGCGTACCCGTGGGGCTCGTGAGCATGGACAACTTCTTCCTGCCGCTCGACAAGCGCCCCCCGGAGGCGACGGACTGGGAGTCCCCCTACTGCGTGGACCGTCAGGCGCTGGCGGACTGCATCCTGCGCCTAGCCGACGGCGAGACTGTCGAGGCGCCGATCTACGACTTCAAGACCGGCGGCGTCGGCGGCTACCGCACGCTGCAGGGCGACAAGAACGGCGTCGTGATCGCCGAGGGAATCCACATGCTCAACCCCCTGATCCTCGACCTGCTCAAGGGCGAGTATACGGGCGTCTACGTCGCGCCGCGCACGCGCATCATCACACACGAGGACAAGATCGTCAACCCCGAGCAGCTGCGCGTCGCGCGCCGCATGATCCGCGACCTGCTGGGGCGCGGGCACACGCTGCGCAGCACGATCGAGCGCGCGCAGACCGTCGACCGCGGCGAGCTGAATTACATCCAGCCCAACAAGGGCAACGCGCAGATCCACATCGACACCTTCCACGACTATGAGCCCTGCATCCTGTCGAAGTATCTGCTGGAGCTGCCGGAGTTCCATGAGCAGCTGGACGACGCGTTCATTGAAACGCACGGCCTGACAGACCTGATCCGCGTCGTGCGCTCCGTGCCGCCGCTCACCACGCCCTATGTGCCGAAGAACTCCCTTGTGCGCGAGTTCGTCGGCGGCAGCATCTTCGAGTATTGATGCGTTCGGAACAGCGCCGCGCGGCGATCCTTGCAAGATTGGAGCGCGCGGCGGGACCTGTGAGCGCGAGCACGCTGGCAGCGGAGCTTCAGGTCAGCCGCCAGGTCATCGTGGGCGACGTGGCGCTTTTGCGCGCCGGCGGGGCGGACGTCTCGGCGACGCCGCGGGGCTATGTGCTCCACAACTCGCTCGAGGGCGTGATAAGGCAGGTTGCCTGCCGCCATTCGGACGCGGATATGGAGCGCGAGCTCAACGCTATTGTCGACCAGGGCTGCACCGTGGTGGACGTCATCGTGGAGCACCCGGTCTACGGGCAGCTCATCGGCGCGTTGCAGCTCAAGAGCCGCTATGACGTGAGCGCGTTTCTCCGCCGCTGCGCGGAGGCGGACGCGCGCCCCCTGTCCGATTTGACGGAGGGCATCCACCTGCACACCCTTGCCTGCCCGGACGAGGACGCCTTCGACCGCGCGCGCGCCGCACTGTATGGATTGGGCTTTTTGCTCGAAAATTGAGAATCGTTTAATCAAATTAATACAGGCATTGCGAAATGTAATTTGACAGGTACCGAATTTGTCTGTATAGTTAGCTTCACAGGTGTCAAGACATCTGTGAAGCTATCTTTTTTCTGTGGTTCTGAACAGAAAGGGAGGTATCTGAAATGGAGAAGTTCAAGGAGTTCCTCAAGCGCAAAAACATCGAGTTTTCCGCAAAGCGTTACGGCATCGACGCCCTGGGCGCGATGGCGCAGGGCCTTTTCTGCTCGTTGCTCATCGGCACGATCATCAAGACGCTGGGCGCGCAGCTCGGCATGCAGTTCCTCGTCGACATCGGCGACTATGCGATGAAGGTGTCCGGCCCCGCAATGGCGGTGGCGATCGGCTACGCGCTGCAAGCGCCGCCGATGGTGCTCTTTTCCCTTGCCGCCGTCGGCTGGGCGGCGAACGCCGAGGGCGGCGCGGGCGGCCCGCTCGCGGTGCTGCTCATTGCCATCGTCGCCGCGGAGTTCGGCAAGATGGTGAGCAAGGAGACGAAGGTGGACATCCTTGTCACCCCCGCTGTGACCATTCTCATCGGCGTGGCGCTGGCGAAGTGGATCGCGCCGCCCATCGGCACGGCGGCGAACGCCTTCGGCGTCGTGATCGACGAGGCGACCAAGCTCCAGCCCTTCTGGATGGGCATTGCGGTGTCCGTGCTCGTCGGCATCGCGCTCACGCTGCCGATTTCCTCCGCCGCGATCTGCGCGGTGCTGGGCCTGACCGGGCTTGCCGGCGGTGCGGCGGTTGCCGGCTGCTGCGCGCAGATGGTGGGCTTCGCGGTGATGAGCTTCCGCGAGAACCGCTGGGGCGGCCTCGTGTCGCAGGGGCTCGGCACCTCGATGCTGCAAATGCCGAACATCGTCCGCAACCCCCGCGTCTGGATCGCGCCGATCGTCACCAGCGCGATCACCGGGCCCATCGCGACCTGCGTGTTCCACCTGCAAATGAACGGCGCGCCGATCAACTCCGGCATGGGCACCTGCGGCATGTGCGGGCCCATCGGCGTATGGACCGGCTGGCTAGCGCCGAGTGAGAAGGCGGTCGAGCGCGGCGCGGCGGCGATCGCGCCGGGCGCGATGGACTGGCTGGGGCTTCTCCTTGTCGCCGTCGTGCTGCCCGCCGTCATCTGCCCGCTGGTCAACGAGCTGTGCCGCAAGCTCGGCTGGGTGAAGGACGGCGACCTCAAGCTCGAATAAGGCGTATGGGAAACGATTGTTTTCACAACGCCGCTTCCCGCTTGTTTGTACAAAGCGTGGAAAATGACAAAAATTAAAAAAATACGCTTGAAACCCGAATAACCCTTTGTTATACTAGGCTGTACACGGGCAGAGATGGCCCGCGAAATATAATAATAAGGAAGGTATCAGACATGAAGAAGTTTCTTGCATTGCTTCTCTCCGTTGTGATGGTCCTCGCTCTTGCGGCCTGCGGCGGAAAGACCGAAACCACCAGCTCCGGCAGCAGCTCCGGCTCCAGCAGCTCCTCCAGCAGCTCCAGCTCCAGCAGCTCCTCCGGCAGCTCCAGCACCACCTCGACCCCGGCTGACACCGGCTCTGCCGCTGCCATGAAGGTCGCCATGATTACCGACTACGGCGACATCACCGACCAGTCCTTCAACCAGACCACCTATGAGGCGGCGAAGTCCTGGTCCGAAGCCAATCAGGCCGACTTCACCTACTTCAAGCCCGCTTCCGACTCTGACGACGACCGTATCGCCATGATCGAGAAGGCCATCGACGAGGGCTACAACGTCATCGTCATGCCCGGTTACGCGTTTGGTCCCGCCATCGTTGCCACCGCTCCCGAGTACAGCGACGTCACCTTCATCGCTCTCGACGTCAGCGCCGGCGACCTGGGCGACGGCTTCCAGATCCCGTCCAATCTCTACTGCGCGGTCTATCAGGAAGAGCTCTGCGGCTACATGGCCGGTTACGCGGCGGTCAAGCTCGGCTACAACAAGCTCGGCTTCCTCGGCGGTATGGCTGTTCCCGCTGTCGTTCGTTACGGCTACGGCTTCGTGCAGGGCGTTGACGCCGCTGCGAAGGCCGACGGCAAGACCGACGTCAGCGTCAAGTACGCTTACGGCAACCAGTTCTACGGCGACGGCGACATCACTGCCGCGATGGACACCTGGTATGCTGACGGCACGCAGGTCGTGTTCGCCTGCGGCGGCGGTATCTTCACCTCTGCCGGCGAGGCTGCTGCCAAGGTCGGCGCGAAGGTCATCGGCGTCGACGTTGACCAGGCCGGTATCATCGACGGCCTGTACGGCACCGGCATGACGGTCACCTCCGCCATGAAGGGTCTCGCCGCGACGGTCAACTCCCTGCTCACCGCCGTCAAGGACGGCAGCTTCGCGGGCGGCAAGGTCGACACCCTCGGTCTCGTCTCCGCCGATCCCGAGTCCAACTTCGTGCAGATCCCGATGGGCAGCACCCAGTGGGCCGGCACCTTCACGCAGGACGACTACAAGGCGCTCGTTGCCGACATGTTCGCCGGCAAGGTCACCGTCTCCAACGACATCACCAAGAACGCCGCGGACTTCGGCACGGTCATCTCCGTCAGCGATCTGGGCAACATCAAGTAATCAGGCATTACGCCGTTTTTCATCGGAACCATCCCGGGGCTTTGCTCCGGGATGGTTTTTTCTCTGCGTAAGGTTTGACCGCTTTCACAAAAATTTTTGCGGATTGCAAGTTTTCTTTGCTTTATCTGTGAATTTGTTATATAATACACTTTAGCAAAATTTATCCACGGAGACCGGCGCAACGCCGCAAACGAAAAAGGGGGGAGTCAATTTGGAAACGCCGTATGCGATCGAGATGCTCAACATCACGAAACGCTTCCCCGGCATCATCGCGAACGACAATATTACGCTGCAATTGAAGCGCGGTGAGATCCACGCGCTGCTCGGTGAGAACGGCGCAGGCAAGTCCACGCTGATGAGCGTGCTGTTCGGGCTGTACCAGGCGGAGGAGGGCGTCATCAAGAAGGACGGCAAGGAGGTCCAGATCAAGGACCCGAACGACGCCAACGCGCTTGGCATCGGCATGGTGCACCAGCACTTCAAGCTGGTCGAATGCTTCAGCGTGCTGGACAACATCATCCTCGGCGTGGAGCCGACGGACAAGATGGGCTTCCTGCAAAAGCAGGAGGCACGCAAGAAGGTCATGGAGCTTTCAGACCGTTACGGGCTTCAGGTCGACCCGGACGCGCTGATCGAGGACATCACCGTCGGCATGCAGCAGCGCACCGAGATCCTGAAGATGCTCTACCGTGACAACGAGATCCTGATCTTCGACGAGCCGACCGCGGTGCTCACGCCGCAGGAGATCGACGAGCTGATGAAGATCATGAAGAACCTTGCCGCCGAGGGCAAGAGCATCCTCTTCATCTCCCACAAGCTCGCGGAGATCATGGCGGTTGCCGATCGCTGCACAGTGCTGCGCAAGGGCAAGTACGTCGGCACGGTGGAGACCGCGAAGTCCTCCCCGGAGGAGCTTTCGGCGATGATGGTCGGGCGCAACGTCAACTTCCATGTGGAGAAGGCGGAGGCAAAGCCCGGCGAGGTCGTGCTGGAGATCGCGCACATGTCCGTCGCCTCGAAGGTGCACAAGAAGGACGCCGTGCACGACGTGTCGTTCAAGGTCCGTCGCGGCGAGATCGTCTGCATCGCGGGCATCGACGGCAACGGCCAGAGCGAATTTGTCTATGGCCTCACGGGGCTTGAGCCGGTTACGCAGGGCGAGATCAAGCTGGCGGGCAAGGACATCACCCGCGCGACCATCCGCGAGCGCAGCACCTCCGGCATGAGCCACATCCCCGAGGACCGGCACAAGCACGGCCTTGTGCTGGACTACACGCTTGAGGACAATCTGGTGCTCCAGCGCTACTTTGAGCCGGAGTTCACCAACGGCGCGGGTTTCCTGCGGCGCGACAACATCCGCAAGTACGCCGAGCGCCTGATCGAGCAGTACGACGTGCGCTCCGGCCAGGGACCGGTGACGAAGGCGCGCGCTATGTCCGGCGGCAACCAGCAGAAGGCGATCATCGCCCGCGAGGTGGACAAGGACCCTGACCTGCTCGTCGCCGTGCAGCCGACGCGCGGACTCGACGTCGGCGCAATCGAATTCGTGCATAAGAAGCTGGTCGAGCAGCGCGACGCGGGCAAGGCGGTGCTTCTCATCAGTCTGGAGCTGGACGAGGTCATGGACGTGCCCGACCGCATTCTCGTTATGTATGAGGGCGAGATCGTCGGCGAGCTTGATCCCAAGAAGACCACGCAGGAGGAGCTTGGCCTCTACATGGCGGGCGCGAAGAGAGACGAGGTGAGCGCATGAAGAAGAATCTCCTCAAGAGCAACGCCGTGCAGTCGATGCTCGCGTCGCTGCTGTGCATCGTGCTGGGCCTGCTGCTGGGTTACATCGTGCTGCTGTTCATCAATCCCAGCGGCGCGGGCGAGGCGATCATGGCAGTCGTCAAAAACTTCTGGAACTACTCCCGCGCGAATTTGCAGGTGAAAAACTTCGGCAACACGCTGGTCAAGACCGCGCCGCTGCTGATGTGCGCGCTGAGCGTGCTGTTCGCCTACAAGGTCGGTTTGTTCAACATCGGCACGGCGGGCCAGTACGTCGTCGGCTCCTGCGCCTGCCTGTACGCGGCGCTCCGACTCCACTGGGGCTGGTTCGGCTGCCTGCTGCTGGCGATCCTGATCGGCGCGGTCTACGGCGCGCTGGTGGGCCTGCTCAAGGCGTACTGCAACGTGAACGAGGTCATTTCGGGCATCATGCTCAACTGGATCGGCCTGTACACGACAAACATGCTGCTCGCCTCCGTCAAGGAGTCCACGAGCCCCTACACGCTCCACCTCAAGACCGACGCCCCGCAGGCGATGCTGCCCACGATGGGGCTCGGCGCACTGTTCAACAACAACGGCAACGTGACGATCGCGATCCCGCTTTCGATCATCCTCGCCATCGTCATCATGATCCTGCTGGACAAGACGAAGCTCGGCTATGAGCTGCGCGCCACGGGCAACAACAAGAACGCCGCGAAATACGCCGGTATGGCGGAGAAGCGCAACATCATCCTCACGCTCGCGATCTCCGGCTGCCTCGCCGCGCTGGGCGGCGCATTCCTGTACCTGACCGACTTTGAGCAGTGGTCGGTGACGCAGTCCTCCGTGCCCGGCATGGGCTTCAACGGCATCGCGGCGGCATTCCTCGGCGGTCTGAACCCCATCGGCACGATCTTCGCCTCCTACTTCATCCAGCACATCACCGTCGGCGGCGCGTACGTCGACAAAACCATGTATTCCTCCCAGATCTCCGACCTGATCTCCTCGCTTATCATCTATCTGTGCGGCTTCGTGCTGTTCATCAAGTACGCGATGAACATGGCGATCGCAAAGAGCGAGGAAAAGCAGCTGCGGCAGGAGAAGCAACAGGCCGCGCCTGCCGGACAGGGTGAGAAAGGAGGCGACAAGTAATGCTGCTTCTGGTGCAATACACGCTGATCTTCGCCTCGGTGCTCGTGCTGGTCGCGCTCGGCGGCTGCTTCGCGGAGCACTCCGGCGTCATCAACCTCGGCCTTGAGGGCATCATGGTCATCGGCGCCCTCGGCGGCGCGCTGATGATGCGCTATCTGCCCGGCACAATGGCGGCGTTTCCGCTGATCCTGTGCGTGCTGCTCGGCGCGATCGCCTTCGGCGTCGCCTACTCGGCGCTGCTGGGCGTCGCCTGCATCAACTTCAAGGCGGACCAGACCATCGTCGGCACCGCGCTGAACATGCTGGGCGTCGCCGCGGCGACCGTGTTCGTCAAGGCGATCAACACCGCCGCCAACCCCGACGACGTGTCCTCCGAGATCCAGTACGTCGACGCGAAGAAGAAGTTCCTCGTGAGCCTCGGCGGCTTTGAGTTCAACTGGTTCATGCTCATCGCGGTCATCATGCTCGTCGTCGCCTACATCGTGCTGTACAAGACCAAGTTCGGCCTCCGGCTGATGGCTTGCGGCGAGCACCCGCAGGCGGCGGACAGCGTCGGCATCAACGTCTATCACATGCGCTGGGCGGGCGTGCTGATCTCCGGCGTCTACGGCGGACTCGGCGGCATCTGCTACATCCTCGCGGGCGTCTCGGCGTGGAAGTTTGAAAACGGCGTTGCCGGCTTCGGCTTCCTTGCCCTCGCGGTCATGATCTTCGGCCAGTGGAAGCCCACGCGCATCGCGCTCGCGGCGTTGCTGTTCGGCCTGTTCCGCGCGCTCTCGAACGTGTACTTCGGCTTCCCGTTCCTCATGGCGCTGAACATCCCCGGCTCGGTGTACAACATGCTGCCCTACATCATCTCCCTGATCGTGCTGGCGTTCACCTCGAAGAACTCCCGCGCGCCCAAGGCGGAGGGCATCCCCTACGACAAGGGACAGAGATAATATTCGGACGACTCAAAGCGCCGCCCGCTCCCCAAACCGGAGCGGGCGGCGCTTTTTTAGGCTCCTCCTGGGGGGTGGCAGCCGCGCAGCGGCTGACTGAGGGACTCAATACACCATCCCGGCGCACGCATACGCGAGCAGCGCGGACAGCGCGGCATGGAGCGCTTTTCCGGGGAAATACCATCGGACGGACAGCCCCGTGCCATCAAGCACCGAGAGCGTCTGCGCGTGGACGCTCAGCCCGCCCCAGCCGAGCAGAGCGGCGCAGAGCACGAAGCCCGCGCGTCCCGGACGGACGGCAAGCGCGCCGTTCGTCAGCTCCGCGAAGCCCAGCAGCGCGGGATACCACGGCGCATCCGCCGCGCCCTCCGGCAGCGCGAGCGTCAGCAGACGAAGCACCACGGCGAAGATTACCACGAAGCCGCACACGCTCCACACCGCCGCAAACGACTCCCGCACGGCGGCAGGGAAGTCGGCGGCGCGCTTCGCCGCGGCGGGCGTAGTCCAGGCGCGCCGCTCCGCCGCGCGTCCGGCGGGGACGACGCGGAGCAGCAGCCCGGCGAGCAGCGCCGAGGCGACGTGCACGAGATAGAGATACGCCCCGGCGCGCTGGTTTTGCAGGACGGAGCCGCACACGCCAAGAATGAAGCCGGGACCGGCGTTGGAGCAGAAGCCCAGCAGCCGCTCCGCCTCGCTTTTCGTCACCGCGCCGCGCCGGTACAGCTCCGCCGCCGTGCGCGCGCCGACGGGGTAGCCGCCCACGAGCCCCAGCGCCAGCGCGCCCGCTCCCGCGCCGCCGACGCCGAACAGCGGCCGCATCAGCGGCGTGAGCAGCCGTGCGAGCGCCTCCGCCGCGCCGCTCGACACGCACAGCGACGAGAGCACGAAAAACGGGAACAGCGACGGCAGCACCGACGTCAGGCACAGCGACAGCCCCTCCCGCGCCGCGCCCGCCGCGTCGGCGGGAAAGAGCAGCAGCGCCGCGGCGAACAGTGCGAGCAATATGCCGAGAAGAACGTTCTTGACAGCCTCCAAGGAGATCACCTCGAAAGAGCCTATGCGCGCGCATCCGAAATAGGACAGGCAAATTTCGCGCCGCTTTCTCATAAGCTTGCCGCAAAGGGGTGTTACGATGGACAAATACAGCAAGACGCAGGAGCTGCGCACGCGAATGGCGGAGCTCTTTGAGCTGCCGGGCGACCTTGTGGCGGGGCTGGCGCATATGGAGCTGCTGGGCGACCGCGAGTTCTTTCTGGAGGGGCACGAGGGCATCCTTGCCTACAGCGACACGCAGATCGACGTCTCCGCGCAGGGGCTCGTCGTGCGCGTGCGCGGCACGGGGTTGGAGCTGCGCAGCATGACGGGCGACGAGGTGCGCGTCCGCGGCCGCATCGACGCGGTCGAGCTGGTGCGATAGGGGGGCGGCGATGCGGAACCGTACGATTTTTTTGCTGCGCGGCTACGTCCGCGCACGGACGGGCAGCGAGTTTCCTGAGCGCGTGCTCAACGTCTGCTCCGCGCGCGGCATCCCGTTCCGTGACCCGGCGTTTCTGGGCGAGCACGAGCTGGCGCTGACCGTCGCGCGCCGGGACTGGCGGCGGCTCAGGGCGGCGTGCGCCGACGTCGGTGCGGAGGTACACATCGAGCGCGTCGCGGGCGTGCCGTTCGTTCTGGGCCGCCTGCGCCGGAGGAGGGCGCTGGTTGCGGGGCTGCTGCTCTGCGCGGCGCTGTTCCTCGCAAACGCCTGCTTCATCTGGGACCTGCGCGTGGAGGGGAACGAGACGGTGCCCTCCGGCCGCATCCTGCGCGTGCTGGCGGAGCACGGCGTCCGGCGCGGGACCTTCGCGTTCTCGATCCAGCAGCGCAGGCTCTGCAACCACGCGCTGCTGGAGCTGCCGGAGCTCGCGTGGCTGACGGTCAACGTGCGCGGCTGCCGTGCCACGGTCATTGTGCGCGAGCGCGTACCGCGACCGGGGATCGTCAACGAGTCCGCGCCGACGAACGTGGTCGCGCGGCGGGACGGGCTGGTCACCGCTGTGCGCGCGCTGGACGGCGAGGCGCGGGTGCTGCCGGGGACGATGGTGCGGAAGGGCCAACTGCTCATCAGCGGCGTCGTGGAGACCAAAGGCGTCGCGGAGCCGGTCGTCGGCACGCGCTATCTCGCCGGAAAGGGCGAGGTCTACGCCCGGACGTGGTACGAGCTTTCGACACAGATCCCCCTTTTTCGCGAGGTCAAATCCCCAACGGGGGAGGAGACGCGCGCCGTGGCGGTCCTGTGGGGCGAAAATCGGGTAAAATTCCGCATAAAAGGGACTGGAAATTTATCGACGGGTTATGATAAAATAATTAGTCAGGTACAGTGGACGCTGCCGGGCGGCTTTATCCTGCCCGTCACGCTGGAGACGGAGACCTGCCGCCCCTATACGACGGTGCGCCTCGCCGTCTCCCGCGAGAGTGCGCAGGAGCAGGGGCGCGCGGTGCTGGACGCCTATCTGCGCGCACAGCTGGGGGAGGACGCCGAGGTTGTCTCCGAGCGCGTTTCGAGCGCGGTCCGGGGGAGCTGGCTTCTGGTGACGCTCAGCGCGGAGTGCCGCGAGCAGATCGGCGAGGTCGTCCCCATCCCCGTGTCTTAGAGATACCATAGAAACCAAAGAAGAGGACAAAGCATGGAACAACGCATCAGCATCGAGCGGCTGGAGCAGGCGGAGAACCTGTTCGGCTCGTTCGACGAGAACATTCATCTCATTGAAAGCGAGTTCGGCGTGACCGTCGCCAACCGCGAGGGCGAGCTTCGCGTAAACGGAGAAGCGGAGGACGTCATGGTGGCGGTCAAGGCGCTGGGCGCGCTGTTGACGCTGGCGAGCCGCGGCGAGACCATCAACGAGCAGAACGTGCGCTATGTGATCTCGCTCGCGCGCGCGGGGCAGGAGGACAAGGTCAGCGAGCTGACGCAGGATGTGATCTGCATCAGCGCCAAGGGCCGCCCCATCAAGCCCAAGACCATCGGGCAGAAGAAGTACGTCGAGTCGATCCTGAAAAACGCCGTCACCATCGGCGTCGGTCCCGCCGGAACGGGCAAGACCTATCTCGCCGTCGCCGCGGCGGTGGCGGCGTTCCGCGAGCGGACCGTCAACCGCATCATTCTCACGCGCCCCGCGGTGGAGGCGGGCGAGCGCCTCGGCTTCCTGCCGGGCGATTTGCAAAGCAAGGTGGACCCCTATCTCCGCCCGCTCTACGACGCGCTTTTCGATATGCTCGGCGCGGAGACCTACAACAAGTATCTTGAGCGCGGGAACATTGAGGTCGCGCCGCTCGCCTACATGCGCGGGCGTACGCTGGACGACAGCTTCATCATCCTCGACGAGGCGCAGAACACCTCCTGCGAGCAGATGAAGATGTTCCTCACGCGCATGGGCTTCGGCTCGAAAATGGTCATCACCGGCGACGCGACGCAGATCGACCTGCCGGCGGACAAGCTCTCCGGCCTCAAGCAGGCGGTGCGCGTGCTCAAGGGCGTCGAGGGCGTCGGCATCTGCGAGCTGGACGACCGCGACGTGGTGCGCCACGTCATGGTCCAGCGCATCATTAAGGCCTATCAGGACTACGAGGACGCAAAGAACAAATCCGGCGGAAATCATAAAGGGAGGCGCTGAAAATGGCAAAACGGCATTTTCTTCCGGTGGAGGCGGAGGTCCCCGGCGTGAGCGACGGCAGCCGCGCATTCATCCGCAAGGTCATCCGCACCGCGCTTGAGACTGAGGGTGTGACCCTGCCCTGCGAGATCGACGTGCTGGTGACGAACGACCGCGCGATCCGCAAGCTGAACCGCGAGCAGAGGAAGATCGACAAGGCGACGGACGTGCTGTCCTTCCCCGCGCTGGAGCTCAAGCCCGGCGAGAAGCCGACGGAGGTGGACGCGGACCCCGGCACGGGGCTCGTGCCGCTGGGCGACATGGTGCTCTCGTGGGAGCGCGTCGCCGCGCAGGCAAAGGAATACGGCCACTCCAACCGCCGCGAGCTTGCGTATCTGGTGACGCACTCGGTGCTGCATCTGCTGGGCTACGACCACATGGACGAGGGCGAGCAGAAGGCGCTCATGCGCGCGCATGAGGAGGCTGTTATGGACAGGCTCGAGCTGAAACGGCAAAAAGACGCGCAGGAGGGTTGATTGCCTATGGAAATCAAAAAGACCGCGATGATTACCGTCTGCGGACGTCCGAACGTCGGCAAATCGACGCTGACCAACGCGCTCGTGGGCGAGAAGATCGCCATCGTCAGCAGCAAGCCCCAGACCACGCGCAACCGTATCTGCGGCGTCGTCAACCATGGCGACACGCAGCTGGTGCTGCTGGACACGCCGGGCTTCCACAAGGCGAAAAACCGCCTCGGCGACTATATGGTCAAGGTCACACGCGACAGCCTGGCGGACGTGGACGCCGCGCTGCTGCTGGTCGAGCCGGTGCCGCACGTCGGCATCCCGGAGCAGGAGCTGATTAAGAAGCTCAAGGAGCTGGGCTGCCCCGCCATTCTCTGCGTCAACAAGATCGACACCGTGGAGAACAAGGAGGACCTGCTCGCCGTCATCGCCGCCTACAGCGAGGCGCACGAGTTTGACGCGATCGTCCCCATCTCCGCCCAGAAACGCGACGGGCTGGACGACCTGCTTTCCGAGCTGTGCAAGCACGCGCAGGAGGGGCCGCAGCTCTTCCCGGACGGTATGACCACCGACCAGCCCGACCGTCAGGTCGTGGGCGAGATCGTGCGCGAAAAGCTGCTGCGCAATCTGGATAAAGAGATCCCGCACGGCACGGCGGTGGAGATCACGCGCTTTGTCGAGCGGGACGACGAGGTCATCGAGGTCGAGGCGACGATCTTCTGCGAGAAGAAGAGCCACAAGGGCATCATCATCGGCAAGAACGGCGAGATGCTCAAAAAGATCGGCGCGGACGCCCGCCGCGACATCGAGCGCTTCATGGGCACCAAGGTCTACCTTCAAACCTGGGTCAAGGTCAAGGAAAATTGGAGAGACAACATGAACTATATCCGAAGCTTCGGATACGACGACAAATAAACCAAAAACCGGCGCAGCCCTCTCTTCTCAGAGGCTGCGCCGGAGCTTTTTACTGATTGAATACCACGCAGTATCGGTGCAGGATCGCCGCCGCCTGCGCGCGGGTGATCGGCTCGTTCGCGCCGAGCTCGCCGGTGTCGTGGCCGTAGAGCAGCTCCAGCCGCATCGCCCACTGCACCGGCGTCTCCCCGCCGATCGGGGCTTCGACGCGCAGCGCGCTGTAGAGGTACAGCAGCTCAATGAACTCGGTGCGGTCCAGCGGCGTGCCGTCGTCCTCGACCGCGTTGACGACGCGGAAGATCGTGCGGAACAGGTCCAGCGTCTCCGCGCGGGTCAGCGGCGCCTCGGGCGCGGTGACAAACACGCTGCCATTCCCGACAAAGCCGCGCTCGCAGAGATAGCTGACGTCGGAGGCGTACCAGGGCTCAGCCGTCGGCTCCGGCGCCGCTTCCGCCTCCGAAACAGCGGACGGAAGCTCCGTCACCACAACGGTGCAGCGCTTCTCGGCCTCGCCGCAGCTCACCGTGACCGTGCAGACACCGGCGCCGACCGCACGGATGCGCCCCGCACCGTCCGCCACCGCGACGGAGGGCGCGTCGGAGAGAAACATCGCCGTGGGATATGTGGAGCCAGCCGGTTCGCGCGTAAGCTCCAGCGAAGCCGTTTCACCCGGGACGAGCACCACCGTCTCCGCCGAGAGCGAGAAATCCGTCGTCCACGACTCCCACCAGGGGTTCTCCGGCTCCGGGTCCGTCGGGTCCCAGCGGCAGGCGTTCGTCGCGCCCGGCGCGGGGACCATCTTCTCCGGCTTGCCCAGCTCGCCGGGGTCGTTGCTGTCATAGATGGTGACGTACGTCCCCTCCGCGCAGTTCTCATAGATCCACTTCGCGTCCTCGGTCTGCAATCTCACGCAGCCGTGGGAGGCAGGGGAGCCCAGCGCGTCATAGTAGCCGGGGAGCAGCGTGTCGCTCTTGGGCCGCGCATAGCAGACGGAGTGGAACAGGCAGGAGCCGCGGAACTGCGAAAGATACTGCGCGTACACGCCGCCGAGCATCTGGTGCCAGCGATACTTCCGACCGATGGCGCAGTTCCCCTTGGGCGTCGCATGCTGGGGCGTCCCGGTGGAGCAGAGCATCGCCCGCACCGGCACCGTGTAATAGCCGTTCTCGTCCAGCGTGTAGACTGTGACGGTGCTCATCTTGCGGTTGACCATAATGTAGTAGGGGTTGCCATTTCCACGGGTGCTGTGGGCGGCGATTTCCTCCGTCGCCTCCGCGGGCGCGGGAAGCAGGCTGAAACAGAGCAAAACGGCGAGCAATGCGGCGTGGACGCGGTGTTTCATGACGACTCACTTTCCTTCTTTTTGCAACTTTTTTCACAGGGTCATACCTCGCTGGAACAAAGAGAAACAAGGTGACATAATACAATATCTGGTGAAAATGCGAAGGAGCAGAGGAAGATGTGGTGCCAAAGACGCTTATTTTTCATCCCTCAGCATAGCACAGCTTTCGTGCTTTGTCCACAGGATTTCCGATTTTTTGACGGATTTTTGTGCACGCGGAAACCGGCGGAAATATTGCCATTTCAGCAAGAGCGTGCTATAATCGCCGCGAAACAGTTTTTTCCGGGTATCATAGCGCCGCCGCGGCTCATGCTAACCTTATATTCTGCGTAAGCATATGCGGGGAGGACGGAAAAAAGAGCATGGACGGCTATATGGAACTGTTTTTGCGCACGGGGAACCCCGTGTTCTATACCGCGGCAAAGGAGGGCTCCGCGCGCGCCGAGGCGGAGCAGACACCACCATGTCAGACAAGATCGTGACAAAGGGCATCGTCCTGCGCGAGACGCAGACGAAAGAGGCCGACAAGATATTGACCGTGCTGACCGCCGAGCAGGGCAAGCTGGCGGTGGTCGCCCGCGGGGCGCGGCGGAAAAACAGCCGCATCGCCGCGGCGAGCGAGCTTTTGGCGTACTCCGAGCTGGTGCTCTTCGAGCGGAACGGCTGGATGATGCTCGACGAGGCGTCTACGCTCGAGCTGTGGGACAACGTGCGGCGCGACGTCGAGAAGCTTTCGCTCGCGTCGTATTTCGCGGAGATGGCGGAGGCGGTCACCGGCGAGGAGAGCGCGGGGGAGACCCTGTCGCTCCTGCTCAACGCCCTCTACGCGCTGGACCGGCTGGATAAGCCGCAGGAGCTGGTGAAGGCGGCGTATGAGCTCAAGCTGCTGTCGATCTCTGGCTATGAGCCGCTGGTCGCGGACTGCGCCGTGTGCGGAGACACGGCGCCGGCGGAGCCGCTGTTCGACCCCGGCGAGGGCGTCGTGCTCTGCCGCGGCTGCGCGGGCGCGGCGGCGGGCGCGCTGCTGCCGCTGGACCCCGGCTCGCTTGCCGCCATGCGTCACGTCATTGGCGCGGAGCGGAAGCGGATGCTCTCCTTCGAGCTGCGGGGCGAGACGCTGGCACGGTTCTCCGCCGCCTGCGAGGCGTTTTCGCGCAGGCAGCTGGAACGGGGCTTCCGCACGCTGGACTTCTACAAGAGTCTCCGCGCGCAGGTCGGCGCATTTCCCGGGGAAAACGACCGAAAATGACAACAAAACACAATACTCGACACAATAATTACATACTGTATTCCAAACGGGAGACATAGCATATGACAGAACTGTTTGAAAAATCCATTCGGGTGTTGGAGCTCCCGCGCGTGCTGGAGCTTCTGGAACAGCGCGCCGTCAGCGACGCGGCGAAGGAGCGCGCGCGGAAGCTGGAGCCCTCCACGGACGTCGACGAGGTGCGCCGCCTGCTCGACGAGACGGACGCGGCGCGCGAGATGATCGCGCTCAAGGGCAGTCCGTCGTTCTCCGGGGTGAAGAACGTTTCGGAGTCGCTGGCGCGCGCCTCGCGCGGCGGCATGCTCAATACGCGCGAGCTAATGAACATCGCGGCGCTGCTGATGAACGCGCGGCGGGCGAAGGAGTATCTGCCGGAGCACACCGAGTCCCCGGCGCTGGATCGGATGTTCCACTCGCTGCACGGCAACCGCTATCTGGAGGAGAAGATCAACACCTCCATCATCGGCGAGGATGAGATCGCGGACGCCGCGAGCCCGGAGCTTGCCGACATCCGCCGCCACAAGCGCGCGGCGGCGGCAAAGGGCCGCCAAATTTTGCAGAAGATCATCTCATCGTCCACCTATCGCAACGTGCTGCAGGAGGCGCTCATCACGCAGCGGGACGGGCGCTTCGTCGTGCCTGTGAAGGCGGAGTGCCGCGGCGAGCTGCCGGGGCTGGTGCACGACGTCTCGTCCAGCGGCGCGACGCTGTTCATCGAGCCGATGGGCGCGGTGCAGGCAAACAACGAGCTCAAGGAGCTCGAGGCGAAGGAGCAGAAGGAGATCGAGCGCATCCTGATGGCGCTCTCCGCCGAGGCGGCGGGCTTTGAGGAGGACATCCTCTGGGACTATGACGTGCTGACGCATCTGGACCTGATCTTCGCGCGCGGCGAGTTGAGCTTCCAGCTGGACGCCATGCGCCCCGAGGTCCGCACCGACGGCAGCATCTATCTGCGCAGGGCGCGCCATCCGCTGCTGGACAGCAGCAAGGCGGTGCCGATCGACGTCGAGCTGGGCAAGAGCTTTGACACGCTGGTCATCACCGGCCCCAACACCGGCGGCAAGACCGTCACGCTCAAGACGATCGGGCTTTTGTGCCTGATGACCCAGTGCGGCCTGCACATCCCCTGCGCCGACCAGAGCGCCGTGAGCGTGTTCGACGGCGTGCTGGCGGACATCGGTGACGAGCAG
>SVKP01000042.1 GCA_015068395.1 Oscillospiraceae bacterium
AACCTCCCGCGCAGGTAGTCTCCCGACCGACGTTCCAGCTCCGGCTGCTTCCAACGGTTGGTGTGGAGCGCGTCATGCAGCGGCATCAGGCCGAGGTGGTTCCATTCGCCGTCCGCATCGTGCTCAAATTCGACCAAGAGCGTACCGAGCGGGCGCACGGCGTCGCAGAGCACGGAAGCGTCCTCGCTGCCCTCCAAGCGGAAGCGTATCTCCTGCGCGTCACCGATCAGGATGCGCTCCTTCATCCGCTTTCTGTCCAAGCTAAGGACGAACAGGAGGCGGTCGTAGCAGGGCGCAGAGCGCGTAAACTGGATTTCCATAGGCGTTTCATGCCTTTCTGTATGGTAATTACATAATCGTGTCATATCTGTTACACTTATGATACCGCCAAATGATTGATAATGCAAGATGATCTTGCTATGATCGCCTTGCATGGTAATTTCGTGCCACGAAGTGCTATCGAACTGAATGACCGTCCAAAATGGATATGACCGGCAGGAGAAGCGACGCTTTTCGCACGCCAATGTCGGGATACGCCGCAGGAATGGGGCAGGATAACAGCTTTTGGGTAGAACGGCAACACACCATTACTTTATTTGGAGGAACAGATGAATCATAAAGAACGGCTGAAAAGCTACGACGAGCTGCCTCTGGTGTTGGACGTAGCGGAGATTCAGCAGGTTATGGGAATTTCCAGATCGTCGGCGTATGAGCTGGTGCACTCCCCCGGCTTTCCGTCCTTCCGAAGCGGGCGGCTCATCAAGGTGAGCAAGCGAGCCTTCTTCGACTGGATGGCGCGAAGCCGGGAGGAAGGAGGCGCGCCATAAATACCAATCGAGAGCGGAACGGTACCGCTGTACTGTACCGGCGCATCGGTTCGACGACCTACAAGCTCCGCGTCCATCTCAGCGATACCGCGCAGGAGACCATCGACGACAAAATTCTGCACTTACTTCAGTATGAGGCCGTGACAAATCCGCTGCCGTGTGGTACAATGACAGCGCCACAAATGAGCCAGCCGCTGGAAGGGAGTTCAGCATGAACACAAAGCGGTTGGAACAGGAGAAGATCACGGCGCTCTACGAGCGGCTGTCGCGCGATGATGAACTGGCTGGCGACAGCAACTCCATTGTAACGCAAAAGAAGATGTTGGAGGGCTATGCCGCACAGCAGGGCTTCACAAATTGCGTCCACTACACCGACGACGGGTATTCGGGCGGCACGTTTGAGCGCCCGAGCTGGAAACAGCTCATCAACGATATCGAGGACGGCAAGGTCGGCTGCGTGATCGCGAAGGACATGAGCCGCATTGGGCGCAACTATCTGCAAGTGGGCTTCTATACAGAGGTCATGTTCCGCGAGAAGGGTGTCCGCTTCATCGCCATCGGCAACGGCGTGGACAGCGATGTGAAGGACAGCGGCGAGTTTGTGCCGTTTTTGAATATCGTAAATGAATGGTACTTGCGCGATTGCAGCCGCAAAGTTAAGACCGCGCTCCATGTCAAGGGTATGGACGGCAAGCATCACCTGACCAACGAAGCGATCTACGGCTACAAGAAAGACCCGGATGACCGCAGCAAGTGGGTCATCGACGAGGAGGCAGCCGCGGTCGTGCGGCGCATCTTCCAGATGACGATTGAGGGTATGGGGCCTTGGAACATCGCGCGGGTACTGTCGGAAGAACGCATCGAGCGACCGTCGTACTACCTTGCCCGGCGCGGGCTGGGCGTCCACAAGAACAACTGCAACGAGGAACGGCGCTATATCTGGTCGGGGAAAACAATCGCGCAGATACTCGCCAAGCCGGAGTATAAAGGGCAGACGGTCAACTTCCGTACATACAAGGAGTCCTACAAGGACAAAAAGGCGAAGCGAACGCCTAAGGAAGACCTAACCGTTTTTGAGAATACGCAGGAGGCCATCGTTGATGAAAAGACGTGGCAGCTTGCGCAGGACGTCCGGCACACGGTGCGGCGGACGGACACGCTGGGCGCGCCCAATCCCCTGACGGGTCTGCTATACTGCGCCGACTGCGGCGCGAAGATGTATAACCACCGCGGCATCAAGTGGCAGAGCAGCAATGTGAAGGGCGCGCCGGTCTGCTACAAGCGCGACCAATACACCTGCTCCACCTACGCCAACTCCTGCCTGAGCGCGGACGTCCGATGCAGCCAGCACTACATCCGAACCGACGCTGTGCGGGAGCTGATTCTGGAGGCGATCCGCTCAGTCAGCACCTACGCCGTGGAGAACGAAGCTGCGTTCATCGAGCAGGTACGCAGTGTGTCGGAGCTGCGGCAGGCGGAATCTGTCAAGGCGCTCAAGCAGCGCATCAAGCGGGAGCAGAAACGCATCGCGGAGCTGAACGGCATCATCAAGAAGCTCTACGAATCCTACGCGACGGAGAAGATCACCGAAAAGCGGTTCGAGATGATGTCCGCCGAGTACGAGCAGGAGCAGGCCGCGCTGGAGGAAGCCGTCGCAAAGGAGCAGGCGGAGCTGGACGCTTTCGAGGCGGACACGGTGCGCGTGGATCAGTTCATGGCGCTTGCCAAGAAGTACACGGATTTCTCTGAGCTGACGACGCCGATGATCAACGAGTTTGTCGATAAGATTCTCGTCCACAAGCCGGACTATTCCACCGGCGAGCGGGTGCAGGAGGTTGAAATCTACCTGAAATTCATCGGCAAGTTCAAGCTGCCGGAGCCCGACCCGACGCCGGAAGATTTGGCGGAGCAGGAGCTGGCGCGGGAGCGTCGCGCGAAGCGCGCGGAGTACAACAAGCGTTACAACGAGAAGCGCAAGCTGCGGAAGCAGGCGCAGGCAAACGTATGAGTTATCGCAGGGCGATCAGAACGTCATTTTGTCGTTCTGATCGGCGTGGGATCAAAACGAGCCGGTTTCGTTTTGATTTCTTAAAACGGACACAGTGTCCGTTTTAGAAAATGGTGACTGCGTCGCGCGTGGACACCACTCTCTTAAAACCGACAAAATGTCGTTTTTAGAGAATCGCGCATGGCAGCAATTCGTTGTGGTGGGCGACGCGGTGACGGACATCACGACAAGTTGACCTCGCGGACAAAATGTCCGCGAGGTCAAGGGCTTGAACGTGAGCGACACTTTGTCGCTCACTTGGCGATGCAACGTGACAGACATTTTGTCCGCGAAGTGGTGGCGGCGCTTGGCGCCGCCACCACTTTACCCGGTGATAGTGGTCAGCGGCAAAATGTCGCTGACCAGACTGCGAAACCAGAAAAAAATAGCTACAACAATACCGTGCAGCACACCAGCGGCTGCACGGTATTGTCATATCTCATCAGGGATATATTCAGCGATGTCCTCTAAGCGGCAATGCAAAATGGCGCAGAGCTTGTTGAGCGTATGCGTCGAAACGGGCATATCCGCTTGAAGCCTTTGCACGGTTGCGTGGCTCATTCCGTGCTTGACCCGCAGCGTATAAGTTGTGACTTTCTGCTCCTCCATTGTCCTCCAAAGCGGCGCATAAACAATCAACCATCCCGCCTCCTTTACAGGAAACATTATGGCTGATATAATAGCCACATCATATGGCTATTATTTAGCCATACTGGGAGGCAGATTATGGAGCGAAAACCTGTTGCGCCAGAGCGATATACCGATCAGCTTGCAGCCCTCGCAGGGTTTATTGGACGCGCCTGCGCCTTTACCGGGCATCGCCCGCAAAAGCTGCCGTGGCGTTTCGACGAAACCGCGCCCGGTTGCGTTGCGCTCAAGGAAACGCTTACCACGCAGATTACCGCTCTCGTCGAGGATGGGTACACGGAGTTTCTGACGGGCATGGCAGAGGGAGTCGATCTATGGGCGGCGCAGATCGTCCTTGCCCTGCGGGTAACAAATCCCTCGCTTCGCCTGCACTGCATCCTTCCCTGCGTGGAGCAGAGCGCAAGGTGGTCTGCTGCGTCACGGGAACAGTATCGCGCCATCTTGGAGCAAGCAGATTCCATTATCTTCGTCAACCGAATGAACAAGAAAGATTGTATGCTGGAGCGCGACCGATTTCTCGTCAGTTACGCCTCGGTCATACTGGCGGTCTACAACGGCGAACGGCGCGGCGGCACGGCGGCAACCGTGCGCTACGCAAGGAAGTTGGGGCGCGAGCTGATCGTGATTGATCCCTCGACGTTGACGGTGGCGCATGGATGAAAAATTGCGCCGTGACTGGCGCGTCTCCGGCGCGGAACTGCGCCCCGTTCTTCCCGCGCGGATGTGCGGGAAGGAGCGACCAACGGGAGCGGAAAAGCCGTGCCGTCAGGGCACGTTCGACCGACCGTGCAAGCGGGCGATCGGGGGCCTGGGGTACTCCCCCAACAAGCGCATCGGGAACGGAAAAGGATATCCCGATGACCTGCTTGCCGGTTCTATAATCCGAATCTCTATATATGGCACGAAAATGATACTTTTTTGATCGAATATTGTTCTTTTCAAAAAGATACCAGTGTGCTATGATACAAAAAGAAACGACAA
>SVKP01000043.1 GCA_015068395.1 Oscillospiraceae bacterium
AGCAGCGGAACGAACGCGCTCCGACTTTTGGCGTGAAACGAAAAAAGTCGGAGCAAGCGATGTGAAGCTTGCTCCGACGATGTGGCGGACAGGGTGGGATTCGAACCCACGGTACCCTTGCGGGTACACCTGATTTCGAGTTTTTCGCCGTCAAAAGCCGCCGGGTGATTTTAAGGGAAGATGGGTTCCCGCAGTTCAAATCCCAACGCGATACGCGCGGAACGATCATAGTGCAAAAACGGCAAAACCGCAACCGTTTCGGCTAAAAATAATCCGAATACCGGGAGAAATGCCGACGCCGAAAAACGTCCGATTTCCGCGCGTTTTCCGACAAAGCGTAGAAATGCGTAGAAGCGTACCGGGCAAAAGCAGCCCCCGCCATTGACAAACTGTTGAAAAACCGATTTTGTCAAGGGAGGGCTCTATCATGTTGACCGTCTATGAAAAGATCCGCAGGAACTATCCGTCCGTCATCAGCGCCGAGCAGCTGTGCAAGATCTGCCGCGTCAGCAAGCGCAAGGGCAAATGGCTGCTGGAAAACGGCGTCATCCCCTTTGTGGACACCGGCAAGCAGACGCACCGCTATCTCATTCAGCTGGACGACGCGATCCGCTATCTTAAAAAGAAACGCCGCACGCAGGGTGCCGACGAGCCGCGGGGCATCTTCTCCAGCAGAGAGCCGGGCTACACGCCCATCTGCTCCCCGGAGGCGGCGCGGCGCCGCCTGACCGCGCTGTGGGCGCGCGAGCCGGACGCGCTGACCTTCCGACAGGCGGCTGCGCTGGCGGGCTACGCGGACGGCACGGTGCTGCGCTGGATCAAGAAGGGCAAGCTTCTGGCGGTACCGTATTTCCGCGATTACATGATCCCCAAGGCGGCGTTCATCGACTGGCTCGCGGTAAAGACGCAGGAAAATCCGAAGTTCCTCTCCAGGCGGCACATCGAGCTGCTCTACGGCGCGGAGGAGGCGAAAGAATAGCCGTATTTACCTTGACAGTTGCGGAATATAAGGTATAATAAAAGCATGGTTTGTAAAAAATACTTTTTACAAAGAATAGTTTTATAACCGCGGAGGGAGCACATGATGAACGACACCTTTTTGGGCCGTGAAACCGAGCTTCGTGCATTAGAGGACGCCTATCGCAGAGACGGATTTCAGATGGCTGTTGTCTATGGCAGACGGCGCATCGGCAAAACCACGTTGCTGCGCGAGTTTTGCAAGGATAAGAAAGCCGTCTTTTTCACGGCCATCAAGACGACCGTGCCCAGAAACACGGAGCTCTTTGCCCGCGCCGCATTGGAGGAGCTTGCGCCGGAGCTCTCCTCGTCGGTATTCCCGTCCCTTGACGATCTGTGCGCCTTTTTGGGCGAGAAGTGCAGGGACGAGCGTATTGTCGTTGTGATCGACGAGTTTCCGTACTACGAAAAAAAGAGCGGCGTGATCTCCTCCACGCTGCAAAAGGCCATTGACGAGCAGTGGCAGTTTGGCAATATGTTCTTCATCGTCTGCGGTTCCTCTATCAGTTTCATGGAGGACGAGGTATTGAGCCAGAAGAGTCCTCTGTTCGGCCGCCGCACCATGCAGCTCAGGCTGGAAGCGCTGGACTACCGGCAGGTTGCCGCCTTTCTCCCGTCGTGGTCCCGGCAGGATCAGGCCGTCGTCTACGGTGTGACGGGAGGCGTCCCCAAGTATCTGACGCTTTTTGACGAGAACCGGAGTCTGGACGAAAACCTGATCGGTCTGTACTTCTCCAAGACGGGATATCTCTACGAGGAGGCGGATAACCTGCTCTCGCAGGAATTCCGCGATGTGGACGTCTATGGGCGTATCATAGAGGCCGTCGCATCCGGAGCCGGTCAGCTGACCGAGATTTCCGACAAGAGCGGCATCTCCGCGCAAAATGTCACGCATATCCTGAACAACCTGCTGGAAACAAACATCGTAACTCGCCTGCGCGCCATCACGGAGGAAACGAACAAGAAAAAGACGCGCTATATTCTTTCAGACGATATGCTGCGCTTTTGGTATCGATTTGTCCCCGAGGCGGTCGGAGCAATCGAGATCGGCCGCGGCGATGTGTTCTATGAGCGGAACGTCAAGCCGTACCTCCATGAGTTCATGGGCGGCGTATTTGAGAAGATGTGCCGTTATTACACGCTGCTGCACGGCCTCGCGGGCGACTATCTGTGCGCTGTCACGAGGGTCGGGACGTGGTGGGGAGCCAACCCGGTGAAAAAGGAGGAGACCGATATCGACGTGGTTGGTCTGGACAAGCGCGGGAGGGAAGCCGTGATCGGCGAGTGCAAGTTCAAGACTGAGCTGACGGATAAGAAGGTCTACGATACGCTGGCCGAGCGAAGCAACCTTTTGCACGAGCACTACCGCGTCGTGCAGTACCTTCTTTTCTCGGCAAGCGAATTCTCCGACTGGCTGCGTGAGGAAGCGAAGAAATCGGAAAGGATCCGGCTGATCCGGCTGGAGGATATGTATGACGGGTGAATCAATGCTTCATTTTAGTACACCCATTCAGCAACTTTTTCAAGCGAGTTTTTGGGTGTTAATCAATATTTTGGGTGCGACTTGTTTGTCGCAAGTCAAATTTTCCCGCGCAAGCCTCAGATGGAGCGATTTCCCGGCTTAGACTTGACGCCCGATTTCTATCGCATATAATATATAGTAAGCGAATTTAATAAATGCGCTTACTATATCAGCCATATTTCGCGGTTGCCGCATAGCGGCGAGCGAAATGGCAATCAAATTGTTATAGTAAATGCAAATAATATTTGCGTTTATTATACATAGTCGATGGATAGGAGGCGAAGCGGCATGGCGCTTGAAAACAAACTGGGAATTACGGAATCCGCCGACCTTGCCCGCGAGGAAGAGAAAATCAGCAAGAAGAAAGCAATCGAGCTTTTTGAGAGCGGTTATCTGGATTCGCTCGAACCCGGGACTTACTTGTCGTTGGCACAGATCCACAAGTATCTGTTCGAGGACGTTTATGACTTCGCGGGTAAGCTCAGAACAGTCAACCTTGCAAAAGGCAGCTTTCGTTTCGCGCCCCTGATGTATCTGGAAGCCGCTCTTGCGAACATTGACAAGATGCCGCAATCCACATTTGACGAGATCGTCGAAAAGTATGTGGAAATGAACATCGCCCACCCCTTCCGGGAGGGGAACGGCAGGAGCACGCGGATATGGCTTGATCTTATGTTGAAAAAAGGGATCGGAAAAGTCGTTGACTGGAGCAGGGTCGACAAGGAGGATTATCTCCTCGCGATGGAACGCAGCCCCATCAGGGATATCGAAATCAAGCATCTTCTGCGCGCGGCGCTGACCGATCAGATCAACGACCGGCAAATCTATATGAAAGGCATCGACCACAGTTATTATTACGAGGGATATACCTCATATAAAACCGAGGAACTGTAAACGGCGGCTGCCATGCGAATGTGCGGGGCAGCCGCTTGACATATGTCAAGTAATTGGCTGGCGGAAATGCGCCCTATATTTCTACAATAGATAATGCTTTAAATCAATTATATATCTTTTACATACCAAAGAAGCCGCGCGGGTGTTATCCTGCAGCCATCAACAAAACAGCAGGAGGTTTCCCCCATGAAAAACACACACGTCGAATACAGCAGCGAAGAGCAGACGCCTGCGGTGCTGCCGGAGTTTGCCGAGCTTCTGCCGCCGCTGACGGAGGAGCAGCTTGACGCTCTGGAAAAAGACATCGTCGCCAACGGCTGCTACGCGCCCGTCATCGTCAACGAGGACATGGTGGTCATCGACGGGCACAACCGCAAAAGCATCTGTGAAAAGCACGACATCCCCTACCGCATCGCTGTTTTCTCTTTTGAGGACGCGCTGGAGGCCAAGCAGTGGGCACTTGACACGCAAAAGGGACGCCGCAATCTGGATAAGTGGGAGCTGGGCAAGATCGCGCTCAAGCTGAGGCCGGATATTGAGGCGCGGGCGAAGGCGAACAGGGGAACGCGCACGGACCTTTCGGCAACATTGCCGGAAGGTTACAGCGCCACCGACACCCGCAGGGAGCTGGCGGACTCCGTCGGCATCGGCGAGCGCACGATGGGCAAGGTCATGCAGATCGACGACAACGCGCCGGAGGCGGTGCGCAAGGCGCTGGATGACCGCGAGCTGTCCGTCAATCAGGGCTACCTGATCACGAAGCAGGTGCAGGCGCTTCCGGAGGAGGAGCGCGAAGAAGCCGCAATGCTTGCCGTTGAGATGGAAAAAGCACGGAAAGAGCTCCGCGAAAAGGATGCCGAAACAGACCGCCGCACACGGATCGCGAAGCTGTTCAGCAAAGCGTTTGAGTTTGCCGTGCAGCTGAAGCCGACCACGGAGAATGTCCGCATCTGGACGGAGTGCGCCCGTATGAAACCCGCGGAGATCGACGACAGCATCAGCGAGGCGGATGAGCTGTCGCAGACCTTCCGCGAGATCGCCGACCGGCTGCGGGAGACCCGGAGCAAGCGTCAGGCGGCATAGGGCTGTGAACCGGTATGAAAGAAAAGTCCCGGTTCAGCCTGTCGCTCTATCTGGACGACCCCGACCAGCGGGAAACCGCCGAGCTGTTGAAAGCGATCCCGTCCGGACAGCGGACGGCGTATATCTGCCGCGCGGTGCGCTGGCTCCACGATCAGGAGCAGCTGATGGACGCCATGCGTTCCATGCTGCGGGAGGAGCTGAAGGATATGCCGCGCGGGGGACATACGGATCCGACGCAGGTCGAGGCTCCGGACGATAGGATAGCTGGGAAAACAACTGCTTTGCCCCCGGGC
The DNA here is from genome assembly GCA_015068395.1 of Oscillospiraceae bacterium. Classification (GTDB taxonomy): domain Bacteria; phylum Bacillota; class Clostridia; order Oscillospirales; family Oscillospiraceae; genus Hominicoprocola. Next base: position 4,810 of record SVKP01000043.1, read on the forward strand.
CTCTGCCCGCGCTGCCGACGCCGAGCTACGACTGGAGCGTGTTTCCGGCGCTGGAACTTCCTGCCGTCGAGTGCAGACACTTTCAAAGCGAGTACGGCGACGACCTGTACGTTCGCAACCTGTACGAGACGCTCCGCATGGCGTACACGATCTACGAGGCAATCGGGAACGAGCCGGAGGCGTGGCGCGACGGCAAGCCGCTGACCAGGGTTTCTCTCACCGTTCCCGCCGAGTACGAACCGTACACCATGTACTTCTGGCCCTGGCGAGCGGAGGAGCTTCTCAAGCACGTCAGAGCAGCCCCGCGCTTCCATTTTCACGTGGAGGCATGGGATTACTACCACAACAACGCATTCCTGCAGACGCAGTATTATATCTTCATCGACTGAGCTGACCATCGCCCGCCGCACAAATGGCGGGCGATGCTATTCTCTCGCTGCGCCACATCCGTGTTGACCACATCCGGGACAGCCACATCCGGGAAACCCGGATATGGTTGGCCCAGATCCGGAAAACCCTGCGCAATAAAATATAGATATATCAAGTAAAGAAGAATCAATAACGTATTGAATAATCTATCTATCAATCATTCGATTCATTCCGGCGAAGCAAAGCTGTATTCAGCGGTGGTCAACAGCTGTCGATATGAAGCCAAGCGTTCGCAGTGCGATACCGGTGTACTGCATCTTGCTTGTGATAGTGCCAAAAGGAACGGTAACGAGAAACCTGCAAAAAAGCAGCTTGCCTGGATCACCCGCGTCAGCGGGGCTGTCTTGCAGAAAACGAAACCTGTATCTGAGCGAGAAATCTCTCCGCGATCGGAGAGAATATCTGATACTTCTTCCAAACAAGAAACAGCTTGGTTTCAAGCCTCGGCGTGAGCGGACGGAATACAAGCCCACTGCCGGGCGAGGTGTTGACCAGACGGTCGAATGTCAGCAGA
>SVKP01000005.1 GCA_015068395.1 Oscillospiraceae bacterium
CCACCACCGCCTCGCCCCGGCTCATGGGGCTGATAGCTGTGCGCCAGCTCTGCCGTCCGTCCGCATGCGTCCCACTGAGGATAAAGGGCTTCACGCTTTCCCCGCCAAGCACCGCAAGGCAGTTGCTCATAAAAATGTCCAGCTCGCCCGCCGGGAACATGCCCGACAACGCGTCCCGCAGCGGAATGCCGCGCTGGATCGCCTGCTTGTCGTAGGCGTCGTTATACTGAAAATAGAGGTCGGAGGTAATGACCGTCCGCAGCCGCTCGTCGGTAAGGAGAAAAACGTTCGGAGACGTCTTCGTCAGCTGCTCGATGTAGAACATCTGCCGGTCCGTCTCCTTGCGGATGTATGCCTGCGTGCGCGCGGCCTGTTCGTTTGCCGCGCGAAGAAGGGAGATATCCTGATTCAGGCGCTTGATCTCTCTGGCAAGCTTCTTGTTCTCCAGAACCAGCCGCTTTTCCTCGTCTCTCGCATCCATGGCAACCCCTCACATCGTCCGTCCTGTTTGCCGAATCATCCTCTTTACCGTTCACAGCGCAAGGATCGTGAACGTAAAATTGTGGAACATGTTGTATTCCTTGTCGGTTTTCGTGCCCTGTACGGGACAGCACTCCCCATAGGCGTAAAAGCCCACCAGCGAAAGCCCCTCCGGCAGGCGGCCCTTATAGGTCTCCGCCTCCGACGCGGGCGCGTTCATCAGCGCAAGATACCTTGCCCCGCAGGAGGTGCACAAAAGCACGGAGTGCTCGTCCCCCGGCTGTGAAAGCTCCCGGAGCATCTGGGTAAACGCCGTCTCCACGCTGCGGCACACGTCCTCGCGGGTGAGAAGCCCGATGCCGAGCGTCGCCCCCTCGGGCATGGCGCCCTGAAAAATGCCCGCGCCCGTTTCCAGATCAAGCTTTGCAAGGATCCGGGCGGCCTGCACCTTGTCGCCGTTGCCGTGGTCGACCGTGACCACAAAGGGCGAGAGCATATACGCCGCCATCATGTCCTCCTGGTCCACCCGCATGTTCTCTTTTTTCAGCGCGTCCACAAAGGTGTCGTTCCCCAGCCGGAGGACCACGCTGCCCGCCGTTTTTGTCATCTCATAGGAAAAGCTCGCCGTGTGGTCCACGGAGTTGATGCGCACGAACCGCGGTGAAACGTTCCCCGAGATCAGCGCAAGCACCACGCCGTTTTTGATCTCCCGTTCATTGTAAAAAACACGGTAGCCGGTGAAGCTGAGATTGTCCGACGCCGCGCCGCCGTAGATCGGCAGTCCGTCCACCGCATCGTCGAGCGCGGCGAGCAGATTGCCGCCCGAAAGCTCTTGCTCCTTCACATCGAAGCCCAGGTAGCTCAAGCCGAGCTTGATCTCCGACGTATGCTGCGCCGCCAGCTCGTGATAGAGCTGCGCGATCTGCTCCCGGTAGGTTCCCCGGTCCAGCTCGCCGGTGGTGCCGACGGAAAACTCGCAGTCGTCCGCCGTCAGAAGGAGCACGGAGACGCCGCTTCGGCAATAGCCCTTTCGTCCGGACAGCATCGCCATCGACGTGCAGCCCATCACCGGGAAATCCCAGTACCGCGCCAGCCGCGTGTAGAGCGCGCGATAGTCCGTATCCTCCTCCGCGAAAAGGATCGCCATGCTGTTTTTGGCAAGGACAAAATCTTCCGTCTGCTCCAGAAGCGCCTCTGCCGCCGCGTCCAGATCGTCGATCTCTTCCGTGTAAGCTTCCATCGCCCTCATGGCATATCCTCCTTTTTCATTCGTGAATAAATCACCTGTTTATTATATTATCACAAAAGAGCGCCTGTGTCGAGTTTTTTCCGCGCTGTGAGAAGAAAAAATAACTGAAAGCTCAATGGGCAAATAGTTCCCACCGCCTCACAGTCAAAAAAGCGCCGTCCGGGCTCCCGGGCAGCGCTTGGCATATGTTCTCGGAACTCAACGGCCGCGTGCGTTCTTCTGCGCGCGCAGCCTTTCGCGCAGGCGGGCAAGGGGCGAATACCCCCGCTGGAACATCTTCCCCGTGCGCTCCTCCACGAAGCGCCGGAATTCGTCCTCTTTCTCCCCCAATTCCTTCTTTGGGATCATGTATCCGCCGTACTGGTTTCGAAACAGGTAATACGCCCGGCTGTCCTCGCCCATTTTCAGGACGTCGGCATAGGCCAGCGGGTCCGTTTCCTCCTCCTCCGGATGGACGATAATGCGCATGGCGTTGTCCTCAAACAGATAGGTGGAGCGCGGAAGCTCCATCCCCGCCTCTCTGAGCTGCCCTGCGAGCTGGCGCGCCGTGCGGTTGGAGGAGAAATACGTTGTCGTGACAAGATAACAGCCGTACCCGATGAGCAGCAGCCCCCACCACTGGGAAACCATCGTACCCGCGGCAATGAGCGCAAAGCTGAGAAAGCTGCGCGCCACGCGGTTGCGCGTACAGAACAGGTCGTACTGCATGTGCGCCAGCGCGGTCAGGCTGTCCTCATCGTGACGCATTTCAATTCGGTATCTGCATTTCGGCATTTTACGCTCCCCGGCGGCGGTTCCGCCCGAAAGAAGTATAAAGCAGGCCACCGGAAAAGGCAAGCCGCCTTCAATTATTGTCTATTTCGCACAATATATTTCCCGATTTATTGTTGCCAATTGACAAACACTGTCCAATTGGGGTAAAAACAATTGACAATGGATTTTCGATATGATAGTTATAATTGTCTCAGCGGGAAGACGTTATTATTCTCGGGTCATCTCGGGTGTAATAAAAAAAGAAAAATGAAGGAGAAAAGAGAATGAAGAAATTTATCGCGCTGCTTCTTGCTCTCGCCATGGTACTGGTTCTTGCCGCCTGCGGAAGCAAGGAGACCACCAGCAACGCCGGCAGCGGCAGCACTGCCAGCACCAGCACCAGCTCCGGCGGCTCTACCGCCAGCAGCGGCAGCAGCACTGACACCACCGCCGCGGACGACGCCGAGGCGGACGCCTATCACGTGGACATCATCTATTCCAACGTGTTCAACCCGGCCGAGTGGAACTACAAGGCCGCCGAGAAGTTCGCCGAGATGGTGACTGAGCGCACCGAGGGTCACATCACCGTGACCTATCACGGCCTCAACGAGCTCGACTGCTATGCCGACTCCGTCGTCCACGCCGTCAACGGCGACAAGTGGATCGGTCTGGAGGAGCCCTCCCTGTTTGCCGACTATGTCGGTGACTGCGCTGTGCTCGTCGGCCCGATGCTGTACAACAACGACGCGGAGTACAACTACGTGATGGATTCCGACCTGGTCGCCGACGTCAAGGCGCGCCTCGCCGAGGAGAACATTCACATCCTTGACACCCACTATTCCTTCGGTTACCGCAGTGTCGTCACCAACAAGGACATCTACACCCCCGCCGACCTGAAGGGCGTCAAGCTCCGCTCCACCACCGCCTCCCTGTTCATCAAGACCATCGAGGCCCTGGGCGCCACCCCCGTCCCCATGTCCTTCACCGAGTGCCTCTCCGCCATTTCCTCCGGTGTTGTCGACGGCTTTGAAGGCTCCACCTCCACCCTCGCCGGTGCCGGCGCTCCCTACGAGCTGGTCAAGAAGGTCGCTCTGACGAACCACTTCATCGCCACCCGCTGGCTGTTCATGCCCGAGGATCTCTATCAGTCCATCCCCACCAAGTGGAGAGACATTCTCGACCAGTGCGCGCTCGAGTGCGGCGAGTGGGAGCAGACCAGCTGCGCTGAGGACGAGCAGGTTCAGATCGACAAGATGGCCAAGGAGAACGGCGTGACCTGGAACGAGGTCGACCTCGACGCCTTCACCGCCGCCTGCAGCCCCGTGTACGACTGGATCGTCGAGGAGTACGGCGCGAATCCCGAGCTGCATCAGCAGCTTGTCGACATGATTTCCGACTTCCGTGCCAAGAACGGCTGAGACGGTCAGGAAAGCGCAAAGTAAACAAGTCATTTACGACTGGACTGCCCGGTTTTCGGGCAGTCCAGTCGAAATAACGGTTCTGCCGGGCGACAGCCTGGCATGAGGGATTGCCTATGAAAAAAAAGATAACCCCAAAAACAATTTTGACAAATCTGGACGCGATCATCACGGGGACGACCCTCACACTGTGCGTGATTTTGGTCAATCTGAACGTGGTGTTCCGTTATTTTCTGAAAAGCCCGATCAAATGGACGGACGAGGTCGTGACGAGCCTGTTTGTCTGGACGGTCTTTATGGGCAGCGCTTACGCGCATCGCAAGCACTCCCACCTTGGCGTGGATATCGTCGTGAACCTCATTCATGGCAAGGCGCGAAAGGTCATCGAGTTCGCCGTGAGCTTTCTCACGATCCTTGTGCTGGTGCTGCTGACCTACATCAGCTGCCAGTACGTCTATAACCTCATCTATTCCCGCGGCGTTCTGAAAATGACCCTGACGGACACGCTGCGTATCCCAAAGTGGTACACCGGCATTGCGGTGCCCCTCGGCTTTGGCCTGTCCCTGATCTATCAGGTCTACTTCTTCCTTCGCGACCAGCTTCATCTGATCAAAACGAAGGACGCCCCCGAGGAAAAAAGTGAAAATGACCAGGAAGGGGGAGCCTACTAAATGCATATCACATTTATCAATCTGGTCCCCATTTTCCTGGTGTTCATCCTCTACTTCCTCGGCATGCCCATTGTATACGCGCTGTTTGGCTCCACGTTTTTCTATTTCCTGTTCATCAACAACGCCACACAGCCTTGGACGATCCTGCAAAAGGTCATGAACTCCACGCAGTCGTTCTCGATGCTGGCGATACCATTCTTCGTCATGTCCGGCTCGGTCATGAACTTCGGCGGCATCAGCGATAAGCTGATGGACTTCTGCGAGTGCGTGACCGGCCACATGAAGGGCGGTCTCGCACAGGTCAACGTGCTGCTGAGCATGCTGATGGGCGGCTGCTCCGGCTCGGCGAACGCCGACTGCGCCATGCAGTCCAAGATGCTGGTGCCCGAGATGGAGAAGCGCGGCTATTCCAAGGCGTTCTCCGCCTCGATCACCGCCGCGTCCTCCGCCGCGACCCCCGTCATCCCGCCGGGAGTCAACCTGATCGTCTACTCCCTGATCGCGCAGGCGTCTCTGGGCCGCATTTTCGCGGCGGGCTATCTGCCCGGCATCCTCATGAGTATCGCCATGATGATCACGGTTTCGATCATCGCCCACAAGCGCAACTATCCCACCACGCGCGACAAGTTCCCCCCTGCCAAGGAAGTGCTCAAGCAGGCGTTTATCTCCTTCTGGGGCCTGTTCTTCCCGTTCGGCATCATCCTCGGTATGCGCTTCGGCCTCTTCACCCCGTCCGAGGGCGGCGCGGTGGCGGTGCTGTACTGCATCATCATCGGCAAGTTCGTCTATCGCCGGTTGAGCTTCAAGCAGCACCTCATCCCCATCCTGCTCGATACGATCGCGGGCACCTCCAGCGTCGTGCTGATTATGGTTTCCGCGAGCGTCTTTGGCCAGTACATGAGCTACATCAACCTGCCGAAGCTGGTTGCAAGCTCCATCACCGCACTCACGAGCGACAAGTACGTGTTCCTGATGCTCTGCAACGTGGTGCTGTTGATCATGGGCATGTTCCTTGAGGGCGGCGCGGCTCTGATGATCGCGACGCCGCTGCTGCTGCCGGTCGCCAAGACGCTCGGCGTGGACGTGATCCACTTCGGCATGGTGTGCATCGTCAACATCATGATCGGCGGTCTGACTCCGCCGTTCGGCTCGATGATGTTCACCACCTGCGGCATTACCAAGTGCCGCATCGGAGACTTCATCAAGGAGGTCTGGCCCTTCATTCTGTGCCTCTTCCTGGTGCTGCTCCTCGTCACGTTTTATGCGCCGATCTCCACGATTCTCCCGAATCTGATCTACGGCCCGGCGTGATCGAAAAACCAAGCGGCTCCCCACCTCCCGGCGGGGGGCCGTTACGTCAAAGAAAAGACAAATAATCAGAAAGTAAGGTCGATCCCATATGGACAAACAAGAAACCCTTTCGCGCATCCGGCTGTATCTGTTTGACATGGACGGCACGCTGTATCTGGGCGATCAGCTCTTCCCCTTCACCGGGGAGCTGCTCCGGGAGATCCGCCGCACGGGCGGAGAATATCTCTTTATGACGAACAATTCCTCCCGGAGCGTCGCCGACTACGTAAAAAAACTCGCGCGCCTCGGCATTGATTCCGTACCGGGCGATTTTATCACCTCCTCGCAGGCGACGGCGTACTATCTGCACAACCATCAGGAGGGCAAGCGCCTCTACGTCTGCGGCACGGAATCGCTCAAGGCGGAGCTCTCCGGCGAGGGTTTCCCCATCGTGACCGACCCCGCGCAGGCGGAATGCGTCGTGATGGGCTTCGATACCGAGCTCACCTTCCAAAAGCTGCACGATGTGAGCTGGCTGCTGACTACGCGCCCGGACATTCCCTATCTTGCAACGAACGGGGATCTGGTCTGCCCGACGGAGTTTGGGTATGTGCCGGACTGCGGCAGCGTCTGCGGCATGATTAAAACGGCAACGGGCCGCCTTCCCTATGTGATCGGCAAGCCGTCTCCGCTGATGCCGGAGCTTGCCATGGTGCGCCTCGGACGCGCCAGAGAGGAGACCTGCGTGGTCGGCGACCGCATCTACACCGACGTCAAATCCGGTCTGAACGCGGGCATTACCGGCATTCTGGTAATGTCCGGCGAGACGACGCAGGAAATTCTGGATGCAAGTGAAGATAAACCCGATCTCGTGCTGCGCGACTGCGGAGAGATCGTGGACGTTCTGCGCACGCTGCCCACGGCGTGAAGCTCTCACTTTCCCGATGAAAGGATGCGGTAATTATGAGTCTTTATGAATTGACGCAAGCCCGGCTCCCCTTCGGGATGCAGATGGAATTTATCCTGCGCATTGTGATTGCGGCGTTCTGCGGCGCCTGCGTCGGCCTGGAGCGTGGACGGCGCTACAAGGACGCGGGCATCCGCACGCACTGCATGGTCGCGTGCAGCGCCGCGGTGATGGTCATCATCTCCAAGTACGGCTTCGCCGACATTCTCGGCGCCACGGGGGAATATTTCCCCGGCGTGCGGGAGGCGGACCCCGCGCGTATTGCCGCGCAGGTCGTCAGCGGCATCAGCTTTCTGGGCGTCGGCGTCATCTACCGCGACCGGCGGAACTCGACCAAGGGCCTGACCACGGCGGCGGGCATCTGGGCGGTGGCGGGCATCGGCATGGCGATCGGCGCGGGTCTCTACTACATCGGCCTGTTCACCACCGCCTTCGTGCTGACGCTCCAGATTTTGATGCACAAGTCCTTCTTCCTGTATGACCGCCACGCCATCGTGCAGAGGCTGGACGTCGTGGTGGAGGACGTGCCGCACGCGCTCGACAGGATCGCCGAGCTGCTGCAAAAGCGTTGTCTTGCCGTGCTGGAGAGCCACGTCACCCGCTCGGACGAGGGCATTCTGCGCTGCCGCTACGTGGTGAGCCTGAACGCCACGCAGGGCAACCAGCCGATCACGAGCAGCATCATGGAAATGCCCGGCGTGCGCTCCGTGGATTGGGGCGAGCCCGCCGACTGACAAGTCCCGGCAGCGGGCGCATCCGCCTGCTGCAACTCGCACAGTGCGCAGCGGCACAATACAGCAAAATTTATAAGCCGTGCCACTTGACTTTTCCCGGCAAAAAGTATTAATTATTAGGGTACAATTTAGGCGCTTTGACGCGCCATAAATCAAAAAAAAATGCAAGGAGTTTATGCTATGGAAACCAGACCTTATGTCGCATGGGATTTGATGAACTCGTTCATGATCGACGTGTTTCAGAAGTACGGCGTGCCCGCGGAGGACGCCAAGATCTGCGCGGACGTGCTGCTGGAATCCGACCGCCGCGGCATCGAGAGCCACGGCTGCAACCGTTTTAAGCCCATCTATCTTGACCGCATCAAGAACGGCACGCTGCTGCCCGTGACCAAGATGGACATCGTCAAGGACACCCCGACCACCGTTGTCATGGACGCCAACAACGGCATGGGCATGGTGGCGAGCTACCACATGATGGAAATGCTCATCGAGAAGGCGAAGAAGTACGGAATGGCGGGCGGCACGATCTTCAACTCCACCCACTACGGCATCGCCGGTTACTGGACGACGATGGCGGAGAAGGCCGGCATGATCGGCATTTCCGGCACGAACGCCCGCCCCTCCGTTGCGCCGACCTGGGGCGTTGAGCCGATGATGGGCACCAACCCCTTCACCTTCACCATGCCCACCGACGAGGAGTTCCCCTTCAACTTCGACTGCGCGACCTCCATCGTTCAGAACGGCAAGATCGAGTTCTATGAGCGCAGCGGCAAGCCCACCCCGGCGGGCCTTGTGGTCACCGCTGACGGCGGCACCATGACCGACTCTGCCCAGATCCTCAAGGAC
>SVKP01000044.1 GCA_015068395.1 Oscillospiraceae bacterium
GACCGTGAGGCCGGCGTCCTCAAGCGCCTTGATGGAGAACTGGGTGCGGTACTGGGCGTCGACGTTCTCGGGGTCGCCCTCGATCATGATGTAGCTGATCTTGCCGTCGCCGTTGACGTCGCCGTGGTTGGGCAGGTCACGGATGATCTCGCCCTGATAGGTGCCGGACTGGCGGGCATCCGCGCCGACGTAGCAGACCTTGGCGTTGTCGAGGATGCCCTTGTAGCTCTCGTCGCCGTTGTCGCCGAGAGGCTCGCGGTTGATGAGGATCAGGGGGATGCCCGCCTTGACGATCTTGTCGATCGCCGCGTCGGCGGAGGAGGTCTGGACGAGGTTGAGGATGATGGCGTCCATACCCTGCGTGATGAAGTTGTCGATCTGGTTGTTCTGCTCCGCCATGTCGTTCTTGCCGTCGACGATCGTGACCTCGTACTTCACGCTGTCGTTGCTCAGGCTGTTGAAGTAGCTCTGCAGCTCGTTGCGGTAGAGGGTCATGAAGTTGTCGTCAAACTGGTAGATGGCGACGCCGACCTTGTAGGTCTTGGCTCCGGAGGATGCCGCCGGGGCGGACGAACCGCCGCCGCTCGAGGTGGAGGTGCTGCTGCTGTTCCCGCCGCAGGCGGCGAGCGCAAGGACCATGACCATCGCGAGGATCAGTGCAAGTACTTTCTTCATTCTTCTTTTCGCTCCTTATCAATTGATTTCGGCTTTGCCGATGGCGATGGGGGACTGCCCCATACGCTTGAAGCATAGCATTCTCTGGACGAAATGTCAATTATAACGATTAAGCTTGCTGATTATTTGTTAAAACGCACAAAAATGTGAGGGGGGACATCCGTCTTGAATTCCGTGTTGAAATAGCGCTGCTTTTCGAGTATAATATCATGTGTTAAAGGATATCCATACGCCTGTGTGGAGGCGGGGGAGGGGGAACGCCGTATGACAAAGAGCAAAAGCCCGATCAACCGCAGCATTTTGTTCGGCTGCTCGGTGCTGATCCTGATTCTGAGCGTGCTGCTGGCATATCAGACGCAGATTTCGTTCTCCAACGCGATGTATGAGCAGTACAGGACGCGGCTGCGGGACGTTTTGACCTCGGTGCAGCATGAGACGGATGTGGACGACCTGCGCGAGTGCATTCGGACGGGCGAGTCCTCGCCCAAGCGGGACGAGCTGCAACAGCGCCTCAACCGCATGGTGGACGACTATGAGCTTGCGTATCTGTACATCGGCGTCATGGTCCGGGACGGGCAGAACGTGATGCTCAACGTCGTGAGCGCGACCAGCGCGGCGGAGCGCGAAGCGGGCGAGGAGGACTGGCCGCTGCTGCTGGATGCGACCTCGTATTACGAGGACGACGAGCTGGCACGCTACGCGTCGGCGTGGTATGAAACGGACGTCACCTATTTCGTCGAGACCTCCGACTACGGCCCGTGCTATACGGCGTGCCTTCCGCTCAGGGACTCGAACGGGGAGACCGTCGCCATGGCATGCGCCGATTATACCACGGAGATGGTCCGCACCGGCGTGCAGAATTATGTGATAAGGAACATTCTGGTGATCGCGGCGGTCTGCGCTGTGTTCGGCGTGCTGATGGCGCTGTGGCTGCGCAGGAACGTCATCCGCCCGATCCACGCGCTTGAGCAGAGCGCGCTGCGGTTCGCCAGAATGACCCAAGAGGGAAAGAGCATCGACGCTCTGCCCTTTGACACGGCGGAGATCGGCTCGGGCAACAACGAGGTCCGATTGCTCATCGACGCGATGATAAAGCTCGCGCAGGAGATGAAAAGCCAGGTCGAGGAAACGGTTACGGCGGAGGCGCGCGCCGACAGGGCGGAGCAGGAGAATCTGCGACTTTCGGAAAAGGCGGAGGCGGCGGTCAAGATCGCGGAGCTGACGCAGTCTGTGACCTCGCTTCTGACCAACATGCCGGGCCTGACCTTCTCCAAGGACGCCAGGACCCGGAAATACCTCGCCTGCAATCAGGCGTTTGCCGAATACGCGCACAAGAAGAACCCGGAGGGCGTCGCCGGCCTGACGGACTACGAGATCTTCGACGAGGAGACGGCGAAGCACTTCACTGAGGACGACGACCTGGCGCTGGGGATGGACGAGCCCTATGTGTTCCACGAGGATGTGCTCGACGCTGCCGGACATGAGCGGCAGTTCCAGACGACGAAGCTGAAATTCAAGGATTCCACCGGCAGGCTGTGCCTTCTGGGCATGTGCATCGACTTCACGGAGCTCGCGCGCACCAAGCGGGAGACGATCCAGGCGAAGGAGGCGTACGAGAAGGCACAGACCGCCAGCACCATGTATTCCCACATCGCACTGGCACTCTCGGCAAACTATGCGCGAGTGTATTATGTTAACTTGAAGACCGATGATTATATCGAGTACAACTCCGCCGCCGAGGAGGGGAAGGCAGGGGAAGAACAGCAGGGAACGGACTTCTTCAACCAGAGCGCAAAGAATGCGCTGGACCAGATATTCCCGGAGGACCTGGGGTACTTTCTCCGCGAGTTCACGCGCGAAAACATTCTGCGCGGCGTGGAGGAGGACGGCGCGTTCACGCTCAGCTACCGCCTGCTGGTCGACGGCGAGCCCGCCCTCGTCAGCCTGAAGGCAACAAAGCTGCAAGACGACAACGACCACCTCTTCATCGGTATGAGCATGGCGGATCTGGGCATGCCGAACGAGATGACCGGGCTGAGCAAGGAGACGGCGTTCTACGTTAACGGCAACGTGCGCCTGAAGGACCATCCCGAGGGCTGGTGCGTCATCGCACTCGATCTGGAAAACTTCAAGCTTTTCAACGAGTGGTACGGGCGCGATGAGGGCGACCGGCTGCTCTCCGAAATGGGCGCGGTCCTCAAACGGATCGAGGAGGACACGGGCGGGCTTGCCGGATATCTGGGGCAGGACGACTTTGCCCTGCTGGCGCCCTATGACAAGGAAAGCATCGAAATGCTCTACCGCATTTCTCATGAGCTGATTGCCGGGCGCGGCACCTCCGTGGGCTTCATGCCGGCGATCGGCGTCTGCATGGCGGACGGGCAGAGCAGCGTCGAGGAGCTTTACGATCACGCCGCGATGGCGGCGCGGCACGCCAAGGAGAATTTCCACACGCGCATCCGCGTGTTTGACCCGTCCATGGTCAAGCAGACCGAGCAGGAGTACCACATCCTCTCGGATTTCCAGAAGGCGCTGCGGGACCACGAGCTGTTCATCATGCTCCAGCCCCAGTGCCGCATCGACACGGAGCGCGTCGTGGGCGCGGAGTCTCTGGTGCGCTGGCGCAAGGCGGACGGAAAGATGGTCTCGCCGGGCGTGTTCGTCCCGGTGCTTGAGCGCTACGGCTTCGTGACCGACCTCGACAAGTTTGTCTGGGAGGAGGTCTGCGTCTGGCAGAGGAACTGGATCGACAGCGGGCACACCGCGCTGCCGGTCTCGGTGAACGTCTCGCAGATCGACATTTTCTCCATCGACGTGGCGTCGTACTTTGAGTCGCTGGTCAAAAAGTACGACCTGCCGGTGGACGTCATCAAGATCGAGATCACGGAGTCCGCCTACGTCGAGGACGGCGCGGTGGCGGACACGGTGACGCGGCTGCGCGAGCTGGGGTTCCTCGTGCTGATGGACGACTTCGGCAGCGGGTACTCCTCGCTCAACATGCTGCGCAATCTGAACGTCGATATCATCAAGCTGGACGCGAAGTTCCTGCGCATGAACGCCAACGACCACAAGGGCGTGCACATTCTGGAATCCATCGTCAACATGGCGAAGACCATGGGCGTGCCCATCATCGTCGAGGGCGTGGAGACCAAGGAGGAGACGGAGTTCATCTCCCGGCTCGGCTGCCGCTACGTGCAGGGCTACTACTTCTACCGCCCTATGCCGACGCCGGATTTCGAGGCGCTGATCGCGCAGCCGGAGAACATCGACGCGGGCGGCTTCGTGTTCAAGCTGAAGGAGGAGTTCCACACCCGCGAGTTCCTCGACCAGAACATCTACAGCGACACGATGCTCAATAACATCCTCGGCCCCGTCGCGTTCTTCAACCTGCACGGGGAGGATATCGACTGCATCCGCTACAACGAGCAGTTTGTCAGCGAGATCAACTCGCCGCAGTTTGAAAGCCTGCTCACCTCGTCGCAGCGCCTCGTGCTGGAGGACGACCTGCCCGTGCTCTATGGGCTCCTGGAGCAGGCGATGCACGACCCGCTGGGCGGCGCCGCGGATATCATCCGCTTCCGCCGCGAGGACGGCTCGGTCGCGCAGTTCCGCGTGCAGTTCTTCTTCCTGGAGGAGGACGAGAACGGCAGCCGGTTTTACGGCTCCATGCGCGACGTCACGCAGTTGGACCGGCTCGCCGGACAGATGCGCATGATCTCCCGGCTGTCCAACGACGAGGTCGTGTTCGTCCGCCGCCGCGAAAACGGCGTGCTGTTCCAGGTGTCGGTCCACGGGCTGGAGGACGCGCTCGGCGTCCCGCGCGAGGAGTTTGAGCAGGAGCTCAACAGCGGAACGATCCGCGAGCGCATGGAGCCCGGCGAGTGGGAGCGCCTCGAAGAGATGATCCGCGGCGCGAACATGCAGATGACGGATTTCTCGCCCTCCTTCCCGGTGAAGGGCAGCGGCGGCAGGACCGTCCAGATACAGCTGCGCTTCGATTCCGTTCAGGATAAGAGCAGCGGCATCGAGTACATCCTTCTCATTCGCAAAAGCGCCTCATAAAAGCAGCTTTTTACACGCGCGGAGGTGCATCTTTCCTTGACACCGTATTCCCCCCTATGGTATCTTAAAAGTTGGAAAAGCAGTAGGCATGGACCGCCGGATGTATCTCAAGCTCCGGTACTGCTGAGAAAAGGAGAAAAGCTTATGGCAGAATTGACCCGTGACGAAAAAATCTTCAAACTGGCAAAGGTCATCACCGACCGCAAGGAGATCCTGCTCGGCATGGAAAAGATGTCGAAGGAGGCTCCCGAATACTGGGGCATCGACTGCGGGCTCCAGTACGCCGAGAGGCGCTACGGCAAGGACGTCGCCGACGACTGCCTTGACGTCGCCCTTCTGATGGGCAAGCGCAAGCCCAAGACCCTCGCGCAGCTCAAAAAGCTCAGCGGCTTCGACGAGGGACGCCTGGAAAAGACGCTCGAAGCGCTGTGCCAGGCGAGCCTGATCGAGTACAACTATGAGAACGAGGACGGCAAGAATCCCGCCCACGAAAAGCGCTGGGTGCTGGATATGTTCGTCCCGGGCAGCGCGGAGATCATGGTCATGCGCCCCGAGATCTCCCCGGTCACGCCGCAGGTCGCCGACTTCTTCGAGCGCATGACCTACCTGCCTCTGGCGGGCATCACCCACCTGGTGCCTCCCGGCGGCGGCGGCATCGGCATGCACGTCATCCCCGTGGAGAAGGCCATCGACGGCGCTTCCCAGTCCGTCAGCGTGGAGCATCTCTCCCACTGGCTGAACAAAAACGATAAGTTCTGCACCATGGTCTGCGCCTGCCGGAAGGCCCAGCGGGTCCGGGGCGAGGGCGTGGGCGATATCGAGGGCTACATGTGCATCGGCGTGGGTGATATCGCCGAATTCCTGGTGGAGTCCGGGAAGGATGCCCACTACATCACCCGGGAAGAGGCCCTGGAGATCATCATGCGGGCGGAGCGGAAGGGCTACGTCCACCAGATCACCAACCTGGACGGCCCCAACCGGATCGTGGGCATCTGCAACTGCTCCCCCGGCAGCTGCTACGGCCTGCGCACGTCCCAGCTCTTCAACACCCCCAACATGTCCCGCAGCGCCTACCGGGCCCACGTGGAGCCGGAGAAGTGCGTGGCCTGCGGCAAGTGCGTGGAGGTCTGCCCCGCCGGCGCGGCCCGTCTGGGCCAGAAGCTCTGCCGGGCGGACGGCTCCAAGGTCATGTATCCCATGCACGACCTGCCCGACGACAACGTCTGGGGCCAGGACCGCTGGGATCCCGACTACCGGGACCACAACAAGCTCAACTGCTACGACACCGGCACCTCCCCCTGCAAGACCGCCTGTCCGGCCCACCTGGCCGTCCAGGGCTACATCCAGATGGCCTCCGAGGGCCGGTATGAGGACGCCATCCGCCTGATCCGTCAGGACAACCCCTTCCCCGCCGTCTGCGGCGCCATCTGCAACCGGCGCTGCGAGGACCGCTGCACCCGCGGCACCATTGACAAGCCTGTGGCCATC
>SVKP01000045.1 GCA_015068395.1 Oscillospiraceae bacterium
AGCAGCGGAACGAACGCGCTCCGACTTTTGGCGTGAAACGAAAAAAGTCGGAGCAAGCGATGTGAAGCTTGCTCCGACGATGTGGCGGACAGGGTGGGATTCGAACCCACGGTACCCTTGCGGGTACACCTGATTTCGAGTCAGGGCCGTTATAACCACTTCGATACCTGTCCATATTCAGTTGGCGGCTCGCCGGCGTCAGGCAAACCTGTGACAAAGCGTAGAAAAAACGTAGAAATTCGGACACCCCTCGCGTAGAAGAGCGGCGGAAACCCAGCAAAATCAAGGCTTTCGGGGTTCGGGCGGGAACACGACCGCGACGATTTCGAGTCAGGGCCGTTATAACCACTTCGATACCTGTCCAAGCTGCTCGGATTCATTGACCTACCTTACTATTATGCCACAAAACTTTTCGCGATGCAAGCTTTTTTTCCGTCTTTTTTCTGTCACTTTGCCTTTACATTTTGCGCCGACGGGCATATTCTGGTGGCGAGGTGAACAAAAATGCCAAAAATCTTCCTTGGCTGGGACAAACGGCCCTTTCGCAACTACGTGAACGCGCTGGCCGCGCTGGGCGCGGAGATCGAGCGTACCGATCTCGCCGACTGCGATGCATTGCTGCTGCCGGGCGGCGCAGACATCCACCCAGGGCGTTACGGGCAGGATTTTCTCGGCTCCGTCGACGTCGACGAGGCGCGGGACCAATGCGAGTGGGCACTGTTCCGGCTCTTTCTTGAAAAGCACAGGCCAATCCTCGGCGTCTGCCGGGGCGCGCAGCTCATCAACGCGGCGCTTGGCGGGACGCTGCATCAACACATCGAAGGCCACAGCCGACTCGCCGATGGCACGGACTCCATGCATGCGGTGCACACCGACGATCCCCTCCTGCGGTCGCTCTACGGGGAACGCTTTACCGTCAACAGCGCGCATCATCAGGCGGTCGATCGGTTGGGGAACGGCCTGCGCGCGGTCGCGTGGGCGGACGATGGGACGATAGAGGCGATCCGCCACGAGACGCTGCCCATTTTCGGCGTTCAATGGCATCCCGAACGCCTGCACAGCGACGATTGCAGCGGGGACGCCCTGCTGAAAGCCTTTCTGAACGCTTTATGCTAATACCTAAGGAACCGCTGATTCAATCAATGCGCGCGAAACGACGAGCAGGTTTTTTGCTCGTCGAGGACAAAAGCCGCAGGAATACTTTGTGTATTTCAAGGCTTTTGCAACGAAGGCGAGCAGAAAAGATGCCGTCGAGGCGTGCGCAGAGATTTATTCAGCGGTTCCCTGACAGAAGTGTTTGATTCGCAGCGGCATGGCGGAAAAGATGCCGAGACGAATGAAATAGTTTTGTTGAAGAGTAGTATTATTCGCCGCTCGCGCCGTAGTTGGACAGCACGCGCGCGGAGGGGTCGTCCACGTCGCAGCCCTCCCAGCTCTTGTTTGGCATCCAGAAGTCTGCGATCATCTTTGCCTGGCCGGGATAGTAGCGCTCGAAAATCTCACGGTAAAGCAGGGATTCCTTCGTAAACGGGCGCGCGTGGGTGTAGCGGCTCCGGCGGAGCTGATAGTCGCCGTCCTCGTAATACTTCTCCGCATACTCCTTCAGATCGTTGACCATCGAGTGTCCGACGGCGTCGGAGAACGCCGCCTTCTCGCGCCAGAGGATGCTCTCCGGCAGGATGTGGTCGCTCTCGAAGGCGTGGCGCAGGAGGTACTTGCCCTTGCCGTAGGTGTTGAGCTTCTTCTCCGGGTCGATCGCCATGACGTAGCGCACAAAGTCGAGGTCGCCGAAGGGCACGCGCGCCTCGAGCGAGTTGACGGCGATGCAGCGGTCGGCGCGCAGCACGTCGTACATGTAGAGCTCGCGGATGCGCTTTTGCGCCTCCTTCTGGAATTCCGCCGCCGAGGGTGCAAAGTCGGTGTACTTGTAGCCGAACAGCTCGTCGCTGATCTCTCCGGTCAGCAGCACGCGGATGTCGGTTCTCTCGTGGATCGCCTTGCAGACGAGATACATGCCGATGGAGGCGCGGATGGTGGTGATGTCAAAGGTGCCGAGCAGCGCGACCACCGGCTCGAGCGCCGCGAGGACGTCCTGCTTCGTGATGATGACCTCGGTGTGCTCGCTGCCGATGAATGCCGCGACCTCGCGGGCATACTTGAGGTCGATGGCGTCGACGTCCATGCCGATGGCGAAGGTCTTGATCGGCTCTGCGCTCTCGCGCGCGGCGATGGCGCACACAAGCGAGGAGTCGAGGCCGCCCGAGAGCAGAAAGCCCACCTTCGCGTCGGAGACGAGGCGCTTTTTGACGCCCGCGATCAGCTTGTCGTGGATGTTCCGGCAAACGGTCTCCAAATCGTCATGGCAGACGGCGTCCACCCTTGCGATATCCTCGTAGCAGACGAACTTGCCGCCCTTCCAGTAGTGCCCCGGCGGGAAAGGATTGATTTCGGCGCAAAGGCCAACGAGGTTTTTCGCCTCGCTCGCGAACAGGATGGCGCCGTTTTCGTCATAGCCGTAAAAGAGCGGACGGATGCCGATGGGGTCGCGGGCGGCGATGAACTCCTTCGTCCTGCCGTCGTAGAGGACCAGGACAAATTCCGCGTCGAGCATCGGGAACATGTCGACGCCATACTCGAACCAGAGCGGAAGCAGAATCTCGCAGTCGGACTCGCTGACGAAGGTATAGCCCTTCTCCCGAAGCGCCTGCCGCTGCGCGGCGAAGCCGTACAGCTCGCCGTTGCAGACCACATAGCTGCCGTCGCGTTCGAAGGGCTGCATCCCCTCCGGGTGCAGACCCATGATGGCAAGACGGTGAAAGCCCAGCAGTCCCCCGCCCGTTTGGACGATGGCGCTTGCGTCGGGGCCGCGGGAGACGGTCCTTTCAAAGCCCTCCCGGAATCGGTCCAGCGAAGCCGCCGGATCGCAATATCCCATGATGGAACACATTGTTCTTTCCTCCTTATCGTACGCTGAACAGCAGCTCGCCGTAGGTTGGGAACGGCCAATATTCCTTTGATGTGGCGGTCTCCGCCTCGTCGCAGACGGCGCGCAGCTCCGCCATGCGCGGCAGCACGACGTCGCGGATGGTGAACGCCTCGTTGACCGATTCCTCGGTTTCCTTCACAGCGATCAGCGCGCGCTCCAGCGCGGCGGTCTTGTCCGCGATGCAGTCGGTGAGCCGGGAAAGGCGCTCGACCAGCTTCGTTTCATAGGCGCAGGTGAGCGCGGGCGAAAGCGCCTTCTTCTTCGCCGCGCCGTCCGCGGTGACGGCGGTAAACGCCTCGACCGCGGGCAAAATCTCCCGCCGCGCCATCTCCGTCATCGTCTCCGCCTCGATCAGGATCGCCTTGGAGTAGTTTTCCAGCATGATCTCATAGCGCGAGCGCAGCTCGCCCTCCGTGAAGACGCCGTGCCGCGTCATCAGCTCGACGCACGCCTTCTTCACGAGCGAGGGCACGCAGTCCGGCGTCGTGCGCAGCTCGGAAAGGCCGCGCTTTTCCGTCGCCTCGTGGATCCACGCCTCGTCGTAGCCGTTGCCGTTGAAGATAATGCGCTTGTGCGCGGTGATCGTCCTCTGGATCAGCTCGTGAAGCGTGGCGTTGAAGTCCTCTGTACGCTCAAGCGTGTCGGCATACTGCCGCAGCGACTCCGCAACCGCCGTGTTGAGAATGGTGTTGACCGTGGCGATGGACTGGGACGAGCCCACCATGCGGAACTCGAACTTGTTGCCCGTAAACGCAAAGGGCGAGGTGCGGTTTCGGTCGGTCATGTCGCGGGCAAAGCGCGGCAGCGCGTCCACGCCCAGCTTCAGCACGGTCTTTTCCGCCGCGCTGTAGGGCGTGTCGGTCTCCACCGCCTCCAAAATTGCGGTCAGCTCGTCGCCGAGGAAAACCGACACGACGGCGGGCGGCGCCTCGTTGCCGCCGAGGCGGTGGTCGTTCCCCGCCGTGGCGACGGACGTGCGCAGCAGCTCCTGATAGTCGTCCACCGCCTGCACGACCGCCACAAGGAACAGCAAAAACTGCGCGTTCTCGTGCGGCGTCTCGCCGGGCGAGAGCAGATTGACGCCCGTGTCGGTCGAGATCGACCAGTTGTTGTGCTTGCCGGAGCCGTTGACGCCCGCGAACGGCTTTTCGTGCAGCAGACACACCATGCCGTGCTTCGCCGCGACCTTCTGCATGACCTCCATCGTCAGCTGGTTCTGGTCGACGGCGAGGTTGGTGGTCGTGTAGATCACCGCGAGCTCGTGCTGCGCAGGCGCGACCTCGTTGTGCTCGGTCTTGGCGTAAATGCCGAGCTTCCACAGCTCCTCGTTCAGCTCGTCCATGTACGCCTGCACGCGCGGCTTGATCGCGCCGAAATAGTGGTCGTCCAGCTCCTGCCCCTTGGGCGGCTTCGCGCCGAAGAGCGTACGCCCGGTGTAGATGAGGTCGCGCCGCTTTTCATAGACGCTTCGGTCCACGAGAAAATACTCCTGCTCCGGCCCCACCGAGGTCGTGACATGGCTGACGCTCTCGTTGCCGAAGAGCTTCAAAACGCGCATTGCCTGCTTGTTGATTGCCTCCATCGAGCGCAACAGGGGCGTCTTCTGGTCGAGCGCCTGCCCGCCGTAGGCGCAGAACGCCGTGGGGATGCAGAGCGTCTTGCCCTTGATAAAGGCGTAGGAGGTGGGGTCCCACGCGGTGTAGCCGCGCGCCTCAAAGGTCGCGCGCAGACCGCCGGAGGGGAAGCTGGACGCGTCCGGCTCGCCCTGAATCAGCTCCTTGCCGGAAAACTCCATGATGACCCCGCCGTCCGGCGCGGCGGAGACAAAGCTGTCGTGCTTTTCGGCGGTGATGTCCGTCATGGGCTGAAACCAGTGGGTGAAGTGCGTCGCGCCCTTCTCGACCGCCCAGTCGCGCATGGCGTCCGCCACCGCGTCGGCGACGCCGGCGTCGAGGCGTTCGCCCCTGCGGATCGTCTGCTTGAGGGAGTGATAGACCTTGCCGGTGAGCCGCGCCTTCATCACGCGCTCGTCAAAAACAAGCGAGCCGAAATAATCGGGGATGCCTGACATCTGAAACACCCTTTCTTTTCGAAAAATAAAGGAAAAGACGCCTCAAGAGCGCGCAAATCGCACTCTCAAGACGTCTTTGTCTTAATGTTGGCAGTATAAATGCTTTTTTTGCAAAAGTCAACCGTCAATTCTTATCAATCGTGCGAAATATATCCATCATTTTTTGTAAATTCAGCATTGACAGCCCCTGCGCTTTGGTTGTATGCTTTTTCAGTATTTTATTAAAGATCGCCATTTCGCTCGCCGCTCAAACGGCAACCGCGAAATATGGCTGATTATAGCAAGCGCATTTATAGAATTCGCCTGCTGTAATTTATGATTTAAGGAGTGAGCACGATGAATTACACCGCGCAGGAGGTCGCCCAGTATGTGGAGCAGGAGGACGTGAAGTTCATCCGCCTCGCGTTCTGCGATGTGTTCGGGCGGCAGAAAAACCTTGCCATACTGCCCACCGAGCTGGAGCGCGCGTTCTCCTTCGGCATCCCGTTCGACGCCTCCGCCATCCCCGGCTTCGGCGGCGAGGTGCGCTCCGATTTGATCCTCCATCCCGACCCCGCCACGCTCTCCAGCCTGCCGTGGCATCCCGAAAACGGGCGCGTCGTGCGGATGTTCTGCTCCATCACCCACCCGGACGGCACGCCGTTCGAGGGGGACTGCCGCGCGCTGCTCCAGCGCGCCGTGCGCGCGTCGGAGGACACGGGCTTTTCCTTCGCCTTCGGTGCGGAGATGGAATTCTATCTCTTCAAGACCGACGAAAACGGCGAGCCGACAAAGCTGCCCTGTGACCGCGCGCACTACATGGACATCGCGCCCGAGGACAAGGGCGAGATCGTCCGGCGCGAAATCTGCCTGACGCTCTCGGAGATGGGCATCCGCCCGGAGTGTGCCCATCACGAGGAGGGCCCGGGGCAGAACGAGATCGACTTCCGTTACTCCGACCCGCTCTCCTCGGCGGACAACGCCATTACGTTCCGCTCCGTGGTCCAGACCATCGTCGCGCGCAACGGGCTCGCCGCCGATTTCTCGCCCAAGCCCCTGCCGAACGAGGCAGGCAACGGCATGCACATCAATTTCTCCGTCCGCGCGTCGGATGGGAAGGACCATCTGCCCTTCGCCATCGCCGGCATCATGGAGAAGGTGCGCGAGCTGACGCTCTTTTTGAACCCCACGGAGAACTCCTATCGCCGCCTCGGCAGCAACAAGGCGCCGGGCTACATCACCTGGTCGAGCGAGAACCGCTCCCAGCTCATCCGCATCCCCGCCGCGGCACAGGAGCATTACCGCGCCGAGCTGCGCTCCCCCGACCCGACGGCGAACCCCTATCTCGCCTATGCGCTGATGATCTACGCGGGGCTCGACGGCATCCGCCGCCGTCTTCCGCTGCCTGAGAGCGCAGACGTCAATCTGTTCACCGCCGACGAGGAAACGCTCAGCCGCTATCAGCACATTCCCGCCTCGCTGCACGAGGCGATCGCGGCGGCAAAGGGCAGCAGCTTCATCCGCGCGCATCTGCCGGAGCTGGTCCTGTCCGCCTACACGAACCGCTGACAAGGCGCCGCAAATCTTCGCGAAAGGGGGAAGCCGCATGGTGTTTCAGGAGCGTACCTACGCCGTTTTGATCGTCTCCGCGTCTGAAAAGTTCACACAGGCGGCGCGCGCGCTTCTCCCGCCGACGGATTACTGGCCCGTCGAGAACGCGCGAAGCGCCGGGGAGGCGCGGCGGCGACTGCTGGATACGGCCTACGACCTTGTGCTGGTCCAGTCGCCCCTGCGCGACGAGTTTGGCAGCCGCCTCGCCGCGGATATCTGCCGAAGCTCCGGCGCGGGCGTGCTGCTGATGGTCAAGAAAGAGCTTTACGACGACGTCTATGCCGAGGTGATGGCGGACGGCGTGATGGTGCTGCCCGTGCCCGCCTCCGCGCAAACGGTCTCGCAGACGCTGCGCATCCTCTGCGCCGCGCGCGAGCGCCTGCGCCGCATGGAGGAAAAGCAGGCGACGGTCGAGGAAAAGATTGAAGAGATCCGTCTGGTCAACCGCGCGAAGTGGCTGCTGATCGAGCAGCTGCAAATGACGGAGGCGGAGGCGCACCGCTACATTGAGAAGCAGGCGATGGACCTGCGCCTGTCCCGAAAAGAGATCGCGGAGAACATCATCAGAACCTATTGACAATCCCCGTCTCGCGTAGTATTTTTAGATAATGAACAAAGGCGTTCGTTTGCGGGACAGGCATCCCCCAAATGAGCACCTTTTTCTTGCTTGAACACCATATCGAAGGAGAGAGATCTATGTCTAATTGTGCGATCGTAGGCATCAACTGGGGTGACGAGGGCAAGGGCCGCATGGTCGACCTGCTGACCGAGCGGTACGACTGCGTCGTCCGCTATCAGGGCGGCGGCAACGCCGGGCACACCGTCGTCAACGAGCGCGGCAAGTTCGCGCTGCATCTGCTTCCGTCCGGCATCTTCCGCAGCGGCGTCGTCAACATCCTCGGCAGCGGCGTCGCGCTCGACCTCGAAAACCTCTGGACAGAGATCGAAACGCTCCGCGCGTCCGGCGTGCCCGTCACGCCGAAGAATCTGAAGATCAGCGAGCGAGCCTCGCTCCTGCTGCCGTGGCACCGGGAGCTGGATGCGCTGGAGGAGGCGCGCCTCAAGGACAAGAAGTTCGGCTCGACCCGTCAGGGCATCGCGCCGTTCTACTCAGACAAGTACCAGAAAAAGACGCTGCTCGCGGGCGAGCTGTTCTATCCCGAGCGCCTGCGCGAGCACGCATCAGACCTGCTGGAATGGAAAAACCTGACGCTCACCGGCGTCTACGGCACAAAGCCCTGCACGCTGCAATCGCTGCTAAGCTGGCTCGACGAATATGGTGCAAGGCTCAAGCCGTATATTTGCGACACTGCCGCCGTGCTCCGCGACGTGCAGGAGTCCGGGAAAAGCATCCTCTTCGAAGCGCAGCTCGGCGCGCTGCGCGACCTCGACTGCGGCATCTATCCGTACACGACCTCGTCCAACGCGATCGCCGCCTATGCGCCGGTCGGCTCCGGCGCGCCGTGGCTGAAGGTGGACGAGGTGCTCGGCGTCGTCAAGGCGTATTCCACCTGCGTCGGCGAGGGCCCGTTCACCTGCGAGCTGTTCGGGCCGGAGGCGGACGCGCTGCGGGAGGCGGGCGCAGAGTACGGCGCCAAGACGGGACGTCCGCGCCGCGTCGGACCGATCGACCTTGTCGCCACGCGCTACGGCGTGCGGGTACAGGGTGCGACGGAGCTGGCGCTGACCAAGCTCGACGTTTTGAGCTACCTTGACAGGATCCCCGTCTGCGTGCAGTACGAGCTGGACGGCAAGCGGACGGACGAGTTCCCCTTCCCCGCCGCGCTGGACAAGGCGAAGCCGGTGCTCGACTACATGGACGGCTGGCAATGCGACATCTCCGGCATCCGCACCTGGGCGGCGCTGCCGAAGGCTGCAAGGACGTATGTGGAGCGCATCGAGGAGGCGGTCGGCTGCCGCATCGGCTACATTTCCGTCGGTGCGGAGCGCGATTCCTACATCAGGAGGTAAAGGGGATGTACGAAAAATACGAATCGCCCCTCTCCGCGCGCTATGCCTCCGGCTACATGCTGCGCCTGTTTTCCCAGCGGACGCGCATCGAGACCTGGCGCAGGCTCTGGACGGAGCTTGCCCGCGCGGAGCACGAGCTGGGGCTCCCTGTGACGGAGGAGCAGGTCGCGGCGCTGAACGCGCACATCGCGGACATTGATTTCGACCTCGCCGCCGTGCGGGAGCGCAAGGTGCGCCACGACGTCATGGCGCATATCTACGCCTATGGGAAGGCGGCGCCCGCCGCCGCCGGGATCATCCATCTCGGCGCGACGAGCTGCTATGTCACCGACAACGCCGACCTCATCCTCTACCGCGACGCGCTGCGCTATCTGCGCGGCGAGCTGCTCAAGGCAGCCGCCAACCTCGCCGCGTTCGCGGAGCGCTACAAGGCGCTGCCGACGCTCGGCTACACGCACTATCAGCCCGCGCAGCCCACCACGGTCGGCAAGCGCGCAACGCTGTGGATGCAGGACCTTCTCTCCGACGTGGAGGAGCTGGATTTCGCGCTGGACAGCATCCGTTTTCTCGGCTGCCGCGGCGCGACCGGGACGGAGGCGAGCCTGCTCGACCTCTTTGACGGGGACGGCGGCAAGGTCGACGAGCTGAACCGCCGCATCGCGGCGGCGTTCGGCTTCGAGCGCTGCTTCGACGTCTGCGGACAGACCTACCCGCGCAAGCTGGACAGCCGCATTTTGAACGCGCTGTCCTCCATCGCGCAGAGCTGCTGCCGCATGGCGACCGACATCCGCCTGCTCCAGCACGACCGCCAGCTCCAGGAGCCGTTTGAGGACGCGCAGGTCGGCTCGTCCGCCATGCCCTACAAGCGAAACCCGATGCGCTGCGAGCGCATCTGCTCGCTCAGCCGCTATCTGATGGCGGACGCCGCCAACGCGCCGATGACCGCCGCGGCACAGTGGCTGGAACGCACGCTGGACGACAGCGCGAACCGCCGTCTCTCCATGCCGGAGGCGTTCCTCTGCGCCGACGCAGTCCTGCGTCTTACGCAGAACGTGACGGCGGGCCTGCGGGTCAACGAAGCGATCGTCGACAGGAGCCTGCGGGAGTATCTGCCCTTCCTTGCGACAGAAAATCTGCTGATGGAGGCGGTCAAGCGCGGCGGCGACCGGCAGGCGCTGCACGAGGTCATTCGCCGCTGCTCGATGGAGGCGGCGCAGAGCATGCAAAACGGCGAACCCTGCGATCTGGTCGCACGGCTCGCCGCGACGGGCGCGTTCGGCATGACAGAGGAAGAAATGTCCGCGTTGCTCGCGCCGGAGAACTACATCGGCCGCTGCCGCGAGCAGGTTGAAAGCTTTCTGACACGCCGCCGCGACGCCTATGCGGACGCCGCCGCGGGCAGCGCGGAGCTGAACGTATAAAGGGGGAAGCCGACATGGATTACCGCACGGAGCATGACAGCATGGGCGAGATGCGCGTGCCCGCCGACGCGCTCTGGGGCGCGCAGACGGAGCGCTCGCGTCTCAACTTCCCCATCGGCGTCGGGCTGGAAACGATGCCCTCCGAGCTCATTCGCGCGCTTGCCCAGATCAAAAAGGCGGCGGCGCTCGCGAACCGCGGCCTTGTGCCGGAGAGAATGACGGAGGAAAAGTGCGCGGCGATCTGCGCCGCGGCGGATGAGATCATCGCAGGCACGCTCGCGCAGCACTTTCCGCTGGTCGTCTGGCAGACCGGCTCCGGCACGCAAACGAACATGAACGTCAACGAGGTCGTCGCAAACCGCGGGAACGAGCTTGCCGGGAAGAAGCTGCTGCACCCGAACGACGACGTCAACCTCTCTCAGTCCTCGAACGACGTCTTTCCCACCGCGCTGCACGTTGCGGCGGCAATCGCCGTGGAGGACCGTCTGCTGCCCGCCGTCGACGCGCTGATTGGCACGCTTCGGCGTTTGGAGGAAGAAAACGCCGACGTGCTCAAGCTCGGGCGCACGCACTTGCAGGACGCAACGCCGCTGCGCTTTTCACAGGAGATCTCCGGCTGGCGCGCGAGCCTTGAGCAGGACCGGCGGATGCTGCTCGCCGCGCTGCCGCCGCTGCGGGAGCTGGCGCTCGGCGGGACCGCCGTCGGTACGGGACTCAACGCGCCAAAGGGCTTCGACAAGCGCGTGGCGGAGGAGCTCTCGGCGCTGACCGGGAAGAAATTTCTGCCCGCGCCGAACAAGTTCCACGCGCTCACGAGCCTCGACGAGCTGGTGTTTGCGCACGGCGCGATGAAGGCGCTTGCCGCCGACCTGATGAAGCTCGCCAACGACGTGCGCTTCCTCGCCTCCGGGCCGCGCTGCGGTCTCGGCGAGATCAGTATTCCCGCAAACGAGCCCGGCTCGTCCATCATGCCGGGCAAGGTCAACCCGACGCAGTGCGAGCAGGTGACGATGGTGGCGGTGCAGGTCATGGGCAACGACGCCGCGGTCGGCTTCGCAGCGTCGCAGGGCAATTTTGAACTGAACGTCTTCCTCCCGGTCTGCGCCTACAACTTCTTGCAGTCCGCGCGCCTGCTCTCCGAGTCTATCGCGTCGTTCAACGAGCGCTGCGCGGGTGGGATCACCGCGAACCGCGCACACATGGCGCAGAACATGGAGCGCTCGCTGATGCTGGTCACGGCGCTGTCGCCGCGCATTGGCTATGAAAACGCCGCGCACGTGGCGCAGCTCGCAGCCGCGCGCGGCCTCTCGCTCCGGGAAGCCTGCGTCGAGCTGGGCTTTTTGAGCGCGGAGCAGTTCGACGAAACCGTCCGCCCCGACCAGATGGTATGAGCGCAAAAGGCGCGTTTGTCTTTTCTGCCCGGGTCGACCGGCGGCCGCCCGAGATACATCGGCTATTGTCTTAGGGAGGCCTGGTGGCGCCAGGGCATCATGACAGAGGCGCTGAAAGCAGTCATGGAGTTCTTCTTTGACGTGGTGGGCGCCAACCGTATTGAAAGCCGCCACGATCCAAGAAACCCGCATTCCGGCATGGTTATGAAAAAATGCAAAATGAAATATGAGGGCACCATGCGCAGCTCCGACAGAAACAATCAGGGTATCTGTGATGCGTGCTGGTATGCCCTGCTAAAAGCAGACCGATTGCATGAAGAGTAAAAAGGAGCGCATTCCAACGGGCGCAGCTGACAATGCTGTTCCAAAACCGCCTGTTTTTTGGCACGAAAAACGGTCCATTAAACCAGTCAGCCCTGCGGATATCGTACCGGATCATGATATTGCGTATCATCCCCTTCGCGGAAAAATTCACCGATTTGCAGTCTTCTCCAACGCCGCAAGGCGCTCGGAGATCAGCTCGGTGAGCGAAACCTTCATGTCCTCCGGCAAATACGAATCTGCGCACATGGCAAGAAGACGCTCCCGCATCGAAACCAACTTTTCCATCATCTTTTCAGCCGAGGCACACAGCAAGCCAACCGCCTCCGCAAAAACGAGGAAGTCTTTTCGGCGGACATTGTGTTTTTTTCCGTTGATGGTCAGCGCAAGCTGCTCCGGGTCCTCCGGCAGGATGGTGTTCACCGGCAGCATATCATAAGCGTCGGAGAGAACATACTCCTCGCTCCCGCAGGCAGTCTCGATCAGCGAAAAGTTCTTCAGGTGCATATCGGAGTTTCCGACCGCGAAGGAGAACACCAGTCGCAGGAACATCTCGGTCATGTCCAAACCGAGCCGGGACGAATAGCGCCCAATCAGCTTTGCGCAGCGCTCATAGGAGCCGTGATACTTGTCGGCGGTCAGGCGTCCGTCCAGCTGGCAGAAGTCCTCCATCGCCAGCAGCTTGACTGGCTCGCCCTCCGTCGCCGGCAAAACGCGGTCGATGCGTCGCGTGATATAGGCGAGCGCGTTGTCCTGTGCCGGTATCCGCACCAACGCGAACGGCACCGTTCGGATACCGCACGCCTTTGCCATCTGCATCACCAGATATTCCGCCTCCGGCAGCGCCGGATACTCCGCGGTCTGCGGCTTGAGGATAAACCCCGTCGGATAGTTCACCAGCGTCAGGCGCGGTTCCTGCCCCTGCGTCAGATGGAGCGACAGCTTCTTCTGCACTCCGGGCACGGTAAAGCCCTGATTGGTGCTCTGCTTTGCCAACTCCTCCAACACCTCTGCCGACATATCAATGTCCGGCAGTTTTTTTGTGCCGAAGAACGCGCGGACGCATTTGTCGTGCCAGCCGGTGATCCCCTCGGGAGAATCCCGCCGGATCGGTTTACCGCAGCACAGGCAGTTCATACGCGCACCTCCCGGATGCTGACCTTGCCGATGGGGTCCTTGCACGCCGCCAGCAGCAGACCGAAGCGGTCGTTCCGATCCAGCTTCCAGTTATGCAGCACCACATCCAGCAGCCATCCCTCAGGCATCAGGCCGTCAAAAAAGGAGAACAGCGTCTTGGAGGCGTAACCGTCCGCCGTCAGCGGCAGCGTCAGGCTGACGGGCGTCGCGTCAGGCCGTGCCAGATAGTCTGCGTCATAGGCAAATGCATACCCGTCGTCGGTTTCCCGCAGGCTGCCCGCGAACACGTCGCGCACATAGACGTATGCGGTTCTGTACGCTTCATCCATCGTTGTTCTTCCTCCCCGGCACCGCCTCCATGCCGAACATGGCAAGCGCCTGATTGACCTTGTCCATGCGTACAGTCTCCTTGCCCTGCTCCAATTCGCGCACGAAACGAAGCCCCAGCCCGGAGCGGAGCGCAAACTCCTCCTGTGTGAGACCGGCTTCCTTCCTCTTTTGCTTGATAAATGCAGCAATTGTATTCATACAGCTATAATACACCCTTTCGGGTATAATGTCAATACTTGTTGCAGATACTATACCCGAAAGGGACTATTATGTATATTCTTCTTTTATATTTCGACATGTTTCTTTTTCCGAGCAGAAGAAAGCCACACTATCCCCTTTTCCACGAAATGATATACTCCATGCCCTGCTCGCCCGCAAGCCCGGGTTTCGCCGCGGTCACAGTCCCCGCAACGCCGGCCTCCTCCAAAGCGAGCATGAAATGCGCAAGCGTGCTCCGCCGTCAGCGACGTGCCGAAATCGCCCTCGAAGAACAGGCTCTCGAACGGCGCTCGGGTACCACTAAGCCAAGGAATGTTGGGAAGCGTTATCCGGTTATATAGAAGCTCACGGGCGGTCTGCAAAAAATCCTTGATCCTGATGCACTCGGTCAATTTCTTGTTTCGATGGAACTTGTCGAGGACGCAGACACAGGGGCCTTTTCCCTGCAGCTTCAGCCAGACCCCGTCGTTCTCCTCGTAGAGGATCTTGCTCTCTATGCACCCGCCCCCCCTGACCCATACGGGCAAGCTCCGCGTGACGTTTGACCTGTTCGTGGCGCTGCTCGCCCAGCGCCTGCACGATGTTCCATACGCCTTGGGCGCTGATGCTCAAGCCCGTGTTCTCTGTGATGGCTTTAGCTGCCGCGCGAAAGCGGCACGAACAGGCCAGCTCCCCGGCAGCCTCGCATAAGGTATACATCGCCTGCGGATACACGGATCTCCGAAAGGGTATCGACGGCCTTGCCCTGCTGGTGCAACAGGAGTTCAATCTGGACCCCTTCACAAACACGCTGTTTCTTTTCTGCGGCAGACGCCGGGACAGAATAAAGGGGCTGTACTGGGAGGGCGATGGTTTCGTCCTTGTCTATAAGCGGCTGGAGGAAGGCGTGTATCAATGGCCGAGAAGTGAGAGCGAAGTCCGGCAGATCACGCCTCAACAATACCGTTGGCTCATGGAAGGGCTCAAGGTAGAACAGTCCAAAGCACACCGCCCGGTTGAAGGCTTAAGCATTGCGTAAAATTGCCAGAAACCAGCTAAAACGTCGGACTTTTTGCCTCTTTCATGGTATAATTGTTACATGAACAGAGAGATTGTTTCCGAGACAAGCAACGCGGAAATGGTGTCCATTACCCGCGCGGAATATGGAGAATTTTTAGAGCTGCGGGAACAGAACCGGTGGCTCATGGAGCAGTTGCGCGTTATTAAGAGCAAGCAGTTTGGCTCCAAGTCTGAGAAGTCCTCTGAGCAGGTTAGTGAGCAACTCAGCCTGCTTTTTGATGAAGCGGAGGC
Source organism: Oscillospiraceae bacterium (assembly GCA_015068395.1). Classification (GTDB taxonomy): domain Bacteria; phylum Bacillota; class Clostridia; order Oscillospirales; family Oscillospiraceae; genus Hominicoprocola. Next base: position 14,728 of record SVKP01000045.1, read on the forward strand.
ATGGGTTGTCATAGAAGAAAAGCAGGCTGCCACGAAGGTAAAGGAACATACCCGCTCCCGCAAATCCGGCAACGTCCGCGACATTCTGCCTGAAAACATTGAGGTTGTTGAAGTCGAGCACACTCTGCCGGAGGAGGAGCGCGCCTGCCCGCAGTGCGGCGAAACCATGCAGCCGATTGGCAAGGAA